>NZ_CP013979.1:1874196-2186562 GCF_001660485.1 Agromyces aureus
ATCATGACGATCAACCTCCCGCTCCAGGCTCCGTCTCCCGCAGGGCTCATCTGGCAGACCGTTCGCAACGAGCAGGCGAAGTCGCCTGAGGCGCGCGCCGAGATCCTCGCCGACCCCGGCTTCGGCAACCACTTCACCGACCACATGGTCGATGTCTGCTGGTCCGAGAAGGGCGGCTGGCACCGTCCGCGGGTCACGCCCTACGGCCCGATCTCGCTCGACCCGGCCGCCGCGGTGCTGCACTACGCGCAGGAGGTCTTCGAGGGCATGAAGGCCTACCGTCACGCCGACGGTTCGATCCGCACCTTCCGCCCGTACGAGAACGCCGCGCGCATGCAGCGGTCGGCCCGGCGCCTCGCGCTGCCCGAGCTCCCCAGCGAGATCTTCATCGAATCACTGAGGAAGCTCGTCGAGGTCGACGCCGAGTGGGTGCCCGGCGCCCCCGAGACGAGCCTGTACCTGCGTCCGTTCATGTTCGCGAAAGAGGCGTTCCTCGGCGTGCGGCCGGCGAAGAAGGTCGCGTACTACGTGATCGCGAGCCCCGCGGCGGCGTACTTCCCGGGCGGCGTGGCCCCCGTGAACATCTGGCTCTCGACCCAGTACGCGCGCGCCGGCAAGGGCGGCACGGGTGCGGCCAAGACCGGCGGCAACTACGCGTCGAGCCTGCTGCCCCAGGCCGAGGCCCACGAGAAGGGCTGCCAGCAGGTCGCCTTCCTCGACGACGCCGGCAACCTCGAGGAGCTCGGCGGCATGAACGTCGTCATCGTCAAGCGCGACGGCACGCTCGTGACGCCCGAGTCGGCCTCGATCCTCGAGGGCATCACGCGCGACTCGATCCTGCAGCTCGCAGCCGACCGCGGCCACACCGTCGAACGTCGGGCGCTCTCGATCGACGAGTGGCGTTCGGGCGTCGAGTCCGGCGACATCGTCGGCGCGTTCGCGTGCGGAACGGCGGCCGTGGTGGTGCCCATCGGGCGCCTGCTCGCCGAGGACTTCGAGATCGTGCACACGCACTCCGAGGCATCCGACCTGGCCCTGTCCCTGCGCGAAGAGCTGACCGACATCCAGTACGGCCGCCGCGAAGACCGCCACGGCTGGATGCTGCGCCTCGACGCGTGAGTTCCTCCGATCTGCTCGAAGGGGCGGATGCCGCGGCCGACGCCGCGCGCATCCGCCCCTTCGAGGTCGCCGACACCGAGCCCGTCGTGGCGCTCTGGCGCGCGGCCGGGCTCGTGGTGCCGTGGAACGACCCGTACCTCGATATCGAGCGCAAGCTGACCGTGCAACCGGAGATGTTCCTCGTCGGCGAGGCCGGTGGCGCCGTCGTCGCGACCGCGATGATCGGATACGACGGTCACCGCGGGTGGGTCAACTACCTCGCGGTCGACGGCTCGCGGCGCGGCGAGGGGCTCGGTGCGCGGATGATGGCCGAGGCCGAGCGTCTGCTCTCCGAGCGCGGATGCGCCAAGCTCAACCTGCAGGTGCGGTCGACGAACGCCGGGGTCATCGCCTTCTACCGCAGCCTCGGCTACGGGGTCGACGAGGTCACGAGCTTGGGCAAGCGGCTCATCCCTGACGAGCCGCGCGCCGACGCGCCGTAGGCTGGTCGCATGAAGATCGCGCGCTTCTCGCATGGTGAGTCCATCTCGTTCGGTGTCGTCGACGAAGAGGAGCACGAGCTCGTCGTCCTCAAGGCCGACCCGATGTTCGCAGGCTACGAGCCGACCGGGGAGCGGGTCGCACTCGCGGCCGCCACCCTGCTGGCCCCGGTCATCCCGCGGTCGAAGATCGTCGCCGTCGGCAAGAACTACCGCGAGCACGCCGCCGAGATGGGCAGCGATGCCCCCAGCGAGCCGCTGCTCTTCCTGAAGCCGAACACCTCGGTGATCGGCCCGGCCGACACGATCGTGCTGCCGCCGCAGAGCGAGCGCGTCGAGCACGAGGGCGAGGTCGCCGTGGTGATCGGCCGCATCGCGAAGAACGTCGCCGAGGCCGACGCGGCGAGCGTGATCTTCGGTTACACGATCGCGAACGACGTGACCGCGCGCGACCTCCAGCAGCGCGACGGTCAGTGGGCGCGCGCCAAGGGGTTCGACACGTTCTGCCCGCTCGGTCCGGTCATCGACACCGAGCTCGACCTGGTGAACGGCACGATCGAGACGAGCGTCAACGGCGAGCGCCGCCAAGAGGGGCGCCTGGCCGACATGGTGCACTCGATCCCGGCGATCATCGCCTATGCGTCGAGCGTGTTCACGCTGCTGCCGGGCGACGTGATCCTCACCGGAACGCCGGCGGGCGTCGGCCCGATCGTCGACGGCGACGAGGTCTCGGTCTCGGTCTCGGGGCTCGGCACGCTCACGAACCGCGCGCGCCGCGCGTAGTCGCACCGGGTCCGGAGCGCCCGGACGTTCGCACCGAGGGCGCACCGAGGGCCGCCACGACGGGCACGCCCGGCGGTTTCAGATGGCGAAGGCGGCGTGCGGGTGCAATGACCCGAGCGCGAGGGCGACGTCCTCCTCGTCGTTCCACACGTGGAAGGCCGCGCGGGCGCGACCGGCGCGACCCGACGCCGTGATGCCCGCTGCGGTCATCGCCCCGAGGTCGCATCCGTCGGGGTCGCTCCACGAGACGATCGCGCTGTCGGACGCCTCGAGCCCGAGGCCCGCGCGGAACGAGTTCGCGAGCGACAGGTCGTGCCGCCGGACCTCCCGCATGTCGAGCGAGGCGGCGATCTCCAGTGCGGCCTCGGCGCCCGCCCACGCGTTCCACGCGGGGGAGACATCGAAGCGCGTGGCATCGGGCGCGACGTGGAGGTCGGGTCCGTAGCACGAGGTCCACGGATCGGCGCCCGAGTACCAGCCCGCCGTGAACGGCGTGATCTCCTCGATCGCCCGGTCCGAGAAGGCGGCGAACGCGGCGCCCCGCGGCGAGCTCAACCACTTGTAGGCGTGGCAGACGAGCAGGTCGGCGTCGAGGTCGTCGGTGGGCATCCACCCGGTCGCCTGCGTCGTGTCGACGAGGGTGAACGCGCCGGCGGCCCGCGCGGCCTCGGCGATGGCTGCGGCATCCGCGATCTGGCCCGTGGACGACTGCACCAGCGAGTACGAGACGTACGCCGTGTCGGCCGTGACGGCGTCGGCGAGTGCGTCGAGCGGCACGTGCCGCACGCGCAGGCCACCGTGGGCCAGGAACGGGGCGACGACCGAGGAGAAGTCGCCGTCGACGCAGAGCACTTCGGCGCCACGGGGTGCGGATGCCGCGACGAGACCGGTGAACACCGAGACCTGGGATCCGGTGGCGACGTTTCGGGGGGCCGCGCCGAGCAGGCTCGCGGCGTGGGCGCGCGAGCGCTCGAGGCTCGCCGAGTAGTCGGCGGCGGTCGCGGACCCGGTCGCCCAGGCATCGAGATCGCGGCGCACGGCGTCGCGCGTGGCGTCGGCCGGCAGGCCGAGGGTGCAGGCGGCGAGGTAGCCGCGGCCGCCGACGTATCGGGATCGCTCGTGGTGCATGCCTCCAGCCTCCGACCGATCGTTCCATTGCACAACGGCAGGTGAGTGATCGAACACATGTCAGCGCATTATGATTCGAACATGTCGGATGCCTCGATCGACGCCCTCGCCGAATCCCTCGACCTGCTCACCGTGCGGCTCGTGCGTCGCATCGCCGAGCACGGATCGCTCACCGCCGCGGCGGCCTCGATCGGCTACAGCCAGCCCGCGGTCAGTCAGCACCTGCGTCGCTTCGAGCAGCGTACGGGCATCGCGCTCATCGAACGGGCCGGGCGCGGCGTCCGGCTCACGCAGTCCGGGCGCGTGCTGGCCAGGCACGCGAACGCGGTCGCGACCGCACTCGAGGCCGCAGCGGGCGAGCTCGCCGAGATCCGCGGGCTCCGGGCCGGGCGGGTGCGGCTCGCGGCGTTCCCGTCGGCGTCGGCCACGCTCGTGCCGAAGCTCATCGCGGGCCTCGCGGCGCGGCATCCGGGCGTCACCGTGTCCTACGTCGAGGCAGAGCCGCCCGAGGCCGTGGCCGCGGTGCGGGCCGATCGCTCCGACCTCGCCATCACGTTCAGCTACCCCGGCGATCGCGACGACCCGCACACCGAACGCGCGCGCGGACTCGACGTGCGCTCGATCGGGGCGGAACCCATGCAGGTCGTGCTGCCGGAAGGGCACCCGGCCGCGGCATCCGATGCCGTCGACCTGGCCGACCTCGCCGCGGACGCCTGGATCGCCGGATGCCCCAGCTGCCGCGGGCACCTCCTCGAGCTTGCCGACGGTGCCGGATTCCGCCCGCGCATCGGGTTCGAGACCGACAACTTCGTCGCCGTCGAGAGCATGGTCGCGCAGGGGCTCGGCGTCGCCCTGCTGCCCGAGCTCGCACTCGCGGCGTCGCCCCGGCGGCCGGGGGTGGTCGTGCGGCCGACGGCCGGGGGAGACGTGCGCTCGCTGCACCTCGTGACCGCCCGCGGCGGCGCACGCGTGCCCGCCGTCGCCGCCGCCGTCGCCGTGATCGAGGGGCTCGCCGCGGCGCACTGATCGCCGCGGCGCACTGATCGCCGCAGGCGCCGGCATCCGCACCTCGGTACGACCAGCCCTCGCGGCACGCCCCGGCCTCGGTACGATTGAGGGGATGTCTGAGACAACCCACCCCACGACCACGGCCACCGGCAGCGACGTCCGCGTGCGCTTCTGCCCGTCGCCCACCGGCACGCCGCACGTCGGCCTCGTCCGCACCGCGCTCTTCAACTGGGCGTACGCCCGTCACACGGGCGGCACCTTCGTGTTCCGCATCGAGGACACCGACGCTGCGCGCGACAGCGAAGAGAGCTTCGACCAGATCATCGACGCGCTCACCTGGCTCGGCCTCGACTGGGACGAGGGCGTGAACAAGGGCGGCCCCAGCGAGCCCTACCGTCAGTCGCAGCGCGGCGACATCTATCAAGACGTCATCGCGAGGCTGAAGGACGCCGGTCACCTCTACGAGTCGTTCTCGACGGCTGACGAGATCGACGCGCGCAACCTCGCGAACGGCCGCCCGAAGCAGCTAGGCTACGACAACTTCGATCGCGACCTCACCGACGAGCAGAAGGCCGCCTTCCGCGCCGAGGGTCGCGAGCCCGCGCTGCGCCTGCGCGTGCCCGACGCCGACCTCGGCTTCGACGACCTCGTGCGCGGACGCATCGACTTCCCGGTCGGCTCGACGATCGACTTCGTGCTCGTGCGCCCGAACGGTGCGCCGCTGTACACGCTCGTGAACCCCGTCGACGACGCGCTCATGGGCATCACGCACGTGCTGCGCGGTGAAGACATCCTGAGCTCGACGCCGCGCCAGATCGCGCTGTACCACGCGCTCATCGACATCGGCGTGACGACGTTCGTGCCGCGCTTCGGCCACCTGCCCTACGTCATGGGCGAGGGGAACAAGAAGCTCTCGAAGCGCGACCCCGAGTCGAACCTCTTCCACCACCGCGACCGTGGGTTCATTCCAGAGGGTCTGGTCAACTACCTGGCCCTGCTCGGCTGGGGCTTCTCGGCCGACCGCGACGTGTTCAGCCGCGACGAGTTCATCGCAGCCTTCGACGTCGCGAACGTGAACCCCAACCCGGCCCGCTTCGACCAGAAGAAGGCCGAGTCGATCAACGGCGACCACATCCGCCTGCTCGCGCCCGCCGACTTCGCCGAGCGCACCGTGCCCTACCTCGAGGCCGCCGGCGTGCTCACTGCGCCGCCGTCGCCCCCGCAGGCCGCGATCCTCGCCGAGGCGGCCCCGCTCGTGCAGGAGCGCATCGCCCTGCTCGGCGAGGCGCCCGGCATGCTGGGCTTCCTGTTCACGGATGCCGCGGGCCTCACGATCGACGACGACGCCCTCAAGGGACTCCCCGCCGACGCCGCCGCGGTGCTCGCCGCCTCGCGCGAGGCACTCGACCGCCTGCCGGCCGAGGAGTGGACCCACGACGCCATCGAGGAGGCGCTGCGAGGCGCCCTCATCGACGGACTCGGCCTGAAGCCGCGCGTCGCGTTCGGCCCCGTTCGCACGGCCATCTCCGGCCGTCGCATCTCGCCGCCGCTCTTCGAGTCCATGCAGATCCTCGGCAAGATCGACTCGCTCGCGCGGCTCGACGGGCTCGCGGCGAAGCTCGGCTGAGTTCGGTCGGTCGTCGCCGGTCGAGCAGGCGCCGGTCGAGGTGGCGCGCCAGCGCCGTATCGAGACCAACGGATGCCGCGGGCGTGCAGCCCGCGGCATCCGCCGGATCTGCAGGTCATGGCGCCTTCGCGGTCGCCTTCGGCTTCGCCGCGACCACGACGGTGCCGTTCGTCTGGACCTTGACGTCGTACAGCCCGGTCGCGCGGATGAGGTCCGAGAGCTTCGCGTACCCCCAGTTGCGCGAGTCGAAGTCGGGTTGTTGCTTCCGAAGCAGACTGCCCACGGGCGAGAGGTTCGCCCTGCCGCTCTCGTCCGCGGCTGTGCTCACGGCCACGCGGAGCGCGATGACGAGCCGGCCGTCGGTCCGCAGACGCTGCTGGTCGGCCTTCGCTACGGGCTGCGTGGCCGGTTCCGCGGCATCCGACTCCTTCGGTGCATCGATCACCTCGAGATAGGTGAACCGGTCGCACGCGTTGCGGAACGACTCGGGCGTCTTGCGCTCCCCGAACCCGTAGACCGTGATGCCCTGCTCGCGGATACGGGCTGCGAGCCGCGTGAAATCGCTGTCGGACGACACGATGCAGAAGCCCTGGAAGCGGCCGGTGTAAAGCAGGTCCATCGCATCGATGATGAGTGCGCTGTCGGTCGCGTTCTTGCCCGTGGTGTTGTCGAACTGCTGGATCGGTTGGATCACGTGCGCGCTCGCGGCATCCTTCCATCCCCGAAGGTGCGGCTTCGTCCAATCGCCGTAGACGCGCTTGACCGACGCCGTGCCGAAGCGGGCGACCTCGGTCAGCACCGCATCGATGCGGGCGGGGGAGACGTTGTCGGCGTCGATGAGCACGGCGAGCAGGTCATTGGACTCGGGCATGTGCCCCACACTGGCAGGCGCGGCTGCTGCGGCGCTGGCCCGCGTTGGTGGGGTCGCGAGCGAGGCTGCAGATGGTTCGGGCGTCGCTTCCAGCACCTTCCCGGCCCGATGAGACCCGCTCAGTTTGTCGGCTGCCGATCCATGGGATAGAGTCTTATCTCGGCGCGGAACACGGTTCCGAGGCCATTGGGGTATGGTGTAATTGGCAACACGGAGGTTTCTGGTACCTTTGTTCTTGGTTCGAGTCCAGGTACCCCAGCAGTGAAGAACCCCCGCTCAGGCGGGGGTTTTCGCAATTTCTTGCGGCATCTCGCGCAGATCCTCTCGCAACCGCCCGGCTTCGTCCGCTCGCGACCGAGACGGCTCCGGCGTAGCCTCGTCGGCATGTGCCGGAACATCAGGGTGCTCCACAACTTCGAGCCGCCCACCAACGACGACGAGGTGCGCGAGGCCGCGCTGCAGTTCGTGCGAAAGGTCAGCGGGTCGACGCATCCGTCGCGTGCGAACGCCGAGGCGTTCGATCGCGCGATCGACGAGATCGCCGACGCCACGCGCAGGCTGCTCGACGGACTCGTCACGAATGCGCCGCCGAAGACCCGCGAAGCCGAGGCGATCAAGGGTCGTGAGCGGCACGAGAAGCGCATGGAACGCGAGGTGCGGATCCGCACCGCGACGGCGTGACGACACGATGCCGATACGGCGACGACGGCGCAATCAGTGCGACTGCGCTCGCCGGTCGAACCGAACCGGCGCGCCCGAGATCGAACCTGCTGGACATGCGCCTCGACGTGCGGTTCGATTGAGGGTGATCACATCGTCCGCCCCTACCGGACGACGGGTCGGCACTGGGGGTGGGCGTGACCGAACGCAATAAACGCAATCGCGATTTCGCAGAGACGCGGACGCCGTTGGGCGTGCTCGGCGGCTTTCTGGGGCTCATTGTCGCGAGCGCGATGGCGGCCGCGCTGATCGTGGTCGGCGTCACCCCGGCACTCGCGACGGTCGGCATGGCCGCATCCGGAACCATCAATACGTTCGAGCGGCTGCCCGGGTACCTCAAGATCGGCGACCTCTCGCAGAAGAGCAACATCTACGCGACGACCTCCGACGGCACGAACATCCTGCTCGCCTCGTTCTACGACCAGAACCGAGTCGCGGTCGGCTGGGAGCAGATCAGCCTCTTCGTCAAGGACGCGACCGTCGCCGGCGAGGACCCGCGCTTCTACGACCACGGCGGCATCGACCTGCAGGGCACGATTCGCGCCGCGCTCACCACGGCCGCCGGGCGCGGCACCCAGGGCGGTTCGTCCATCGCCCAGCAGTACGTCAAGAACGTGCGCGTGCAGCAGTGCGAACGCGAAGCCGACAAGACGGCGCTCGCGGACATGACCGAGGAGGAGATCGCCGCGCTGACCGGCGACGAGCGCTTCGCCCTCGTCGAGGACGAGCGCCTCTCCTGCTACGACAGCGCGACCGAGACGAGCATCGACCGCAAGCTGAAGGAGATGCGGCTCGCGATCGGCGTCGAGAAGCGGTACTCGAAGAACGACATCCTGCTGGGATACCTCAACATCGCCGGCTTCGGTGGCACGGTGTACGGCATCGAGGCTGCGGCGAACTACTACTACAGCACCAGCGCGGCGAACCTCACGCTGCCGCAGGCGGCGTCGCTCGTCGCGATCGTCAACAACCCGGTGAAGTTCCAGCTCGACAAGCCCGACAGCGAGACCAACGGCGCCGCGAACGGGTATGCGGCCAATCGCGACCGTCGCGACTACCTGCTCGTGCAGATGAAGCGCGAGAAGAAGATCACGCCCGAGCAGTACGATGCCGCGATCGCGACCCCGGTCGAGCCCGTGATCACCGAGCCGAGCACCGGATGCCAGACGGCGGGCGGGTCGGCCTACTTCTGCGACTACGTCAAGCACATCCTCCAGAACGACCCGACGTTCGGCGCCGATGACGACGAGCGGATGCTGAACTTCCGGCGCGGAGGGTACGACGTCTACACCTCGCTCGACCTCGACCTGCAGGCCGCCGCCGAGCGCGCGATCGCCGAGAACGTGCCCTCGACCTACCCCGGCTGGGATGTCGGCGCAGTGATCTCGAGCGTGCAGGTCGGCACCGGGCGCGTGCTCGCCATGGCGCAGAACAAGACGTACAGCCAGGATCCCAACGTGGTCAACGGCGACCCCTCGTTCTCGGGCATCAACTACAACACCGACTACGACTACGGCGGATCCAGCGGGTTCCAGCCCGGGTCCTCGTACAAGGTCTTCACGCTCGCCGAATGGCTCGCCGAGGGGCACGCGCTCACCGAGCGCGTGAACTCCGCGCGCAAGGCCAACTGGGGCGCGTTCAACGACTCCTGTCTCGGCACCCAGTACGCCGATCCGGGGTGGAACCCGCGGAACGACGCCAACGAGGCGGGTGCCAACTACACTGCGCTCGAGTCCACGATCGGATCGATCAACACGGGCTTCCTCGGCATGGCGAAGCTGCTCGACCAGTGCGGCATCGCCACCAAGGCCCAGGCGTTCGGCGTGCACCGCGCCGACGGCGACCCGCTCGTGCAGTTCCCGTCGGCCGTGCTCGGCATCAACGAGGTGGCGCCGCTCAGCATGGCCGTGGCGTTCGCCGGCATCGCGAACGACGGCGTCGCGTGCACGCCCGTCGCGATCGACCGCATCGTCGGCCAGGACGGCAAGGAGATCGCGCCGCCGAAGTCGACGTGCGCCGCCGCCGTCTCGGTGCCGGTCGCCGGGGCGATGCACTACGCGATGTCCCGCGTGATGACCTCCGGCACCGGCCAGGCGTCGAACTCCGCGACGACGCCGAGGGTCCCGCTCATCGGCAAGACGGGTACGACCGACGGCGCGAAGGACACGTGGATGGTCGGCGCGAGCACGAAGGTCGCGACCGCGGCGGCGGTCGTCAGCGTGAACGGCGACGCGAACCAGCGCGGCATCAACTTCGCCTCCGGTCAGGCGGCGACCGCCCGTCACCGCATGTGGCCGACCGTGATGTCGGTCGCATCGGCGAAGTACGGCGGCGGCGACTTCTCGATGGCGGGCCCCGGAGCCGTCGCGCCGCGCACTTCGCCGGCGCCCTTCAACGACGTGCCGCAGGATACGCCGTCGCCGGCGCCGGCGCCGGCCGCGGTACCGGAGCCCGCTCCGGATGACGGCGGCGACTCCGGAGATCAGGGCGGCGACGACGGCGGGCGCACGCTCGGCCCGCGCGACGACCAGGGTCGCGGTGGGGGACCGAACCAGGGTGGCGGCGGGCCCGGACGGAACGACTGACCTGCGAGCCCGGGCAGCGTCCTGACCCGGCGGGTTCGGCCGCTGTTCAGGGCGTCAGCAGTTCAGTGCGTCAGAAGTCCAGCGTGTCCCCGGGCTCCAGCCGCACGTACTCGCCGCCGGTCTGCTCGACGGCCCACGCGAGTCGGGTGTGCGAGAGGTCCTTGCCGAACTGCGAGAGCACCATCTCGTGCGTCGCGAACACGCGCTTCGGGGCGACCTTGCGCACGAAGTCGATCGATTCCGAGATCTTCATCCACGGAGCGCCGGCGGGCGCGGCCAGCACATCGACGTCGAGCCCCTCCGGCACGTCGAATGAGTCGCCGGCGTAGGCGAACGCCTCGTTCACGATCACGCCGATGTTGTCGACGATGTCGATCGACGAGTGGATCTCGGCGTGGCGACCGCCGAAGAAGCGAAGGCGGAAGGGTCCGATCTCGATCACGTCGCCGGGTGCCACGGTCTCGATCGCGAAGTCGGATGCCGCGGCCGCGACGCCGGCGGGCCCGAAGAGCCGCACCTCGGGGCTTGCGTCGACGATGCGCCGCAACTGCTCGGGGCTCCAATGGTCGGCGTGCTCGTGGGTGATGACGACCGCGACGGCACCCGTGGCATCCGTGATGGGTGTGGTGTAGTTGCCGGGATCGATGAAGAGCCGATCGCCCGAGCCCTCGATCAGGAGGGCGGCGTGTTCGAGTTTCGTCAGGCGCATGCTCCGAGCAAACACCGGTTCGCGCGTGCGATGCAAGCCCGCGCCGCCTGCCAGAATCTGTGCATGACCCGAAGCCCCAAGCGCCTGCTCGTCGCGGTGAACCCGTCGGCCTCGTTCGGCCGTCATCGCGAGGTGGGCGCGACCGTGGTCGCACGACTGATCGAGGCCGGGCACGAGGTCGTCCTGCTGCAGGAGGCGAACTTCGAACTGCTGCGACTCGAGACCGAGCAGGCCGTCGCCCGCGGAACCGATGCCCTCATCGTCGTCGGTGGCGACGGCATGGTCTCGCTCGCCGTCAACATCGTGGCCGGCACTGGGGTGCCGTTCGGCGTCGTCGCCGCCGGCACCGGCAACGACCTGGCGCGCGGGCTCGGACTTCCGTTCGAGGACCCGCTCGCCGGCCTCGAGGTGCTCCTCGAAGCGCTCGAGCGCGAGCCGCGCACGATCGATGCCGGGGTGATCCGGCGTGGCGACTCGGCCCCCGTGTGGTTCGCCGGCGTCGTCTCCGCGGGCTTCGACGCGCTCGTGAACGAGCGTGCGAACCGCATGATCCGCCCCCGTGGGCCGAGCCGGTACACGATCGCGCTCGTGCGAGAGCTCGCCACGTTCCGGCCGCGCTCGTACACGATCACGATCGACGGGGTGCGCCGCGAGCAGAAGGCGATGCTCGTCTCGGTGGCGAACGGGTCGTCGATCGGCGGCGGCATGAAGGTCGTGCCGCATGCCGACCTCTCCGACGGTCGGCTCGATGTGTTCATCGTGCATCCGATCTCCCGGGCGAGGCTCATCGCGGTGTTCCCCAAGGTGTTCCGCGGCGAGCACGCCGACCACCCGGCCGTCGAGTTCGTCTCCGCCCAGCGGGTTGCGCTCGACGCGGCCGAGGTCGCCGCCTACGCCGATGGAGAGCGGGTCGGGGCGTTGCCGATCGAGGTCGAGATCGTGCCCGGAGCGCTCCGAGTGTTCGTCTGATTCGATCGGATGTCGCGGGGCTCCGAGCTCCCGGCTCGATTTGGAGCGCGCCCTGAACGTGTGTCATACTCTTCAAGTTGTCAGTTCGGCCCCATCGTTTAGCGGCCTAGGACACCGCCCTCTCACGGCGGCAGCGCGGGTTCAAATCCCGCTGGGGTCACGGTCACGTGAACTTGCTGGCAACACCGGAATGCCTTCGCTTCGGCGGGGGCATTCCGTTTGCACGTCATCAGTCTCGGCCCCATCGTTTAGCGGCCTAGGACACCGCCCTCTCACGGCGGCAGCGCGGGTTCAAATCCCGCTGGGGTCACGCATCCGACATCCTGATGACGAACGCAGAATGCCCCGCCTCGGCGGGGCATTCTGCGTTTCATGTGCGGTCACGTTGCGGGCCTTCGACCGTTCGCGCGGGCGTGGTCGCCGTGCCGTCCGCGCGCGAACCCCGAGCGGCGACGGCCGAGGCGAACCCCGACCGCCGCCGCTCGGCGACGCATCCGGTCAAGCCGGCAGCACCTCGCGGCGCGCGTGGCGCACGCGGTGCGCGATCCAGAACGCGACGATCGCGGCGATCACGCCGAGCACCACGAGCAGCCACGGCGCGAGCGTCGCGGGGGAGACCCCGGCGGCGCCGTCGGCGAGGGTCTGGCTGCCGTCGGCGAGCTGACCGTTGCCGTCGGCCAGTGCCGTCGTGCCGTCGGAGAGCGTCTGCGCGCCGTCGGCGAGCCGAGTGGTTCCGTCGGCGAGCTTCGCGGATCCGGCGGCGAGTTCGGCCGCTCCGTCGGAGAGCGTCTGCGTGCCGGTCGCGAGGCCCGCGGCCCCCGTCGAAAGCGTCGACGTGCCGATCACGAGCTCGTCCGCGCCGGCCTTCAGCTCGAGCGTGCCGTCGAGCGAGCGCTCGAGGCCGGCCGCGATCTTCTCGTTGCCCGCCACGAGGCCGTCGACCTTCTGGTCGAGCGTGGCCGTTCCGGCCTGCACTCGGGACGCGCCGGAGGCGAGCTCGCCGGACTTCGCGTTCAGGTTGCCCGCGCCCGCGGCAAGTTCGCCGGTCTTGCCGGCGAACATCGCTGCGCCGCCCGCGAGTTGCCCTGCACCCGATGCGAGGGGCGCGGTGCCCTTCTCGACGAACATATCGAGCTTGGCCTTCAGGCCCGCGGCTCCCGCTGCGAGCTCGTCACTCCCGTTCCGCACCGACGTGAGGCCGCCGCGAACATTCACCGTGCCATCGGCGACGCCCGCTGTTCCGAGGCGGACCTGATTCGCGCCGGCGGCGACGACGTCTGCGCCGTCCTTGAGCGCCGAGATCTGCGCCAGGAGGTCGGCGGGCAGCCCGCTCCCCGCAAGCGCCATGTCGAGCTCGGCGAGCTCGGCGGCGAGGTTCGCGGACCCGGTGCCGACCTGTGCAGCTCCGTCGCGAACCTGACCGGCAGCGAGGACGAGGGCGTCACCACCCTGCTCGAGCGGGACGAGGCCTTCGCCGAACTTCGTCGTGCCGGCGACCAGCGAGCCACCGCCGGCGGCGAGGGCCGTGGCGTTGGCGTTCACATCGGCGGCGCCCTTCGCAAGCCCGGCGGCACTGCCCGCGAGGAACGTGCCGCCTTCGGAGAGTGCCTTCGCTCCGCTGGCGAGCTGGCCGGCTCCAGTGCCGAGCTTCGCCGCTCCATCGGCGACCTGCGTGGCGCCGTCCGCGGCCTGCGAGATGCCGTCCGAGAGCTGAACCGACCCGTCGGCCGCGCTGTTCGCGCCGGCCGAGAGCTCGGTGGTTCCGGCGACGCTGCGACCGAGGCCGTCGGCGATCTTGACCGTGCCGGTCGAGGCCCGCTCGGCGCCGGTCTGGAGGCGTGACGCACCGGCGGCGGCGCTCGCGGCGCCCGTCTCCAGTTTCGTCGCTCCGGCCGACACGTCGCTCGATCCGTCGCGTGCCGTGGCGGCGCCGTCGGCGAGGGTCGCGGCACCGGCTGCGACCTCGCTCGAACCCTCGCCCGCGGTGCCGGCTCCGGTCGCGAGCTGGTCGGCGCCGTTCGCGATCTTCGCGGTGGTGAGGAAGAAGAACGCCACGGCGGCGATGAGGGCGACCGTCAGCGAGATCGCCGCGATCTTCAGGCCGGTGCCGTGGCGGTGGGGCGGGGGTGCATCGATTCTCGTCATTGAGGCTCCATGGAGTGCGGGCGCGCAGGAGGCGTCCGGGAGGGTGAGTGCGGGTCTGCTCGCCGAAGCCGGTGCGGGGCGTCGGATGCGTGCGGCCGCGGAATGCGGGTCGCTCGCCACCGGAACACCGTGCCGGCCCAACCACGTTGTCGGTTTCCGGCGGCTCGGCGTCCCTGAGAGTCGGTCGAAGCTAACAGCGGTGGAGGATTCCCCGACGAGTGCTCAGCATTTCCTGTGCGAACATCCAACCCCGCGCGGCCGACAGGCGACAGGCGTTGTCGATGCTCCACAGGCGCGACGTGCGACCACCGGGGTGACGGCCCGCCGATCCCTCCGGCGAAGCCGTGGCCGGCGCACACGCGTCGCAGATCGCACAGAGGGTTCGGCCGTGCACCGCAGCCGCTAGACTCCCGGAAGCGAAGGGGAGTATCCCGCGAGGCGTTCACGCGCTTCGAGCCACGATCGTCAGTACGAGCGCCGAAGACGCCGCTCCGGGCGTGGCGGCGCACCTGTGCGCACTGGGAGAGACTTTCGGGTTCCGCCCTGCCCAAATCCTCCCGAAAGGCCGCACGTGCTGCAGCTTCCCGCCTGGTTCGAAATCGGATCCCTCGTGGTCCTCACGCTGATCCTCGTCGCCGACCTCCTGCTCGTCGTCAAGCGTCCCCACGTTCCGTCGTTCCGGGAGTCGACGCTGTGGGTCGTCTTCTACGTCGCCCTCGCGCTCGTCTTCGCGCTGCTCATGTACCTGCTCGGGGACGCCGAGCACGCAGGCCAGTTCATCGCGGGCTGGCTGACGGAGTACAGCCTGTCGATCGACAACCTGTTCGTCTTCGTGATCATCATGGCCAGGTTCGCGGTGCCGAAGAAGCTGCAGCAGGAGGTGCTCATGGTGGGCATCATCCTGGCGCTGATCTTCCGCGGCGTGTTCATCCTCCTGGGCGCGCAGCTCATCGAGAACTTCAGCTGGATCTTCTACATCTTCGGCGTCTGGCTCGTGTACACGGCCTACCAGCAGGCGTTCGTCGAGCACGACGACGACAAGGACAACCTGCTCGTGCGCGTGCTCCGCAAGCGCGTGAGGATCTCCGACGACTACGACGGCATCAAGATCCGCACGAACATCGACGGCCACCGCGTGTTCACGCCGATCCTGTTCGTGTTCATCGCGATCGGCACGACCGACCTGCTCTTCGCGCTCGACTCGATCCCCGCGATCTTCGGCATCACCCAGAGCCCGTTCATCGTGTTCACGGCGAACGTGTTCGCGCTCATGGGCCTGCGCCAGCTGTACTTCCTGCTCGGCGGCCTGCTCGAGCGCCTCGAGTACCTCAAGTACGGCATCGCGTTCATTCTCGCGTTCATCGGCGTGAAGCTCGTGCTGCACGCCATGCACGTCAACGAACTGCCGTTCATCAACAACGGCGAGCACATCGAGTGGGCTCCCGAGATCTCCACATGGATGTCGCTCGGGGTCATCATCGCGGCGATGGCGGTCGCCACGGTCGCGAGCGTCGTGAAGGCGAACGTCGACGCGAAGCGTCGCGGCCACACCCTGATGGAAGAGGTTCCGCACTTCACCGACGACGAAGCCCGCTGATCCGGGTCGGCGAGGCGCCCCGGGTGTTGCTAGTTTTGGTGGGCGGCGCACGGGGTGCGGCGTCCCGGTCCCTACCGGTGAAGGACGGCGACGAGGAGCACCGTGTCCCCTGATGGCGAAGACGTCGTCGAGCTCGACCATGGAGCTGCGGTGATCGCGCACAGCGCACGTACGGATGTCGGGCGCGTGCGCAGCATGAACGAGGACTCGTTCCTCGCCGAGGCCCCCGTCTTCCTCGTGGCCGACGGCATGGGCGGGCACGCGCGCGGAGACGTGGCGAGCCGCACGGTCGTCGAGACGTTCCGACGCCATCTGGCGCCCGGCGCCCCGTCGTCGCCCGAGCAGGTGCTCGACGCCATCCACTCGTCGAACGACGCCGTTCGCGCGTTGAGCGACGAAGGCGACGAGGGCACCGCGGTCGCCGGCACGACGCTCGCGGGCGTCGCCCTCGTCGACGCGGGCGACGGCGCGGGCTTCCACTGGATGGCCTTCAACGTCGGCGACTCGCGCATCTACACCTGGAACGGGCGCACGCTCAGCCAGTTGAGCGTCGACCACTCGGCCGTGCAGGAGCTCGTCGATGCCGGACTCATCCGCCCCGAAGACGCCGAACGGCACCCCGACCGCAACGTGATCACCCGGGCGATCGGCGCCGACGACGTGGTCGATCCCGATGTCTGGCTCATCCCGGCATCCGGTCGACAGGTGTTCCTGATCTGCTCCGACGGTCTCAGCAAGGAGGTCGACGACTCGTCGATCGCGCGCGTGCTCGTGGGGCACACCGGACACGCGGCCGGGCTCGCGGGCGAGCTCGTCGACCTCGCGCTCGATCACGGAGGACGCGACAATGTGACGGCCATCGTGGTCGAGTCGCAGCTCGGCTCGGCCGACGACGAGTCCACGAAGGACCGCGAGACGGCCGTCGCCGTCGACGAGGACACCACCCCGCGAGTGGACGGAGGCGCCAGTGGCGACCTACACGCCTGATCCGGCGGGGGAGCACCTCGCCGTCGTGCGCGGCGCAGTCGTGCTCATGCTGCCCGCCTCGGCGGCCGCACTCGCGAGCGACCTGTGGCCGGGGCTCGTCGAGCCCGATCCGGTGCGGGTCGTGCTCGACCGGCTCACGGTCGACGGGCTCTCGGCGACGCCGTCGTTCGGGCTCGTCGTCCGCTCCGACGACGACGACGCGGTGCGCGTCGTCGTGCGCGGCGGGTTCTCGGTGCGCCTCGGAACCGAGGTCATCACGGGCGAGGGCGTCTCGACCTGGGTCGAGCGCGTCGCCGACGGCGCGTCGGTCGAGCTCAGGGCGACGGATGCCGCGCGCGGGCCGGCTGCGTCCGCCTCGCGCGGGGCGGAGTCGCTCGTCGGCCTGCCCATCGTCGAGGGCGTCGTGTTCGCGGCGTCCGTCGGCTCGGAATCCCGTGAGCCGGTGGCCGTCGCGCCGAGGTCGACGCCTGTCGCGTCACCGGTGGTCAGCCCGGCCGACGCACCGGTCACCGACCCCGTCGAAGCACCGATCACCAGCCCGGTCGTCTCACCCGTCACCGCGGCAGAGTCCGTCGCGCCGTCCGACCCGCCCGCCTGGGCGCCGCCCGTCGGCGGTCCGACCGGCTCCACGATCCCCGGACCGCCACCCGCGCGGGCGCCCGACCCCGTGCCCGACGCGATCGACGACGCGATCGACGACGCCACCGTCGTCTCGCCGGTCGGGGCATCGACCGGCGCCGAGCAGACCATCGTGCCCGGGAACGACGCAGACGGCGGAGACCACGACGGCATGACCGTCGTCGGCGTCGACGTGCAGCGCCTCCGCGCCGAGCGCGACGCGCGCCGTGCGGAGCAGACGACGGTTCCCGACGCGCTGCCCGCGCGCGCGACATCCGCCCCCGCCGATGCGCCCCGCCTCAGCCTGCGCATGCCCGACGGATCCCTCGAACCCGTGACCCACGAGGTGCTGCTCGGCCGTGCGCCGAGCGTCAGCCAGGTCTCCGGCGGGCGCCTGCCCCGTGTGGTCGCGATCGGCGCCGGCGACCAGGACATCTCTCGCACGCACGTGCGGGTCACCGTCGAAGGAGACACCGTCGTGATCACCGACCTGCACTCGCGCAACGGCACGCACGTCGCGCAGCCGGGCAAGCCGCCCGTCCGGCTCCGCGCCGGCGAGCCGACGCCCGTGCTGGTCGGCACGGTCGTCGATCTCGGCGGCGGCTGGACGATCCAGGTGGTCGCCGCCTGATGCGCCGAGCCACCTCCACCCCGCCCGAGCTGCCCGGGTACACCCCCCAGGGCCTGCTGGGCTCCGGCGGGTTCGCCGACGTGTTCCTCTACGAGCAGCGCCTGCCGCGACGCAAGGTCGCCGTGAAGGTGCTGCTCACCGAGGAGCTCGGCCGCGACACGCGCGCCCAGTTCGTCGCCGAGGCGAACCTGATGGCCCAGCTCTCGACGCACCCGTACATCGTGACGATCTTCCATGCGGATGTCTCGGCCGACGGCCGACCCTACTTCGTGATGGAGTACTGCTCGGGTCCGAGCCTCGCCGACCAGTACAAGCGGTCGCCGTTCGCGGTCGTAGACGCCCTGCGCACGGGCGTGCGCATCGCGGGTGCCGTGGCCACTGCGCATGCCGCCGGCATCCTGCACCGCGACATCAAGCCCGCGAACGTGCTGACGAACGACTACGGCTGGCCCGCGCTCACCGACTTCGGCATCTCGTCGAACCTCGACGGCGAACTGCCGGTGCACACGATGACCGTGCGCCCCGGTGCGCAGGCGACGGGAACCGGGGGGTCGAACAGCACGGCGGCCGTCGGGATGAGCGTGCCGTGGTCGCCCTCGGAGATGTTCGAGGACGACCCGACCCCCGACCCCCGCAGCGACGTCTTCTCGCTCGCCGCGACCGTCTACACGCTGCTCGCCGGGCGTTCGCCGTTCGAGATCCCCGGCCGTTCGAACGGCACGCTCGATCTCATCGGCCGCATCGAACGCGGTGCGATCACGCCCATGGATCGCACCGACGTGCCGCGCAGCCTGCTCGCGGTGCTCGCGAAGGGCATGGCGACCTCCCGCGACGACCGGTACCCGAGCGCGGTCGAGTTCGCGCGGGCGCTGCAACGCGTCGAGCTCGAGCTCGGCTACTCGGCGACGACCATCGAGGTGCCGAACCTCGCGGTCGTCGAGGAGCGCGACACCGTCGACGACGCGGATGCCACCAGGGCCCGCGCCGTGCGCACGATCGACGCCCAGGCGGCGCCGGTCGCCCCCGTCGCGCCGACCGCACCCGGTGGTTCGCGTGCGGTCGCCGCCCCGCCGACGGCTCCCGCCGGCGCCGGTGCCGACGCCACGGTCGCGCGCGCGCCGCAGCAGATCGCCGCGCAGCCGCCCCTCGCCGACGCCACCATGATGCGTCCCGGGGGAGCGGCGGCGCCGCAGACGGGATCCTCGGCCGGGTCGGGCGCCTCGGCCCCGGTCGACGACGGAACGATCGTGCGCCCCAGGGGTGCAGCTCGCGCCGATGGGCGGGTCGCCTCCGATGCGGCGCCCGCCGCGGCATCCGTCACCGAGGTCGAAGCCCCGAAGCGCCGCTCGAAGGTCGGCCTCGTGATCGGCGTCGCCGCGGGCGTCGTGGTGGCGCTCGCCGTCGTCGCCGCGGTCGTGTTCTCGGGTGGGCTGCCCCAGCCCGAGGCGGAGGCTCCCGTGAAGTCCGACGACCGCGACGCCGTGGCCGAGGCGACCGTGCCGATGCCCGTGGTCGCGCCCGGCGTACCGTCGGCCGACGGCACGAGCGTCTCGTTCGAGGTGTCGCTCGACGATGCCGAGGAGGGCGACCGGTTCCGCTGGGCACGATCCGACGGCAGCGGTTCGGTGCAGCTCGCCGCGTCGTCGCCGATCGTCGTCGACGGGGTCGCCGCCGGCCAGACGATCTGCATCGACGTGCAGACCCAGCGCGGCAGCCGCACCTCCGAGCCTGCCAAGGGGTGCACGCCGTGACCTCGCTCAAGCCGCTCAGGGTCGAGTACTGCGGCGAGTGGTACACGGTCGCCGAAGGGACGCCGTTCACGATCGGGCGCGAGTCCGACCTCACGATCGACGAGAACCCCTACCTGCACCGCACGTTCCTCACCCTCTCGGCCGAGTACGGCCTCTGGTGGCTCTCGAACGTCGGCCAGCTGCTCTCCGCCACGGTTTCGGATGCCACGGGCAGCGTGCAGGCCTGGGTCGCGCCCGGCGCGAAGCTGCCGCTCGTGTTCCAGCAGGTGAACGTGCTCTTCAGCGCGGGCGCCACGACCTACGAGTTCTCGATCCACGCCGAGGAGGACTTCTACAACACGTCGCTGACGGCCTCGACGGCCGAGGGCGGCACGACGATCATGCCGGTCGCGCTCACCTCGAGCCAGCGCCTGCTCGTCGTGGCGCTGTCCGAACGCGTGCTCGTGCAGCCCTCGGCGGGCCGAGCGACAGTTCCGACCTCGGCCGAGGCCGCGGCCAGGCTCGGATGGAGCATGACGACCTTCAACCGCAAGCTCGACAACGTGTGCGAGAAGCTCGATCGACTCGGCGTCGACGGCCTGCGCGGCGGTCGGGGCAAGCTCGCGACGAACCGCCGCATGCGCCTCGTCGAGTACGCCGTGGCCACCAGGCTCGTGAGCGTCGACGACCTGCTACTGCTCGATCGGGCGGCGGAAGACTCCGCAGCCGGTTCGGGCGACGGGGCGGGCGTCGAACTCGGCGGCGCGAGCGACTGAGCCGGCCGCGACACGTCGCGCTCGCGCGGAGGCCCTTCTCCGTATCGCTTCGGCATCGAAGCACCATGGGAAGTCCTGCCCATTCGGGGACGTCGGAACCCCGTGTTACCGTGAAGCCCGGTGCCGTCGAGAGCGGAACCACCGCCGCCCATACCGACGGATGCAACGAGGAGAACAGATTGGCCGGCTTCACCTCCTGGTTGCGTGCACGCAAGACCCTCGCGTCAGGCGTCGCGATCGCCGTGCTGGTCGGTGCACCGGTGACGGTCGCCGTGCTGCATCAGGGCTTCCCCGTGACGGATCCCGACCTCCGGGCCCGGGAAGTCTGGGTGACCAACGCCGAGGAGCTGCTCGCCGGTCGCCTCAATCGGCAGATCGAGGAGCTCGACGCCGCGGTCTCCACCGCCTCGAACGAGGCCGACGTCTTCCAACGCGGCGATGACGCGTTCGTCTACGACCCCGCCGTCGGATCCATCGAACGCATCGATCCGTCGTTCACGACGCTCTCGCAGCGCATCGACGTGCCGCCGGCCTCGAAGATCGCGTACGGCGGCGACGTCATCGCGGTGCTCTCGCCCGCCGGCGAGCTCTGGAACGTGCAGGCCGGAGCCGAGCTGCAGTTCGACTGGCGCGGCACCGACCCGATCGCGAAGCTCGGCGACGACGCCGAGGTCGCGGTGTCCGACAAGGGCACCATCTTCGCGACCTCGGTCGAGAAGGGCACGCTCAAGACCTTCGTGCGCGGAGCGGCCGACGACCCGACCACGACCGAGGTGAAAGATCTCGGCGAACACCAGCTGGCCGCCGTCGGCGAACGCGCCGTCGTGTTCGACGAAGAGCGCAATACGGTCGTCGTCGACGGCCGAGAGACCGAGCTGCCGTCCGAGGGTCTGCGCCTCCAGCAGTCGGGCGCCGAACACGACACCGCCTACATCGCCACGGCGACCGGCATCATCGAGCTCGGTCTCGCCGACGGCGCCGTCCGCGAACTCGATGCCGAGGCTCCCGCCGGATCGAGCGGCGCTGCGGATGTCGCGGCGCCCGTCTGGCTCGACGGCTGCGTGCACGGGGCGTGGGCCGAAGCCGGTCGCTACCTCTCGTCGTGCGACGGCGAGGAGCCGCGGCTGCTCGACATCGACCAGCCGACCGCCGGAGCCAGGCTCGAGTTCAGGGTCAACCGCGACGTGATCGCGCTCAACAACCTCACCAACGGCAACGCCTGGCTGGTCGACTCCGACCTCAGACTCGTCGACAACTGGGAGGAGGTGACGCCGCCCGAGGAGAGCGAGGAGCTCGAGGGCGACGAGAAGAGCGCGCAGCAGACCTTCGAGGACACCATCGCCGAGCGCACCGATCAGAACCGCCCGCCGATCGCCCGAGACGACGATTTCGGTGCCCGCCCTGGGCGCACCACGATCCTCGAGGTGCTCGAGAACGACACCGACCCCGACGGCGATGTGCTCTCCGTGTCCTCGGTCACCGAGATCCCCGAGTCGATGGGGCGCATCGAGCAGATCGACGGCGGCCGCGCGCTGCAGTTCTCGCCCGCCGCCGGCGCCGCCGGCACCGTCTCGTTCAGGTACTCCGTCGACGACGGTCGCGGCGGTGTCGCCGAGGCATCCGTGAATGTGCGCGTCGTGCCCGACAGCGAGAACACGGCGCCGGTGTCGTCGCGCTCAGGGGCCATCAGCGTCGAGCAGGGGCAGCAGGTCTCGTACAACGTGCTGACCGACTGGATCGATCCCGACGGCGACGACCTCTACCTGGTCAACGCCTCGCCGATCGGCGGCGACTCCGTGCGCTTCAGCCCCGACGGCAACCTCACCTTCCAGCACCGCTCCGCCGAACTCGGCCAGAAGGAGGTGCAGTTCACGGTCTCCGACGGGCAGACCGCGGCGACGGGCACCCTCACGGTCGACGTGAAGCCGTCCGGCTCGCTGAACCCGATCGGCACGCCCGACTTCGCCAGGGTCTTCGTCGGCGAGAAGACGCTCATCGAGCCGCTCGTGAACGACATCTCGCCCTCGGGGGCGCCGCTGACCCTCATCGGCGTCGAAGATCCGCCAGAGGGCGCAGAGATCACGCCCAACCTCGAGCGCGGTTCCATCTCGTTCTCCAGCGCCGAGGCGGGCGAATACGTGTTCGTCTACAACCTGGGCGCCGGTGCCGCGGTGAGCGTCGGACTCATCCGCGTGCAGGTCGTCGAGGAGCCCACCGAAGCGCTCCTTCCCATCGCGGTGAAGGACACGGCCTACCTGCGACCGGGCGAACCGCTCGCGATCCCCGTGCTGGCCAACGACGTCTCGCCCTCGGGCCGGGTGCTCGCGGTGCAGTCCGTCGACGACACGGGCACCGAGGGGCTCGTCTCGGTCGAGCTGATCACGAACACGGTCGTGCGGGTCACCGCCTCGGCCGCGATCGAACGGCAGCTGCAGTTCGCCTACACCGTGTCCGACGGCATCGGCACGGCCACCACGACCGTTACGGTGGTGCCGGTTCCGCCGCTCGTGAAGGACCAGCCGCCGGTCGCGCTCGACGACACCGCCATCGTCCGGGCGGGCGACATCGTCACCGTGCCGGTCACGAAGAACGACTTCCACCCCGACGCCGCGGCGTTCCACGTGCTGCCCGAGCTGGGCCTCGGCGACGGCTTCCAGGGCCTCGCGTTCGTCGACGACGACACCGTGCGCTACCAGGCCCCCGACGAGCCGGGGCTCCACAGCCTCACCTACTCGATCGGCGACGACTCCGAGCAGACCGCGACGGCCAAGCTCACGTTCACCGTCGTGGGCCGCGGCAGCGACGGCAACCGGCCTCCGTTGCCGACCCCGATCACCTCGCGCACCTTCGCCGGCTCGGCCGTGAAGATCGACGTGCCGCTCGACGGGCTCGACCCCGACGGCGACTCGGTCACGCTGACCGGCATCAAGTCAGCGCCCACGCTCGGGCGCGTCTCCGATCGCACGAGCACGAGCCTGACCTATGAGGCCTCGCAGGGCTCGGCCGGCACCGACACGTTCACGTACGAGGTGCGGGACGCCTACGGTGCGACGGCCGTCGGCACGATCCGCATCGGCGTGATCCCGCGGCCCGTCGTGCAGCTGCCGCCGACCGCGGTCGACGATTCGATCGAGATGAAGCCCGGTCGCACCGCGTCGGTCGAGGTGCTGCTCAACGACTCCGACCCGAGCGGCTACAGCCTCCGCGTCGAGAGCCTGCCCGATGTCGACGAGGGCCTCGAGGCCGAGATCCGCGACCTCCGTCGCGTGATCGTGAAGGCGCCCGAGCAGGAGGGCGCCTACACGATCCGATACGAGATCTCGAACGGTCACGGCGGCGCGGATGCCGCGTTCCTCCAGGTCGCGGTGACCGATGACGCCGTCATCCTCCCGCCGACCGCCGAAGACCAGGTCATC
Source organism: Agromyces aureus (assembly GCF_001660485.1). Taxonomy (GTDB): domain Bacteria; phylum Actinomycetota; class Actinomycetes; order Actinomycetales; family Microbacteriaceae; genus Agromyces; species Agromyces aureus. The sequence goes on from NZ_CP013979.1 coordinate 1,898,095, forward strand.
GAGCCCGAGGAGGTGCTCGACGGAGAAGACGTCACGGTGACCCCGCTCGCCGATGCGACGAACCCCGGCGGACTCGTCGAAGATCTCGTCGTCACGCTCGAGGGCCCCAACGCGTCGAAGGCCGAGGTCGACGCGAACGGACGCATCACGGTGACCCCCGGTCGCGAGCGCTTCGCCGTGGCGTACCGGCTCACGAACGAGCTCGACGAGCTCTCGGCGATGGCGTTCGTGATCGTGCCGCCGGTGCCCGGCGGCGATACCGCGGTCGAGGAGACCCAGCGGCCCGAGGAGACCCCGAAGCCGAAGACTCCCGAGGAGCTGCAGGCTGAAGAGAAGGCGAAGTTCCCTGCGCCGTACCTGAAGAACCTCGACCCGATCGTCGTGCCCATGAACGGCAAGATCGCCTGGGGCGTGAACGAACTCGTCGAGGTGCCCTCCGGCAACCCCGCCCTCATCCTCTCCGCCACCGCGAGCGCCACCGACGAGAACGTCCTTCTCGACGGCACGCGCATGCAGTACGTGCCCAAGAAGGACTATCGCGGCCAGGCATCGCTCACCTTCGAGGTGACCGACGGCAAGAGCGCCGACGACCCGATCGGACGCACGGCGATCCTCACGCTGCCGATCACCGTCGGCGACCCCGACTTCAACGACACGCCGCCGAGCTTCACCCCTCGATCCGAGAAGATCGAGGCCGGCGAGAAGGCGCGAACGGTCGATCTTCGCCAGTCGAGCGACCAGCCGAACCGCGAGAACATCGAGCGCTTCACGTACACGAACCTCGGCGGCACGTCGGCCGACATCCAGGCCGAGATCATCGACGGTGCGACGCTCTCGTTCAAGTCGCCGCTCGGCGTGCAGCCCGGCACCAAGACGAGACTGACGTTCGACGTGAACTTCAACGAGTTCACCGTGCCCGGGTACGTCGACGTGACGGTCGTCTCCTCGACGAGGGCGATGCCGAAGACCTCGGATGACGGCCCCTTCGAGATGAACCGCAGCCAGAGTCTGCCCATCGACGTGCTCGCCAACGACTTCAACCCGTTCGCGCAAGACGGGGTGCCGCTCAAGGTCATCGGCGCCGAGATCGATCAGGCCTCGGTCGGCTCCACCGCCACGGTCTCGTTCACCGCCAAGGACATCACCGTTCGAACCGGCGCCGCCTTCACCGGCACGCTGAGCGTGATCTACCGCATCGAGGACGGCACGAGGGATCCCGCGCGGCAGACCACCGGGCGAGCGACCGTCATCGTGCGCGCGCCACCGGACGCACCGAACACCCCGACGGCGACCGCATCCGACGGCCAGGCCACCGTGCGCTGGGACGCGCCGGCGACGAACAACTCGCCCATCTCCGGCTACGAGGTCAGTTGGTCTGGCGGAAGCAAGTCCTTCGGTGCGGGTGCGGCCGGCACCGCCCAGTCGATCACCGGGCTCACCAACGGAACGACCTACTCGTTCCAGGTGCGCGCGGAGAACGCGAAGGGCTGGGGAGCCTGGTCGTCGGCGAGCACGGCCGTGACCCCGTACGGCACGCCCGGCGCGCCCGGCGTGAGCGTCAGCTCGAGCGGCTACGCGCCGGCGACCATCACCGCGTCTTGGAGCGCCCCGGCCTCCGGCGGTGGATCGCTCACCTACAAGGCGCGTATCGATGGCGGCAACTGGCGCGACGTCGGTGGTTCGCGATCGACCTCGTTCGGCGGGGTCGGCGCCGGAACCCACAGGGTCGAGGTCGTCGCCACCAACTCGGGCAACAAGGAGGGACCGGCCGGCTCCGATGCCGTCGGCGTCTCCAACCCGCCGCCGCCGCCGAGAACGGTGTCGCTCTCCAAGGGCGAGCGCGTGGGGTACTACAGCGGCCAGTACGGCTACTGCGGTGGCAACTGCTGGTTCTACAACGTGAGCGTCTCCAACTTCCAACCCGGAACGACCGTGCAGATGGTGCCCTACTGCAACGGCGGGGCGCTGAACGGTCGCTACAACATCTCGATCGACGGCAACGGCAACGGCAGTTTCGTCGGCCGGTGGAACGGCAGCATCCCGTCGAGCTTCTGCGGCGACGTCGGGTCGGTCACTGTCGACGGGGTTCGCAGCAACAACTGGTGAGGTGCGGCCCGGACGTCCGGCCGGTACACCGCAGAACTACGTGAGGAAACAGAAATGGCAGTAACGCAGGAGCAGGCGCAGTGGTTCCAGGACGCCTTCTCGAAGCTCGTCGACAACATCGACCAGGCGATCCTCGGCAAGCGCCAGATCATCGAACTCGTCGTGACGGCGCTGCTCTCCGACGGGCACGTGCTGCTCGAGGACTTCCCGGGCACCGGCAAGACGGTGCTCGCCAAGGCCCTCGCGAACACGCTCGACGGCACGCACTCCCGCATCCAGTTCACGCCCGACCTGCTGCCCTCGGATGTCACGGGCGTCACGATCTTCGACCAGGGCAAGGGGCAGTTCGAGTTCCACCGCGGCCCGATCTTCGCCTCGATCGTGCTCGCCGACGAGATCAACCGCGCGAGCCCGAAGACCCAGTCCGCGCTCCTCGAGGTCATGGAGGAGGGGCGTGTCACGGTCGACGGCGTCGGCTACGAGGTCGGCAGCCCGTTCATGGTCATCGCCACGCAGAACCCGGTCGAGCAGGCGGGCACCTACTCGCTGCCCGAGGCGCAGCTCGACCGCTTCCTCATCAAGACCTCGCTCGGGTACCCCGACCACGAGACCGCGGTGACGCTGCTGCTCGACTCGGCCAACCGTGCCCGCGCGGCGAACGTCACGCCGATCATCGCCTCGAGCTCGGTGACGACGATGGCCAAGCTCGCGTCGGAGGTCTACGTCGACGCCTCGGTGCTCTCGTACCTCAACGAACTCGTCACCGGCACCCGGACGCACAAGGACTCGGCGCTCGGCGTCAGCATGCGAGGAGCCCTCGCGCTCGCCCGCGCGACGAAGACCTGGGCGATCGCCCACGGCCGCACCTATGTCACGCCCGACGACGTGCGGGAGCTCGCGATCCCCGTGCTCGCGCACCGCATCATCATCGACCCCGAGGCCGAGTTCGCCGGCGCCACGGCCGAGGACATCGTGTCGTCGGTGATCGTCGACGTCGCGCCGCCCGCCTACCGCGCCGCATGACCGCCGAGCCGCGCGCGCCCCGACCCCCGTCGCAGGCGCGATTCGCCGCGCGGGCCGTCGGGCGTTCGCTCGCGGCATCCGCTCGATCGGTGCAGCAGGTCGTGGCACGAGGTGCCCGCAAGTTCGCCGAGGTGACGTCACCGGTCACCGATGTGATCTCGGTCACGGGCCGTCTCGTGCTGCTCGCATCGCTCGTGTCCTTCATCGCCGCCTGGCTGCTCGGCTGGATCGAACTCGCGTTCCTGGGCGCGACGCTCCTGGCCGCGCTGCTCGTGAGCGTGCCGTTCACGCTCGGGCGCATGCACTACCGCGTCTCGGTCGCGCTGCAGCCGACGCGCGTCGTCGCGGGGGAGCGGGCCTTCGGCCGTCTCCTCGTCGTGAACACGGGTGCGAAGCCGTCGATCCCGTCACGCCTCGAGCTGCCCGTCGGCGCCGGGCTCGCCGAGTTCATCGTGCCCGCGCTGCCGACCGCCGCCGATCACGAGGAGCTCTTCGCCGTGCCCACGAGCCGCCGAGCGGTGATCGTGGCGGGGCCCGCCGTCTCGGTGCGCGGCGACCAGCTCGGCCTGCTCCGGCGCATCGTGCGGTGGAGCGAGCCCGTCGAGCTCTTCGTCCATCCGGTCACCGCCCGACTCAAGCCGTCGGCGGCCGGGCTCGTGCGCGACCTCGAGGGCGAGGTCACGAAGACCATCACCGACAACGACATCTCCTTCCATGCACTGCGCGCATACCAGCCCGGAGATGCCCTCCGCAACGTGCACTGGCGCACCTCGGCCCGCACCGGGCAGCTCATGGTGCGCCAGTACGAGGAGACCCGTCGATCGCAGCTCGCGCTGCTGCAGCGCACCGAGCGTTCGAGCTACGCGTCCGACGAGGAGTTCGAACTCGGCGTCTCCGTGCTCGCCTCGCTCGGCGTGCAGGTGATCCGTGACGCCACGCGGGTCGACGTGCTCACCGAGGCGCTCACGCTCCGCACGGCGACCCCCACCGCACTGCTCGACGACACGAGCCGCGTCGTCGCGGCCTCCGGGGCGTTCGACTCGATGCGGGCATTCGTGCGCGAGCGCACCAAGCGCCTGTCGGCGCCCAGTGTGGCCATCATCGTCGCCGGCTCGGGCGTGCCGCTCGCGGAATTCCGCTCGGCCGAGACCGTCTTCGGCGCTGACACGCAGACCCTCGGGTTCCGGGTCGAGCTCGGCGCGGCGTCTCGCATCGCGAAGGTCGCGGGCACCACGGTCGTCACGGTCGGCTCGCTCTCCGATCTCGCCCGACTCGTCGGAAGGGTGCGCCCGTGAGCCGCATTCCCCGTACCGCCGTCATCGACCTGGCCGTGCTGTCGGTGCTCTCGCTGCTCGCGGTCCTCGGATTCGAGACCAGCTTCGGCAACCTCGACTTCCTGCTCGCCGCCACCGCGGGGCTCGTCGTCGGAACGGTCGCCGCGGTGCTCGGCACCATGCTCCGGCTCGGCGTGCTCACGACCATCCTGCTCGGCCTGGCGATGTACTTCGTGCTCGGCACCCCCTTCACGATGCCGGATTCGGCGATCTTCGGCGTGCTGCCGAGCCTGACCTCGCTCGCGGGCCTCGCCATCGGCGCCGTCTACGGCTGGGCCGACATCCTCACGATCGGCACGCCGGTCGAGGCGCCCTATTACGTGGCGGTCGTGCCCTACGTCGCCGCCTGGGCCGTCGCTCTGGGCGGGTCCATGCTCGTGCTCCGCTGGCTCCCGCGCAAGCGCACGGCGCTGCGCGGTGCCGTCATCCTCATCGGGCCGGTGCTGCTCTTCGTGTCGGGCATCCTGCTCGGCACCGACGAGGCCTTCTACGCCGGCGTTCGCGGGGTCGCGTTCGGGGTGATCGCGCTCGTGTGGCTCGCCTGGCGACGCGGGTCGGACGTCGAGACCGACGCGGTCGGCGCCAGGCGGCTTCGCAACCAGAAGCTCCGCGGCTCGGCGGTCGTCGTCGCCGGTGCGGTCGCGATCGGCGCCGTCGCCGGACTGGCGGTCGCCCCGGTCGCGCCCGACCGATTCGTGCTCCGCGACGAGGTCGTGCCCCCGTTCGATCCGCTCGAGTTCTCGAGTCCGCTCGCCGGGTTCCGCACCTACACGAAGGACCTCGCCGAGGAGCCGCTGTTCACGGTCACCGGACTCGAGCCGGGCGACGCGCTCCGGCTCGCGACGATGAACTCCTACACGGGTCGGCTCTGGAACGTCGCCGGTCCCGGAGACTCCGACGACGACGGCGGATACGCCATCACCGGGCAGACCCTCCCGCAGCCCCCGCTCGCCGAGCTCGGCAGCTCGCGCACCATCGAGGTCGAGGTCGCCGACTACGACGACGTCTGGCTTCCGACGGTCGGGTACGGCAGTGACCTCCGGCTCGAGGACGCCGACAGCGCCGCGCGCGTCGGCGACCTCCGCTACAACGCGGCCGCCGGCACCGCGGTGCTGACGAGCGGTGTCGGCGAAGGCACCAGGTACCGCCTCGAGGCGAACACGCAGATCGAGCCCAGCGACGAGGACCTCGCCGATGTGCCGGTCGCCACGGTCGAACTGCCGCCCGTCGAGAACGTGCCCGACGTGGTCACGGCCAAGGGCGAGGAGTACGCGGGCGACGCGACCACGCCGATCGAGCAGCTCCGCAACATCGAGCGCGGCCTCAAGACGAACGGATTCCTGAGTCACGGTCTCGCGTCCGACTCGATCGCCTCGCGTGCCGGCCACGGCGCCGACCGGCTCATCGAGCTGTTCACGCGGTCATCCATGGTGGGCGACGAGGAGCAGTACGCCGCGGCCATGGCGCTGATGGCGCGCCAGCTCGGGTACCCGGCGCGCGTCGTCATGGGGTTCGCGCCCGAGATCGGCGGCGAGGGCGAGACCGTCGAGGTGGTCGGCGACGACGTCACCGCGTGGGTCGAGGTGCCGTTCGAGGGTGTCGGCTGGGTCTCGTTCCGCCCGACCCCCGAGGCGGTCGACGCGCCCCAGGATCAGACCCCGAAGCCCAAGTCCGAGCCGCAGCCGCAGGTGCGTCAGCCGCCTCGCGCCGAGCAGATCGAGGATGACCTCCTCTCGACGGTCGAGATCGACGACACCGACGACGAGGACAAGGACCGCCCGTTCGCGATTCCGGGGTGGGTGTGGGTCGCGACCGCCTCGCTCGGAATCCCGTTGGCGATCGTGTTCCTGCCGATGCTCGTCGTCGCGATGGCCAAGGAGCGTCGCCGTCGCAGGCGCCGTTCGCGCCCGAACGAGATCGCGGCGGCCGCGGCCTGGGACGAACTCATCGACCGGTACGCCGAGCTCGGGTTCGAACCGCCCGAGCGGGCGTCGCGACGGCAGACCGCTGGCGTCCTCGAACGACAGGCCGTCGAGCAGGGCGTCGTGTCGACGATGGAGCCGGACACGCTGCGCCTCGGCACGTTCGCGGCGAGCGTCGACCGCGACGTGTTCGACGGACAGCAGGTCGCCAGCGAGACCGTCGTGCAGCGATGGAGCGAGGCGGATGCCGCGGCCGAGACGGTCACGGCCGCGGTCGGGCGTTCGCGCCGGCTCATCGCCAGGTACCGCTTGCGCCGTCGCCGATAGACTGGCGTGGTGGTCGTTCCGGAGTTCATCGTTCCGCCGCCCGGGTTGATCCCCGACGCGCCGAAGCCCGACGCGCCCGAGCCGACGGGCTACACGCGCCCGCCGGTGGAGCGCGGCGAGCAGGGCGATCACACGGTCAGGGCCCTGCCGGCCCGCTCGCTGCCGACCTTCACGCCGTTGCCGAGCGGCCCGCCTGCGGCATCCGTCGCCGTGCCGCCGGCGCTCCGCCCCGCGGACGCCGAGCCGGTCGCAACGGCGTCGTTCACGCTCGAGTCCGCGGCGGGCGAGACGATCGAGATCGCCGGCCGAGTCGTCGTCGGGCGCAATCCGGCGGTCGATGTCGCGCACCCCGACGCCCGGCCGATCGCGCTCGCCGACCCCACGAGAACGGTGTCCAAGACCCATGCGCTCGTCGAGGTGCGCGAGGGCCGCGTCGTGATCACCGACCTGCACTCGACGAACGGCGTCGCCGTGCAGGCCGGCGGCGGCGAGCTCACCGTGCTCGACCCCGGAGCCCCTGCCGAGCTCGAGGTCGGCACGGTGCTCCGCCTGGGCGACCTCGCGTTGACGCTGCGCCGGAGCCCCGGCCTCACGGTGTAGCCTGTGATGATGCGCGCCACACGACGTCTTCTCCTTCGGTGCCGCGGCGGGGCCTCGATCTAGGCCGTTCCCGTCGCGGAGTCCGTCGTCGGCCGTTCCCTGTCCCCGAGGAAGACGAACGCATGAACAACACGAACATCGCAAGCGCACGCCCGCGCACCCTGGCCGAGAAGGTCTGGGACGCCCACCTGGTGAAGAAGGGCGAGGACGGCACGCCCGACCTCATCTACATCGACCTCCACCTGGTGCACGAGGTGACGAGCCCGCAGGCCTTCGACGGCCTCCGCATGGCCGGCCGCCCGGTGCGTCGCCCCGATCTCACGATCGCGACCGAAGACCACAACACGCCGACGCTCGCGATCGACAAGCCCATCGCCGACCTGACGAGCCGCACCCAGATCGAGACCCTCCGTCGCAACGCCGCCGAGTTCGGCATCCGCCTGCACTCGCTGGGCGACAAGGAGCAGGGCATCGTGCACGTCGTGGGCCCGCAGCTGGGGCTCACCCAGCCGGGCATCACGGTCGTATGCGGCGACAGCCACACGAGCACCCACGGCGCGTTCGGCGCGATGGCCTTCGGCATCGGCACCAGCGAGGTCGAGCACGTGATGGCGACCCAGACCCTGCCGCTGAAGCCGTTCAAGACCATGGCCATCAACGTCGAGGGCACGCTGCGGCCCGGCGTGACCGCGAAGGACATCATCCTCGCCGTCATCGCGAAGATCGGCACCGGCGGCGGTCAGGGCTACGTGCTCGAGTACCGGGGCAGCGCGATCCGCGCGCTCTCGATGGACGGCCGCATGACGATCTGCAACATGTCGATCGAGGCCGGCGCCCGCGCCGGCATGGTCGCGCCCGACCAGACCACGTTCGACTACCTCGAGGGTCGCGCACACGCGCCGGAGGGCGACGACTGGACGGCCGCGGTCGAGTACTGGCAGACGCTCGCGACCGACGAGGGCGCCGAGTTCGACGCCGAGGTGTTCATCGACGCCGATGCGCTCGAGCCGTTCGTCACGTGGGGCACGAACCCCGGGCAGGGCGTCTCGCTCTCCGAGAACGTGCCCGACCCGGCGGCCATCGAAGACCAGCACGAGCGTGCCGCCGCCGAGCGTGCGCTCGAGTACATGGACCTCGAGGCGGGCACGCCGCTCAAGGACATCCGCGTCGACGCCGTGTTCATGGGCTCCTGCACGAACAGCCGCATCGAAGACCTGCGCGCGTTCGCCTCGATCATCGAGGGCAAGCAGAAGGCCGAGGGCGTGCGCGTCATGGTCGTGCCCGGTTCGGCGCGCGTACGGCTCGAGGCCGAGGCCGAGGGCCTCGACAAGGTGTTCGAGGCGTTCGGCGCCGAGTGGCGCTTCGCGGGCTGCTCGATGTGCCTCGGCATGAACCCCGACCAGCTCGCCCCCGGCGAGCGGTGCGCCTCGACGTCCAATCGCAACTTCGAGGGGCGACAGGGCAAGGGCGGCCGTACGCACCTCGTGTCACCGCTCGTGGCCGCCGCGACCGCGATCCGCGGCACGCTGTCGAGCCCCTGGGATCTGCAGACCGAAGGAGAGGCCCGCTGATGGAGAAGTTCACCACCGTCACCGGCATCGCGGCCCCGCTGCGCCGCTCGAACGTCGACACCGACCAGATCATCCCGGCCGTGTTCCTCAAGCGGGTCACGAAGACCGGCTTCGACGACGCGCTGTTCCACGCCTGGCGCCAGGACCCCGAGTTCATCCTGAACCAGGAGCCCTATCAGGGTGCCCGGGTGCTCATCGCGGGTCCCGACTTCGGCACCGGCTCGAGCCGTGAGCACGCGGTCTGGGCGCTGCGCGACTTCGGGTTCGACGTCGTCATCAGCTCGCGCTTCGGCGACATCTTCCGGGGCAACTCGGGCAAGCAGGGCCTCCTCGCCGCCCAGGTCGCGTACGAGGACGTCGAGCGCCTGTGGGAGGTCATCGAGGCCGAACCGGGAATAGCGGTGACGGTGGATCTGGTTGCTCGTACGGTCAGCGTCGGAACGCTGACGGTCTCATTCGACATCGACGACTACACTCGTTGGAGGCTTCTCGAGGGGCTCGACGACATCGGGCTCACCCTGCGTGACGAAGCGGCGATCGCCGAATTCGAGACGCATCGAGAGGCGTGGCGGCCGAAGACACTCCCCATCCGGGAGTCGGCGGAATCAGGAACTCTGTGAACACACTCGGGCAGGATGCCAAGAATCACGCGTCGGCGGTCGGACTCAACGTCGACCGCATCACGATCAACGGCGGCAAGCCGCTGGTCGGGCGCATCGAGCTGAAGGGCGCGAAGAACCTCGTCACGAAGGCGATGGTCGCCGCGATCCTCGGCGACGGCCCCAGCGTGCTGAAGGACGTGCCGAACATCAGCGACGTGCGCATCGTGCGCGGTCTGCTCGAAGTGCACGGCGTCACGGTGACCGACGGGCCCGAAGAGGGCGAGCTCATCCTCGACCCCACCGCGGTCCTGTCGGCGCACATGGCCGACATCGACGCCCACGCGGGTTCGAGCCGCATCCCGATCCTGTTCTGCGGTCCGCTGCTGCACAAGCTCGGCGAGGCGTTCATCCCCGACCTCGGGGGCTGCCGCATCGGCGACCGGCCGATCAACTTCCATCTCGAGGTGCTGCGCAACTTCGGCGCCATCGTCGAGAAGCTGCCGAGCGGCATCCGCATGTCGGCGCCCGACGGACTGCACGGCGCGAAGGTCTCGCTGGAGTACCCGAGCGTGGGCGCGACCGAGCAGGTGCTGCTCACCGCGGTGCTCGCCGACGGCATCACCGAGCTCTCGGGCGCGGCGATCGAGCCCGAGATCATGGATCTCATCAACATCCTGCAGAAGATGGGTGCGATCATCACGGTCGACACCGACCGCGTCATCCGCATCGAGGGCGTCGAGAAGCTCTCGGGCTACACGCACCGCGCGCTCTTCGACCGCAACGAGGCCGCGAGCTGGGCGGCTGCAGCGCTCGCGACCGATGGCGACATCTTCGTCGGCGGTGCTCGCCAGGCCGAGATGCTCACGTTCCTGAACGTGTATCGCAAGGTCGGCGGCGCGTTCGAGATCGAAGAGGACGGCATCCGCTTCTACCATCCCGGCGGCGAGCTGAAGCCCGTCATCATCGAGACCGACGTGCACCCCGGCTTCATGACCGACTGGCAGCAGCCGCTCGTCGTGGCGCTGAGCAAGGCCAAGGGCGTCTCGATCGTGCACGAGACCGTCTACGAGCAGCGGTTCGGCTTCGTCGACGCGCTCGTCGAGATGGGCGCCTCGATCGAGGTGCACAAGGAGTGCCTGGGGTCTGCCGCGTGCCGGTTCGGTCAGCGCAACTTCAAGCACTCGGCCGTGATCTCGGGTCCGTCGAAGCTCACCGGAGCCGACATCGAGGTGCCCGACCTGCGTGGCGGGTTCAGTCACCTCATCGCCGCGCTCTCGGCCGACGGCCGCTCGACGGTATCGAACGTGGGCATCATCGCGCGCGGGTACGAGAACTTCATCACGAAGCTCGAGCTCCTCGGGGCGGACTTCGAACTCGACGCATAATGGGTGAGTGCAACACGACGATCCGTCTCCCGTTCATCCTGTGAAGGCTCGTTCGGAGACCCGCCGCCCCTCGTTCTTCTGGTTGCTCGCCGCGTTGGTGCTGCCGATCCTGAGCCTCATGGTGCGGTTCCGCTTCCACCATCGGGATCGGATGCCGCAGGCCGGCGCCTTCGTGCTCGCGCCAAACCACTACAGCGAGATCGACCCCGTGGTGATGGGTGCCGCGACCTGGAAAATGGGGCGCGCACCGCGATTCATGGCCAAGGCCTCCCTCTTCAAGAACCCCGTGCTCGGCTGGCTCCTGCGCACCTCGGGGCAGATCCCCGTCGAACGTGCCGGCAGCAAGAGCCATGCGGCGCTCCGTGCGGCCGAGGAACTGGTCGAGAAGGGGCGGATGGTGGTCGTGTACCCCGAGGGTTCACTCACCCGCGATCCCGACCTGTGGCCGATGCGCGGCAAGACGGGCGCGGTCCGTATCGCGCTCGAACGCGACATCCCGATCGTGCCCGCCGCCCACTGGGGCACGCAGGAGCTCATGGGGCGCTACGGCAAGAAGCTGAAGCCGTTCCCGCGCAAGACGATCGACGTGATCATCGGCGAACCGCTCGACCTCTCGGAGTATCGGGGCAAGCCTCTCGACCAGGCGACCCTGCTGAAGGCGACGGGCGAGCTCATGGACGCCATTGCCGCGCTGCTCGCCGAGCTGCGCGATGAGCCGGCTCCCGCCGAGCGGTGGGACCCGACGAAGCACGGGCAGAAGGAGACGGGGCGACTCGATGGCTAGGGCAGCGGGCAGGCCGGTGCCCGGTACGCGGGTCGCCGTCCTCGGCGCGGGCAGCTGGGGCACGACGTTCGCGAAGATCCTCGCCGACGGCGGAGCCGACGTCGTGATCTGGGCGCGCCGCCCCGAACTCGCGAAGGAGATCCAGGAGGCCAAGCGCAACAGCGACTACCTCCCCGGCATCAACCTGCCGCTCGGGCTGCGGGCCACCAGCCGTCTCGACGAGGCCCTCGCCGGTGCCGAGCACGTCTTCGTCTCGGTGCCCAGCCAATCGCTGCGCGAGAACCTCATCGCCGCTGAGCCGTTCCTCCCGGCCGGGGCCACGATCGTCTCGCTCATGAAGGGCGTCGAGAAGTCGACGGGCCTGCGCATGAGCGAGGTCATCGCCGACGTGCTGCCGATCGACCCGTCGCGCATCGCCGTGATCTCTGGCCCGAACCTGGCCCTCGAGATCGCGAAGGAGCAGCCGACGGCGGCCGTCGTCTCGTCGTCGAGCCTCGAGACGGCGCAGGCCGTGGCATCCGTCGCTCGAAACCGCTACTTCCGCTCGTTCGTGAACACCGACGTGATCGGCACGGAGTTCGGCGGCGTGCTGAAGAACCTCATCGCCGTCGCGATCGGCATCGTCGACGGCGTCGGCTACGGCGAGAACACGAAGGCCTCGATCATCACGCGCGGCCTCGTCGAGATGACCGACTTCGCCGTCGCATTCGGCGCGCACCCGGTGACGCTGTCGGGTCTCGCGGGCCTCGGCGATCTCATCGCGACGAGCCAGTCGCCGCTCTCCCGCAACAACACGGCCGGGCGCCTGCTCGGTCAGGGCTATCACCTCGCCGACGTGGTGAACCAGATGAACCAGACCACCGAGGGCCTCGCATCGGTCGGCCCGGTGCTCGAACTGGCACGCGCCAAGGGCGTGGAGATGCCGATCGTCGAGCAGGTGCGGCAGGTCCTCGCCGGCACGCTCGCGCCGCGCGACCTCGCCCCTCACCTCACGACCGATGACGAGCCGCAGGGCGAAAGGACGATGGATGGACAAGCTCAGGGTGGTTCTGCTCTTCGGAGGGCGTTCAAGCGAGCATTCGATCAGCTGCGCGACGGCGGGCGGAGTGCTGGGCGCGATCGACCGTGACCGCTTCGAGGTGATCCCCGTCGGGATCACTCGCGACGGCGCGTTCGTGCTCGAGAGCGACGACCCTGCGCGGTTCGCGCTCGACCCGGGCCACCTGCCCGAGGTCGTCGACAACGGCTCGCGCGTGCGCTGGCCCGAGAGCGCCGGTTCGCGTGAGCTCCGGGTGACGGATGGCTCGGGCGAGCGCTCGCTCGGCGAGATCGACGTCGTGTTCCCGATCCTGCACGGGCGCTTCGGTGAAGACGGCACGGTGCAGGGACTGCTCGAGCTCGTCGGCCTGCCGTACGTCGGCAACGGCGTGCTCGCCTCGGCGCTCGGCATGGACAAGCACTTCACGAAGACCGCGCTCGAAGCCGCAGGCATCCCCGTGGCGCCGTGGGTCACGCTGACGCGCGGTGCGATCGAGGGTGACCCCGAGCTGTGGAACCGGCGCGTTCGCGGCCTCGGGTTGCCCGTCTTCGTCAAGCCCGCTCGCGCGGGTTCCTCGGTGGGCGTGACGAAGGTCTCCGACTGGTCGGAGCTCGAAGCCGCACTCGAGGTGGCCTTCGCCGAAGACCGCACCGTGCTCGTCGAGCAGGCGGTCCCCGGTCGCGAGATCGAGATCGCCGTGCTCGAGGGTCGCGAGGGCGTGCGCGTGAGCGTCGCCGGCGAGGTCGTCGTCACCGGCCGCGAGTTCTACGACTTCGAGGCGAAGTACCTCGACGCGCCCGGCGTCGACCTGGTCTGCCCGGCCGAGCTCGGCGATGGCGAGACCTTCGAGCTCGAGCGCATCGCGCGCCGCGCGTTCGAGGCGATCGGCGCCGAAGGGCTCGCGAGAGTCGACGTGTTCCTCGGCGACGAGGGCTTCGTCGTGAACGAGATCAACACCATGCCCGGCTTCACGCCGATCTCGATGTTCCCGACCTGCTGGCTCAACACGGGCCTCAGCTACCCCGAGCTCATCGGCGAGCTCATCGACGTGGGCCACGCGCGCGGCGCGCGCTGACACGGTCACGGGTTCGCACGTTCGCCGTTCGGCGTCGGGATGCACGGCATCCCGGCGCCGTTCGCGTCGGGGGCCGGCGCTAGTCGATGGGAGCCGCGTCGTCGAGCGACGTGCACGCGCCATCGGACGGGATGATCGAGACGGCCTGCGAGAGGTCCGAGATCACGGTCGTGCCGGAGACGACGTCGTTGTCGACGAGCACCTCGACGGCGGGCGTCCGGCCGTACGTCGTGAACAGGTAGCGGGGGGCATCGGACTCGTCGATGACCCAGTCGATGCCGTCGACGCTCACGCACCGGTCGGTCGTGGGGCCGAGCGGCGGCACGCCGCACCGCAGCAGCACCGAGGCGGGGTCGCCCCACGCGCCGGAGCCCTGGGCGTCGGTCTCGCGTTGCGGCTGCTCGGCGACCTCGTCGGGAAGGCGAACGCTGAGCTCGGCGCACGAGGTGTCGATCGCCTCGGGGGCGGGCTGCATGCTCACGATCGGCGTGCACCCCGTGAGGCCCGCAGCACCGGCGAGGGCGATCACGGCGACGACGGCCGAACGGATGCCGGCGGCCCGGGTGCGACGGTGGTGCGGCGGGATCACGGCGTGCTGAGACATCCGCACCAGCGTACCTTGCGACCTTCTGCGCTTCGGACTGGGCGGATCGGCGACCGTCAGCAGTTCGGCCGGCAGGACCGCTGCGAGAGCGCATCGGTGAGCACGGTCTTCAGGTCCTCGGGCCGCTCGGCCGAGTACGCGGCGCCGCCCGTGGCCTCGGCGATCAGCCGCATCGACTCGAGGTCGGTGTCGGGGCCGATGCCCACGAGCACCACGGGAACCTGCTGCCCGTCTTCGTTCATGGCGGCGAGCTGCTCGAGCAGTTGCTCGCGCGTGATGCCGTTCTCGTCTTCATTCCGGCCGTCGGTGAGCAGCAGCACCGAGTTGACGGTCTCGGGGTCGTAGGCCGAGCGCACCTGCTTCACGGCGGCGAGCGTGGTGTCGTAGAGGCCGGTGGCTCCGCCGAGGCGCCCGGGCAGCGAGCCGAGCACGTCGAGCACCTGCGAGCGGTGCGTCTCGTCGGCGAGCGGCTCGATGGGGGAGAGGTCCTCCCAGTCCTGGTCGCCGAGGCGTTCGGTCGAGAACGCCCAGACGCCGACGTCGACGGCCTCGGAGAGCTGCGAGACGGTGTTCGACGCGGCCTGCTGCAGCAGGTCGATGCGGCGCAGCCCGGTCACCGTCGGCTCCTCCATCGAGCCCGACACGTCGATGACCGAGAGGATGCGCGAGCGCAGGCTCACGACGCCCCAGGTGCGCAGGATCGAGACCTGAGCGGATGCCGCGGCCGACCCGACCTCGGTCGCATCGGCGAGGACGCCGTCCTGCTTCAGCTCCCCGCCGCCGGTGCCGTCGCGGAAGCCCTCGGCCGCGAAGCGATCGGAGGCGTCCCACATCGCGATCTTCAACGCGTCGAGCTGCTGGGCCCGGAGCGCGAGGCGGGCGCCGTCGCCGTCGGCCGCGGCGTCCTCGCCGCCGAGGTTCTTCGCGAGCTCGGACTCGTCGAGCATGCGGAGGAACGGGAACTGCAGGGCGAGCGTGCCGTCTGAGGGGTAGAGCGCGAGCAGCGGAGTCGAGGCGTCGTCGCGGTTGTGCATCGCGATCTGCTGCTCGCTCGCGATGGCGACGGTGCCGGCCGGGCTGACGGCGAGCGAGCCGAACGCGGCGTCGACCCGCGCCGGCGCCCCGTCGCTCAGTCGGATCATCGCGTTCTGGAACTGCTTCGCCTGCCCGATGGGGGCCGCGCGCTCCATGGCCTGGAGGCCGCTGAGGCTGGCCGACGACGCTTCGGGGTCGGCCAGCAGGGTCGGGAGCTCGCCCGTGAGCACGTCGCCCCAGTCGAGCGAGCGGCCCGCGAAGGCCGCGGCGCCGCTCACGGGGGCCGCGAAGACGACGGGGCTCGAGGCGATCGACCGTTCGAGTGCGAGGTCGGGCACGTCTCGCCCGAGGGAGCGGGCGCTCGCGGCCATGCGGACGAGCCACACGGGCGAGTCGGGGATCCACGCGTCGATCTCGGAGCCGTTGCCCGAGGCGAGGAGCGCCGCGGTGTCGGCGCTGTCCTGCGCGACGACGTCGGTGCGGGAGCAGGCGTCCTCTCGCGCGTCGTACTCGGCCGCGATCGCCTTCACGGGGCGGGCGATCGCGGTGTCGGCGACGACGGTGAGCTCGATGGGCCCGTCGCACGCGGGTCCGGCGGCGAGCCAGGCGCTCAGCGAGCCGCCGGCCCAAGCCGCCCCAGCGCCGGTGACGAGCGCGACACCGAGCGCGCCCGCGGCGATCATCACGACCACGCGGCGGTGGTGGCGGCGCGACTGCTCGCGTTCGGCTCGTTCGCTTCGTCGACTCACTGGGGGCTCCATTGCGGCACGGTGAGCAGCATCTTGGTCACCGCGGTTCGGGTATCGCGGCCTGGGGGAGGCCCCATCAGCGTACGTCAGGCGCCCGCCTTTTGTAAGTATTCGTTACTTGTGCGGCCTGTGCCCCGATCGGGGGACGCCCGGAATCTCGCGGGAGCCGGCCTGTTCTAGGCTTGCGGCGTGTCCGATTCGCGAGTGCCCGTGTCCGCCGAACGTTCGGATGCCGCGTCCGGCCCGGCTGCGCCGGACGCCGCGCTCGGAGGCGGGCCGACGACCGGCGAGCTGGGCGAGATCGCGGTCCTCGGCCGCATCCTGCCGCGCCTGTCCTCCGGCGATCACGCGCTGCTCGGCCCCGGTGACGACGCGGCGCTCGTCGCGGCATCCGATGGTCGTTTCGTGGTGACCACCGACCTGCTCGTGCACGGCCCCGATTTCCGACTCGCCTGGTCGACGCCGTTCGAACTCGGGTGGAAGGCCGCGGCCACGAACCTCACCGACGTGGCCGCGATGGGTGCCCGCCCCACGGCGCTCGTCGTCGCGATCGCCGCGCCGCCCACCACCCCGGTCTCGACGGTCGAGGGCATCGCCGACGGGCTCCGCGAAGGCCTCGCCGCGTTGGCGCCCGGCGCGGGCGTGGTGGGCGGCGACCTCTCCGCGTCGGCCGTGCTCACGATCGCGGTGACGGCCTTCGGCGACCTCGAGGGACGGGCGCCGGTGCTGCGCTCCGGTGCTCGCGTCGGCGACGTGATCGCCCACGCGGGCCGACGAGGCGACGCGGCCATGGGCCTCGCGCTGCTGTTCTCCGAGGCGACGGATGCCGCGGGCGAACCCGATGCGACGCTCGCCGCCGCCCTGCGCGAACGCGAGCCCGACCTCGTGCGGGCGCAGCTGGCGCCGAGCCCGCCCGTCGGGGCCGGCATCATCGCGGCCGAGGCCGGCGCCACCTCGATGCTCGACGTGTCCGACGGGCTCGCGCGCGACGGCCGCCGCATCGCGGAGGCCAGCGGCGTCGCGTTCGACTTCGACTCGGCCGCCCTCGGCTCCGACGCCGCGCGGGTGCGGCTCGCCCTCGCCGGCGGCGAGGATCACGGCATGCTCGCGACGTTCCCCGCCGGCAGCGACATCCCCGAGCCCTTCGAGGTCATCGGACGCGTCGTCGACGGCGCAGGGCGCATGCTGCTCGACGGCCGCGACATCGAAGCCGACGGCTGGGACCCCTACTCGGGCTGGGACGGCCGGGCGGGCTGATCGGCGTCGGTGGCCTCGGCCGCGGTCGCCCACCACAGCGTCGTCTCGCCGTAGTCGCGCCGACGCTCGAGCTCGATGCGCGCGGGCCAGACCGGCTCGGGCGACCGCGAACTGCGCTCGACGACCACGAGCGCGTCGCGGGAGAGCAGTGGCGAGAGCAGCTCGAGGTCGCGTGCGACCGCCGCCTCGTCGAGGTCGTACGGCGGGTCGATGAAGGCGAGGTCGACGCCGGCGGGCGCCGTCTCGAGGTAGCCGGCCACGGGCTTGACGACCACGCGGATGCGGGCGGCGCACTTGCCGATCGCGCGCGTCACCGCGTCGGCGTTGCGACGGCACACGTCGGCCGCCGGCTTCGCGCGTTCGACCAGCACGACTTCGGCCGCGCCGCGGCTCGCGGACTCGAGGCCGAGGGCGCCCGATCCGGCGTAGAGGTCGAGCACGACCGATCCGTCGATCGCATCGCGCGCCTCGAGCGCTGAGAATATCGCCTCGCGAACGCGGTCGCTCGTGGGCCGCGTGCCGGATCGCGGCACGGCGAGGGAGAGGGAACCGGCTGCGCCGGCGATGATGCGCGTCATGCTGCTCGAAAGCCTAGCGGGACCTTCCGCGTCGTCGAACGTGCGAGCCCGTCGGACCGCGCTGCCATGATGGGAGCGTGGATGCCCCTACCGCCCATGATCGTGTCGAACCCGATCGCGCCGTGCTTTCCGAGCTCGAACCCGCCGCGGACGACGCCGCGGACGACGCCGTGGACGACGCTGCGGCGGTCGAACCCGCCGACGTCGTGCCGCATCCGGTCGAGCCCGCGCGGCCCGAGTCGGCACGGCTCGAACCCGTCGAGCAGGCGCTCATCGACCGGCTGTGGGACTTCGCAGATGCCGGGGCGAGCGCCGAGCGGTTCCGCGCGGCATCCGACGACCCCACGGCGACGCCGGTCGGGCGCGCCGTGATGGCGACGCAGCTCGCGCGGGCGCTGGGTCTGCAGGGGATGGCCGACGAGGGCTTCCAGGTGCTCGACGCGGTGCCCGGCGTCTTCGACGGCGACGTGCCGGCCGAGGTGCGCGCCCGGGTCGCGCTCGAACGCGGTCGTCTGCTCGTCGGCGAGCGGCCGGCCGAAGCGGTGCCCGAACTCACGCTCGCCGCGCGCGCGGCCGCGCAGGCGGGGTCGGTCTTCCTGGTGCTCGATGCGCTGCACGTGCTCGCGCTGAACGATGCCGGGCACGAGGAGGAATGGGCCGCCGAGGGCCTGGATCTGCTCGAGGGCCGCCGCAATGCGCGCACGTTGCGCTGGGGCATCGCGCTGCACCACAACCTGGGGTGGTTCAAGCTCGACGCCGGTCGCGCACCCGGCGCCCTCGCCGAGTTCGAGCGCGCCGTGGAGTTCGCCGACCGCTACGGGTCGGCGGAGCAGCAGCAGGTCGCCCGGTGGTCCGTCGGGCGGTGCCTCCGCGTGCTCGGGCGCACCGACGAGGCGCTCGACCTGCAGCGCTCGCTCGCCGAGCTCCGACCCGACGACCCGTACGTGCAGGCCGAGATCGAGGCGTTGACGGCGGGGGAGCCTACGATCGAGGCATGACCGCCGACGCACCCGACGAGCCGGCCGGCATCGGCCGGTACACGCTCGATTCGCGGCTCACGGGGGCACTCGGCGGGCGCACCGCGCAGGCCCTCGAGCGCGCGTTCGGCTACCGCACGGTCGGCGACCTCCTCGCCCACTACCCGCGCAGGTACGCCCTCCGTGGTGAGCTGACCGCGCTCGCGAGCCTGCCCCTCGACGAGAACGTCACGATCGTGGCCGAGGTCATCGAGGTGCGCGAGCGCACCATGCGGTCGCGGCGAGGGTCCATCCTCGAGGTGAAGATCACCGATGGCACCGGCATCCTCACGCTCACGTTCTTCAATCAGGCGTGGCGGTCCCGCGAGCTGGTGCCGGGTGCGCGCGGCATCTTCGCCGGCAAGGTCGGCGACTACCGGGGCGCCCGTCAGCTCGCGCACCCCGACTACGAGCTCTTCGACGATGCGACGCCGAGTTCGCCGACCGATCCGTCGGTCAAACGCTGGGCCGAGGCTCCGATCCCGATCTACCCCGCGACGGGTGCGCTCGCGAGTTGGCAGTTGGCGAAGGCGATCGGGCTGCTGCTCGACGGCCTCGAGACGGCGGATGCCGCGGGCGACCCGATCCCCGAGTCGGTCCGCGCGTCGCACGGGCTGCTCGCGCAGCGTCGCGCGCTCGAGCAGGTGCACCGCCCAGAGGTCGAGTCCGAGTGGAAGGCGGCGCGCCGCACGCTCCGCTTCTCTGAGGCGCTCGTACTGCAGACGGCGCTGCTGCAGCGCAGGGCCGAGCTCAGGGCCCACGCGACGACCGCGCGGCATCCGTCGCCCGGCGGTCTGCTCGAACGCTTCGACGCCTCGCTGCCGTTCGAGCTCACGGGCGACCAGCTCGAGGTGGGGCAGGCGATCGCCGACGACCTCGGCGAGCCCGTGCCCATGAACCGACTCGTGCAGGGCGAGGTCGGCTCCGGCAAGACCGTCGTCGCCCTGCGCGCGATGCTCGCGGTGGCCGACTCTGGCGGGCAGGCCGCGCTCCTCGCGCCCACCGAGGTGCTCGCGGCGCAGCACCTGCGGTCGATCGCCCGCATGCTCGGCCCCGACCTCTCCGCGGCCCTCGTGCCGACCCTGCTCACCGGGCAGCTGCCGGCGGCCGAGCGTCGCAAGGCGCTGCTGCGGGCCGCGGCCGGGCAGTCGCGCATCGTGGTCGGCACGCACGCGCTCATCGGCGACACCGTCTCGTTCGCCGATCTCGGACTCATCGTCGTCGACGAGCAGCACCGGTTCGGCGTCGAGCAGCGCGAGGCGCTCCGGCTCAAGGGCCGGCAGCCGCCGCACGTGCTCGTGCTCACGGCCACGCCGATCCCGCGCACGGTCGCCATGACGGTGTTCGGAGACCTCGACATCTCGACGATCCGCGAACTCCCCGCCGGGCGCGCCGGCATCGAGTCCCACGTGGTCCCGCTCGCCGAGCGGCCGGGCTGGCGCTCCCGCGTGTGGGAGCGCCTGGCCGAAGAGGTCGCGGCCGGCCGTCAGGGCTTCGTGGTGTGCCCGGCGATCGAGGCGCGCGTCGTCGAGGAGGCCGATGCCGTTGCCGCGGTTGCTGCGCCGGCCGCCGCCGCCGCCGGCGAGGCTGCAGGGGGAGCGGATGCCGCGGCGCGGCCGGTCGCGTCGGTGGCCTCCGTGCTCGCCGAGATCACGGCGCTGCCCGCGTTCGCCGACATCCGCGTCGCGCCGCTGCACGGCCGCATGTCCTCCGACGAGAAGGACGCGACGATGCGCGCGTTCGCCGCGGGCGAGATCGACGTGCTCGTCGCGACGACGGTCATCGAGGTCGGCGTCGACGTGCCGAACGCGAGCGCCATGGTCGTCGTCGACGCCGATCGATTCGGCGTCTCGCAGCTGCACCAGCTCCGAGGTCGTGTGGGCCGAGGAGGGTTGCCGGGGCTCTGCCTGCTGGTCACGGCCGCCGAGCCCGACTCGCTCGCCCGGCAGCGCGTCGACGCCGTGGCTGCGACGCTCGACGGATTCGAGCTCGCACGCGTCGACCTCGAGCTCCGGCAGGAGGGCGACGTGCTCGGCGCGACCCAGTCGGGCGGGCGCTCCTCGCTCAAGCTGCTGCGCGTGGCCCGCGACGGCGAGGTCATCGCCGACGCGCGGGCGGTCGCCGCCGGCATCCTCGAGGCCGACCCGTCGTTGCAGCGCCATCGGGGCCTCGCAGCCGAGGTGCGCCGCCGTCTCGACGACGACGCCACCGGGTTCCTGAGCAAGGGCTGAGAGTCTCAGAGGCCCGGTGCGCGCGTCGAGACGCGCACTACGCTGTTGCGTATGCAGCGGATCGCCGTCGTTCCCGGTTCTTTCGACCCCGTCACCAGGGGCCACCTCGACGTCATCGAGCGCGCGGCCGGCATCTTCGACGAACTGCACGTGGTCGTCGTGCACAATCCCGACAAGAACGCGCTCCTGCCCATCGCCCAGCGCGTCGCCCTCATCGAGCGCGCCGTCGCCGATGCGGGCATCCAGGGGCGCATCGTGGTCGCCTCGTGGAGCATGGGGCTGCTCGTCGACTACTGCAGCGACGTCGGTGCGACCGTGCTCGTGAAGGGCGTGCGCTCGCAGATCGACGTCGCCTACGAAACCCCCATGGCGATCGTGAACCGGCATCTCGCGGGCGTCGAGACGGTCTTCCTGCTGCCCGATCCCGGCAACGCGCACGTGTCGAGCTCCCTGGTGCGCCAGGTCGCCGCGCTGGGCGGCGACGTCGCGCCGTACGTTCCGCCGGTCGTCGCCGAGTACCTGCAGTCGGCGATGACGCCGTGAGCGAGGCGTCGGTGAGCGAGGCACCGGCCGGCGACCACACCGGCCCCCACGACGACGCACGCGGCGACGCGGCATCCGTCATGCCCATCGACGAGGTCGGCGCGCTCGCCGCCCGCGTCGTCGCGAACGTCGAGACCGTGATCGCCGGCAAGCGCGATGCGATCACCGCGGCACTGACCGTGCTGCTGGCCGAGGGGCACCTCCTCATCGAGGACGTGCCCGGCGTCGGCAAGACCATGCTCGCGAAGGCGCTCGCCCGTTCGGTGGGCAGCACCGTCAACCGCATCCAGTTCACTCCCGACCTGCTGCCGAGCGACGTGACCGGGGTCTCGGTCTTCGATCAGGCCAGCCGGCGCTTCGAGTTCAAGCGCGGGCCGGTGTTCTCGAACATCGTGATCGGCGACGAGATCAATCGCGCGAGCCCCAAGACCCAGGCCGCGCTGCTCGAGTGCATGGAGGAGCGCCAGGTCACGGCCGATGGCACGACGTACCATCTCGACCTGCCGTTCACGGTCGTGGCGACCCAGAACCCGGTCGAGATGGAGGGCACCTACCCGCTGCCCGAGGCGCAGCGCGACCGCTTCATGGCGCGCGTGTCGATGGGCTACCCCTCCGCGGTCGACGAACTCGCGATGCTCTCCACCCGCGAGACCTCGAGCCCGCTCGATCGGCTCGAGGAGGTCATCACGCTCGACGAACTGCGCGCGATGATCCGCGCCGTGCGGCACGTGTTCACGTCGCAGCCGGTCAAGGAGTACGCCGTCGAGCTGGCGCGCGCCACGCGTGAAGACCGTCAGCTCAGACTCGGGGCGAGCCCGCGGGCCACGCTCCAGCTCGTCCGCGCCGCCAAGGCCCACGCGGCCATGCACGGGCGGGAGTTCGTGCTGCCCGACGACGTCGATGCGCTCGCGGTCGCCGTGCTCGCCCACCGGCTCGTGCCCACGAGCCGGGCCGTCGGTTCGCACGATCGCGACAGCGGTCCGCTGATCGACTCGATCGTCGGTCGCATCATCGCGCAGACGCCCGTGCCCGTCGGGAGCGCTCGAAGGAACTGATCATGACCCGCAAACGCCCGCGCGCGATGTCCTGGCCGCGCCTGACCCGCCGGGGCGTCGCACTCGTGGTCGTGGGCACCGTGCTCGTGGGCGTCTCCCTGTGGTTCGACCTGCGAGACATCCTCCTGCTCGCCTTCGTGGGGCTGGCCATGCCGCTCGTGGCCGCCGTGTTCGTCGCGCTGCGACGACCGAGTCTCGCCGTGCAACGCACCTTCGCGCCCGCCATCGTCACCGCGGGCGAGGCGACGCGCGTCACGCTGGTCGTCGCGAATCGCGGCCGGCGCACGCTCGACGGGGCACATTGGCGCGACCATGCGCCCGAGAGCACCATCGGGCCGCCGCCGTCGCTGCTTCCGGCACTCGGGCCGCACGAGTCGGTGCTGCCGTCGGGTGACGACCGCGTGCGGGTCGAGTACCGGCTCCGGATGCCGCGGCGCGGCGTCTTCCCCGTCGGACCGCTGCGTATCGGGGTCACCGATCCCTTCGGCCTCGCGAGCATCGAGCGGGTCACCGGTGCACCGCACGAGGTCGTCGTCACCCCGAGGGTCACCCCGCTCGCCGAGGCGCTCGCGACCGCCGCGAGCATCGACGGCATCGTGCACGGGCTGCAGCGCCGCACGCATCCCAACTCCGACGAGCTCATCGCCCGCGAGTACCGCTACGGCGACCCGATGCGACGCGTGAACTGGCCGGCCACGGCCAGGCGGGGCGAGCTCATGGTGCGCGAAGAGGAGCAGCGGGGCGACCCGGAGGCGCGGATCCTGCTCGACCTCCCGGGTGACGCGCGGCACGGGCTCGCCGTGCATCGCGACCGCGACGACCTGGTCGACGATCGCGTCGAGCTCGCCATCGAGGTGGCGGCGTCAGTCGGCGTGCACCTGCTCGAGAACGGCTTCCGCCTGCGCTGCACGGGCATCGCCGATCCCGAGCAGGGGCTCGTGCCGACCGCACCGTACGGCGGCGAGTACCGCATGCCGGGTGGCGACCACCTGCTGCTCGAAGACCTCGCGCGCGTCGATCCGACCGTGTACCGCGACGGAGCGCGGCGCGACGGCGGCCGCGACGACCATGGCCGGCACGACCACGGCCGGCACGGCTCCGGCGATCGCGATCGCGACCGCGATCCGGGTCCCGAGTTCCGCACGCGGGGCCGAGACGCCCGCGAACCGGGGTTCGCCGTCCTCGTCGATCCCGGCCAGGCCGACGCCGCGGCGCTGGTCGCGCTCCGCGTCGGCCTCGAGCCGGCCGTGGCGTTCGTGACCTCGTCGGTCTCCTCCAGCGTGCGCCGCATGCTCGAGGAGGCCGATTGGAACGTGGTCGACGTCCGCCGGGCGGTCGAGATCGGCTCGGCGTGGTCGGCCGTCGCCGGCACCACGGCGGTGCGCGATGCATCCTGATTCCGCTGCGCTGACCGTGCGGGGGCGCCTTGCGCTCACGACGGCGTCGTTCGTGCTCATGGTCGTCGCGACCATGTCGCTCGGCCCGCTGATCGCCGACGGCGGGTGGTGGTGGCTCTGCGCGTTCGTCTCGGCCGGGGTGTTCTTCGGCGGCGCGGGCCTGCGGGCGCTCCGAGTTCCGTCGGCGCTGGTGCCCGTGCTCGAGGGCGTCGTCCTCCTGCTGCTGCTCACGCTGCTGTTCGGCGGCTCGACGTCGATCGCGTTCATCGTGCCGACGCCCGACACGTTCGCGGCCTTCGGCGAACTCTTCACCGGGTCCCAGCGGACCATCGCGCAGCAGACGGTTCCCGCGGTCGCGGTGCCCGCCCTGACGTTCGCGTTGGCGCTCGGCGTCGGCCTGCTCTCGATCCTGCTCGACGTGCTCGTGCAGATCGCGCGGGTGCCGGCCCTCGCCGCGATTCCCGCATTCGTGCCGGTGGTCATCCCGGGGTTCCTCGTCGAGGCGGGCGCCGATATCCCGGTGCTCGTCGCCACGGCGGCTGCCTACCTCCTGCTGCTGCGGGTCGACGTCCGGGTCCTGCGGCGCGCGCGGATCGACCGCGGGGACGACGAGGATGTCGCGACGGTGTCCGCGCCGAAGCGCGTCCCGGTGGCGTCCACCCTCGGCGCCTCGCTGGGCGTTGCGGCCACGGGGCTCGTCGTCGCGTCGCTGCTCACCGCTTCGACTCCCAGTATCTCCACGAGCCTCCTGCTCGGCAACGGATCGCAGGGCGCCCTCTTCGCGCGCGGCGTGAGCCCGTTCCTCGATCTCGGGCGGGACCTGCGACGACCCGAGGCGCGGCCGGCGTTCCGCTACCTCGCGCAGGACGGCGATCGGCCCTACTTCACGCTGCTCACGCTGGATTCGTTCGAGGGCGACGTGTGGTCGGTGACCGAGACACCCGTCGACGGCGACAACACGGTCGACGCGATGGGGGCACCCGAGGGGTTGGGCGCCGAGGTCGCGACCTCCGAGCATCCGATCGACGTGCTCGTCAACGAGGTGCGCACCACGTGGTTGCCCGTGCCCTATCCGTCGACGCGCATCGAGGGCCTGAGCGGGTCCTGGTACTGGGACGACGGGCCGCTCACGGTGCGGAGCGTGGACACGAACACGGCGGGTCAGCGCTACGAGGTGACGAGGCTCGAGGTCGAACCCACGGTCGAGCAGTTGCGCGACGCGGGCGGGCCCCGGTCGGTGGATCCCCGGTTCCTCGAACTGCCCGACGCGGTTCCGCCCATCATCTCCGACACGGCCGTCCGGCTCGCGGGTTCGGCGGCGACTCCCTACGACGCGGCCGTCGCGATCCAGGCGTACCTCCGCTCGCCGGAGTTCGAGTACTCGACCGAGGCACCGGTCGCCGACGGCTACGACGGCGGTGGGTTCGAGGTCATCGCCGCCTTCCTCGAGGCCAAGAGCGGCTACTGCGTGCACTTCGCCTCGACGATGGCGGTGCTGGCGCGCGAGGCCGGCATTCCGTCGCGCATCTCGGTCGGCTACACCTCGGGAACGCCCACGCCCGAGCGCGTCGACGGCGTGCAGCGCGTCGAGGTCGATTCGCACGACCTGCATGCCTGGCCCGAACTCTACTTCGAGGGCGTCGGCTGGATTCCGTTCGAGCCGACGCCGGGGCGCGGCAGCGTGCCCGAGTACTCCCGACCCGGGGCCGGCCAGGCGCAGACGTCGGTGCTGCCGGCGGCGCCGTCGACGACGGCGCCGTCGACCGGTCGCCCCGAGCTCGATCCCGACCGTGGGCTCGCGGGCGGCGCGACCGATCCGCTGCAGAGCCAGGCGCCGTTGCGTGCGGGCATGCTGCTCGTCGCGGTGCTGGCGCTGCTCCTGATGCCGGCGGGCCTGCGGGTGCTCCAGCGCGCGATGCGCCGCCGGCGGATCCGGCAGCGCCGAGGCGCCGCGAACGCCGCGTGGG
Organism: Agromyces aureus; assembly: GCF_001660485.1. GTDB lineage: Bacteria > Actinomycetota > Actinomycetes > Actinomycetales > Microbacteriaceae > Agromyces > Agromyces aureus. Next base: position 1,924,295 of record NZ_CP013979.1, read on the forward strand.
ACGAACTGCGCGCTCAGGCCGCCGACCTCGGAGTCGGGGGAGCCGACGCCACGCCGCGAGCGTTCGCCGCCTACCTCGCCTCGCGACCGGCGTTCCACGACGCCGAGGTGCTCGCGGCGCTTCTGCGGTTGCGCGATGCCGTCGAGCGCGCCAGGTACGGGCCAGGAGTCGAGGCGACGGGCGACCGAGGCGATCAGTCGGCAGCGGCGCCCGCGGGCGGCGTTCCCCGCGCCGATCCCGCCCTGCTCGATCTCGACGTCGCGCTTCGGGCGCTGATCCGTGATGCGAGCGCACGTGATCGGCTGATCGCCGCGCTGCTTCCCAAGTCGCTCGCAGACCGCGTTCGGCGAGCTTCCGGCGTTCGCACAGCAGACGGCGCGTAGAATCATCCTTCGTGGCCATTCAGTATTCGCCGTTCCGCATGAACGTGCGCGACCTCCTCAACCGTCCGGGCGAGATGCGCGAGCATCGTCTCCAGGTGCCGGTTCGCGAACCCCTCGGCGAGGGGCTCGTGGCCGTTCGCGAGGGGTCCGAGCTCGATCTCGACGTCAGGTTGGAGTCCGTCCACGAGGGCATCCTCGTGTCGGCGAGCGTCGACGCGGTGGCTGAAGGCGAGTGCGGTCGATGCCTGATCGACGTGTCGCTGCCGGTCGAAGTCGAGTTCCAAGAGCTTTTCGCGTATCATTCTGGAGAAGCTTTCGAGTTTGAGGTTCAAGACGACCACGTGGATCTTGAACCGCTCATCCGAGATGCGGTGGTGTTGTCACTGCCGTTCCAGCCGGTCTGCCGGCCGGACTGCCCTGGTCTCGACCCAGAGACCGGGCTGCGACTGGCTGATCATCCTGAACTCGACACCCCAACCGAGCACGACCCGCGATGGGCCGCGCTCGCAGGGCTGCAGGCTTCCGAAGACCAGGGCACGGATGTCGCATCCGACGCCGACCCGAAGAGAGATTGAGAGAACGTCATGGCTGTTCCGAAGCGGAAGAAGTCGCGAGCAAACACCCACGCGCGTCGTTCGCAGTGGAAGGCTGAGGCCCCCACGCTGGTGAAGACCGTCGAGAACGGCAAGGTCACGTACAGCCTTCCGCACCGCGCGAAGGTCGTCGAGGACTCGGCGGGCACCCCGCTGTTCCTCGAGTACAAGGGCCGCAAGGTCGCCGACGTCTAGTCGACGGCCCACGCAGCAACAACGACCGGTCGTGACGCGCACGGAGCGCACAGGGCTCGGGGAGCCGAATCTCGTCGAGCTGCAGCAACTGCTGCAGATCGAGATCGATCCCGAGCTTCTGCTCCTGGCGCTCACGCACCGGTCGTTCGCGTACGAGAACGGCGCCATTCCGACCAACGAGCGGCTCGAGTTCCTCGGGGACTCGATCCTCGGTCAGGCGGTCACGGTCCGTCTGTTCCGCGACCACCCCGACCTCGACGAGGGCGAGCTCGCCAAGCGGCGCGCGAGCCTCGTCTCGAGTGTCGCGCTGGCCGAGGTCGCGCGTTCACTCGGTCTCGGGCGCTACATCCGGCTCGGCCGCGGTGAGACGCTCACCGGTGGTGCCGACAAGCCGTCGATCCTCGCCGACACGGTCGAGGCGATCATCGGCGCGGTCTACCTCGACCGGGGCGGCGACGTCGCGACCCCGTTCGTGCTGAGCCTGATCACGCCGCTCATGAGCGACCCCGATCGGTTCGGTGCATCGATGGACCCCAAGACGAGCCTGCAGGAGATCGCCGCGAAGCGCAGCGCCCCGCCTCCCGTCTATACGCTCACCGAGAGCGGACCCGACCACAACAAGCACTTCGTGGCGACCGTCGTCGTCGGCACGCTCGTCGAGGCGTCGGGCGAGGGTTCGAGCAAGAAGCAGGCCGAGATGGCCGCTGCGCTCGAGGCCTGGACCACGCTCACCGCGCTCTGACGTGCCGGAGCTTCCCGAGGTCGAGGTCGTCCGCGCGGGCCTGGCGCCCGCCGTCACGGGCGCGCGCATCGCCGCGGTCGACGTGCTCGACGCACGTGCGCTCACACGGCACGACGCGGCATCCGGCGATTTCGAAGCGCTCACGACGGGCGTGACGATCGCCGCGGCGGTGCGGCGCGGAAAGTTCATGTGGCTGCCGATCGGCGCCAACCGCGCGATCGTCGGGCATCTCGGCATGAGCGGCCAGATGCTGCTGCGCTCGCCCGAACACCCCGGCGACGACCGTCACGCGCGCGTGCGGATCCACCTCGAGCACCCCGAGCACGGCGAACTCCGCATCGACTTCGTCGACCAGCGCACGTTCGGCTCGCTGGCCGTCGACGGCATGGTGCCCACGCCCGACGGCGCCGCGGCCGGGTTCAGCGGCGACGTGACGGGGGAGTGGGCGGCGAGCATCCCGACGCAGGTCGCGCACATCGCGCGCGACCCCCTCGATCCGGCGTTCGACGACGAGCTCTTCCTCGAGCGGATGTCGCGGCGTGCGTCGGGCGTCAAGCGCGTGCTCCTCGACCAGGGCGTCGTGAGCGGGGTCGGCAACATCTACGCCGACGAGTCGCTGTGGGCCGTTCGCCTGCACGGCGAGCAGCCGGCGTCGACGATCTCGAAGCGTCGCGCGCGCGAGCTGCTGCGGGCGGTGCGCGACGTGCTCGGCAAGGCGCTCGACGAGGGAGGCACGAGCTTCGACGCGCAGTACGTCAACGTGAACGGCGCGTCGGGGTACTTCGCGCACTCGCTGAACGCCTACGGACGCGAGGGACTGCCGTGTCCGCGGTGCGGCACGCCGATGGTGCGCGAGGCGTTCATGAACCGGTCGTCGCACCGGTGTCCGCGCTGCCAGCGGCTGCAGCGTCGGCGGGAGCCGGGTCGAGCTGCCACAGGGCGCTGATGCCGAGCACGCGGTATCCGAGCGCGACGTTGATCGCGAGCATGTGCTCGTTCTCGTCGGCGTTCCACGTGTAGACATCGGAGCGCTCGGGCGCGACCCGATGCAGCTGCACGAGGTTCGCCAGCTTCACGCGCATGCCCAGCCGGTGGCCGCGGTGCGCCTCGAGCACGATCGTGCTCCACTGGAACGCTGACGGGGAGTCCTTCGGCAGCGAGAGTTCGGTGAATCCCGCAACCGTGTCGTGATCGTCGACGGCGGCGGCGAAGAGACTGGTTCGACCGCTCTCGATGGCCTGCGCCTCGGTCGCACGGACCCGCGCCGCATCCCAGACCTCGAGGTCGTACGTGCTCTCGCCCGTCGGCGGGTCGGTCGACATGGCCTGCTGCGCGACGGCGAGGCTGTCGACGAGGTGGTCGGGGGCATGGTCGATCCACGTGACGATCCGGTACGCGCGCGCCTCGGACTCGAGCTCGGCCGCGGACTCGGCGAACTCCTCGTCCCGACGGGCGACCGGCTGGCCGCTCACGCGTTCGAGCTGCGCCAGTCGGAAGCCGTGGTGGATCGCGAACGCCGCACCCGGATCGCTCGCCGGGATCGAACCGCTGCCGTCGCGCGCCTCGAGCCGGTCGCCGGGCGCGTCGAGCGCGGCCGCGGCGACATCGGACATCGCCGTGACGATGTCGCGACCCAGCTCGACCGCCACGCCGCGGGCCGCGGCGAGCAGGGCCGAACCGACGCCGCGGCGTCGTGCATCGGGCAGCACGCCGAGCACGAGGTCGAACGTCTCGGCGCCCTCCGAGCGCTCCCACGTGCACTCGACGCGGCCGATGCAGCGTTCGCCCTCCCATGCGGCGAACGCGCGCAGCGGCTGGTACTGCTCGTCGCGGAACCTGGGGAGCAACTCCGACGCGCTCCACGCGAACCTGCGGTGCCCCCAGACGGATTCCTCGACGAGCGCACCGACTTCGGCCATCGCCTCGAACTCGTGCGACTCAGGGGTCGCGAGGGCGTCGGGCACCGGCACCGGGCGGATCTCGAACGTCACGGCATCCTCCTCGTCTTCCGTCCGCCCGGGATCGGGCAGCCGAACAGGATATCCGGCGCCGCAGGGAGCGGCAAGCGCGCCGGCCGACCGGCATCCGATGCGGCGCGATGCGATGCGACGTGCGATGCGCGAGGTCGACCCCGATGGACGGATGTCCCGATCCGGCGCTGCACGGCGGGGAGTGCGGGCGGGAACGCCGCACTCGACTACGCTCGTCGCAGCGCGCTCGCGAGCCGGAAGGGTGGGACGTGTACCTCAAGAGCCTGACGCTGAAGGGCTTCAAGTCCTTCGCACAGCCGACGACGTTCGCCTTCGAACAGGGCGTGACCTGCATCGTCGGCCCCAACGGCTCCGGCAAGTCCAACGTGGTCGATGCGCTGGCGTGGGTCATGGGCGAGCAGGGCGCCAAGACGCTCCGCGGCGGCAAGATGGAGGACGTCATCTTCGCCGGCACCTCGACGCGCGGTCCGCTCGGCCGCGCCGAGGTGAGCCTCACGATCGACAACTCCGACGGCGCACTGCCGATCGAGTACAGCGAGGTCTCCATCTCGCGCACGCTCTTCCGGAACGGGTCGAGCGAGTACGCCATCAACGGCGAGACCTGTCGTCTGCTCGACGTGCAGGAGCTGCTGTCCGATTCGGGTCTCGGCCGTGAGATGCACGTCATCGTCGGCCAGGGCCAGCTCGATGCGGTGCTGCGCGCGACCCCCGAGGACCGCCGCGGCTTCATCGAGGAGGCCGCCGGCATCCTGAAGCACCGCCGTCGCAAAGAGAAGACGATCCGCAAGCTCGACGCGATGCAGGCGAACCTCACGCGCCTCTCCGACCTCGCCGGGGAGATCCGCCGCCAGCTGAAGCCGCTCGGCCGCCAGGCCGAGGTGGCGCGCGAGGCGGCGGGCATCGCCGCGGTCGTGCGCGACGCGCGTGCGCGACTGCTCGCCGACGACGTGATCGGCCTGCGCCGCGCCCTCGAGGACCACGGTCGCACCGAGCAGCAGCGGCACGCCGAACGACTCGTGCTCCAGGACCAGCTCGAGCAGCGCCAGGCCCGCGTCGCGGCCCTCGAGCAGTCCCACCTCGGCGATGACGTCGACACGGCGCGCGCCACGAACTTCGCGCTCGAGCAGGCGCGCACCGCGCTCCGGTCCCTCGATTCGCTCGCGAACCAGCGCATCGCGCTGCTGTCGGTCTCCGACGACGCCTCGGATGCCGCGCCCACCGTCACGCGGTCGATGATCGACGACGCGCTCGCCGAACTCGACGAGATCCGCGAGAGCATCGACGTCGCGGGCACCGCCCTCGACGAGGCGCAGCACGCGACGCACGACGCCCGTTCGGAGCTCGACGCCGTCGACGCCGGGATCGCGAAGCGCAGCGCCGAGGTGCAGGCCTACGACCTCGCGATCTCGAAGCTGTCGGGGCAGGCCGACTCCGAGGCGTCGAAGCTCGCCGCCGTGCGCGGCGAGGTGCTCCGCCACCGGAACGCGCTCGAGGCCTCGGCCGAGCGGCGCGAGCGTGCGGCCGTCGCACTCGTCGAAGCCCAGGCGGAGGCCGAGATCGAGCAGTCCGCCGAGACCGACCTCGACGAGGCATACGAGCTCGCGCAGTCCGCGGTCTTCGAGGCCGAGGGCGAGATCGAGCGGCTCCGCGAAGAACTGCACGAGCGCGAGCGCGAGCACGGGGCGCTCGCCGCACGCACGCAGGCGCTCTCACTCGCCCTCGACCAGCGCGACGGATCGGCCGCCCTCGCGGGCGCCGAACTCGCCGGCGTGCGCGGCCTGCTCGCCGAGTCGGTGCAGGTCTCACCGGGATACGAGGCCGCGATCGCGGCGGCCCTCGGGTCGCTGAGCGACGCCGTGCTCGTCGACGACCTCGGCGCCGCCCACCGCGCGCTCGTGCACGCCGAGCGGGGCGACCTCGGTCGCGTGGCCCTCGTGCTCGCCGAGCCCGCGGGTTCGGGGTCGGGCGTGCGCGGCGCGGTCCCGCACGGACTCGTGGCGGCCGCAGAGGTCGTGACCGCGCCCGCGGGCGTGCTCGGCCTTCTGGCGGAGGTGCTCATCGCCGCCGACCTCGACGCGGTGCGTGCGGTCGAATCCGAGCTCGCGGCACGAGCGGTGCCCGCGACCGTCATCACCCGCGACGGCACCGTCGTCGGCCGGTTCGTCGTGCGCGGCGGCACCGGACGCAAGCAGAGCCGCATCGAGCTGCTCGCCGAGCGCGACCGCGCGGCCGCGCGACTCGACGAGGTGCGCAGCGAGATCGAACGACGGCGGGCCGAGCTCGGCGAGCAGCGCGAGCTTCACGCCAGGGCGAAGGAGGCGGCGAAGGTCGCACTGGCCGCGCTCCGCGAGTTCGACACGCAGCTCGCGCAGCGGACCGAGCGCCTGAACCGGGCCCGGGTGCAGGCCGAGGCGGCAGAGGCCGAGTCCGAGCGCCTGCAGGCGGCCTCCGCGAACGCCGAGGAGCGCGTCGTCGTCGCTGAAGCGGCGTCGGCGAACGCGAAGGGCGCACTCGAGGAGGCCCGTGCGGTGGCGCGGCCCGTGCTCGACCCGAGCGCCCGCGATGCGGCATCCGCCCGACTCGAACGCGCCCGCGAGGCCGAGGTCGAGGCGAAGCTGCGACTGGAGACCGCCCGTGAGCGCGTGCGCGCCGAAGAGGCCCGCATCCGAGCGATGCAGGCCCAGCACGACGCCGAACGCCATGCCGCGGCCGAGGCTGCGAGGCGCGCGGTCGTGCGCCGGTCGCAGCTCGAGGCCGCGACCGGCGTCGCGGCCGCCCTTCCCGTCGCACTCGCATCGGTCGACGTGTCCGTCGGCGAGGCCGGGCTCGCGCTCGGGCGCGCCGAAGCCGAGCGCTCGGCGCGCAACGAGGAGCTCCAGGCGCTCCGTCGCGACGAGTCCACCGCGCGCGAGCGACTGCACGCCGTCACGGAGGACGTGCACGGGCTCGAACTCCGGATCTACGAGAAGAAGCTGCAGGTCGGCAGCCTCGTCGAGCGAGCCGAGTCCGAACTCGGCCTCGAGGAGTCGGTGCTGGTCGCCGAATACGGCCCCGACGTGCCGATCCCGGCCGACGACCCCGACGATCCCGACGCCGAGCCCCGCCCGTATCGCCGTGAGGAGCAGCAGCGCCGGTACACGGCGGCCGAGCGCAAGCTCTCGCAGCTCGGTCGCGTGAACCCGCTCGCGCTCGAGGAGTTCGCGGCGCTCGAGCAGCGGCACCGGTTCCTCACCGAGCAGCTCACCGACCTCGCGAACACGCGCAAGGACCTGCTCACGATCATCGAGGAGATCGACGGCAAGATGTCGACGATCTTCCGCGACGCGTTCGACGACACGCAGGAGGCGTTCGCGAAGGTGTTCCCGGTGCTGTTCCCCGGAGGTGTCGGCAGCATCTCGCTCACCGACCCCGACGACATGCTGACGACCGGCATCGAGGTGGCCGTGCGACCCGCCGGCAAGAAGATCGAACGCCTCTCGCTGCTGTCGGGCGGCGAGCGCTCGCTCGCCGCGGTCGCGCTGCTCATGGCCATCTTCAAGGCCAGGCCCAGCCCGTTCTACATCATGGACGAGGTCGAGGCGGCGCTCGACGACGCCAACCTGGGGCGCCTGCTCACGACCATGGAAGACCTCCGCGCCGACAGCCAGCTCATCGTCATCACGCACCAGAAGCGCACGATGGAGATCGCCGACGCGCTCTACGGCGTCTCGATGCGCCAGGACGGCGTCTCGGCCGTCGTCGGACAGCGCGTGCGCGAGGAGCCCCGCGTGCGCGAGGAGCAGCCGGCGGCGCAGGCCAGCTGACGAGGACGGTGCGGGGGTCGCGAGCGCCAGCCCGCGACATCCGCACCCCTCGTGTCAGGTCAGCCTGCGGTCGTCGGGCTCGACGACGCGGAACCAGCGGTACCCGTAGGCGTCCAGGTGCACGTCGACGGCCCCGCGCTCGTCGAGCGGCGCGGTCGTGACCGCGAACAGGTCGGACAGCACGCTGTGCGGCGCGACCGGGCCGAGCTCGAGGCGCACGACGACGGGTGCGGCCGCGAAGTTGTGCACGGCGACGAACCTGCCGACGTCGGCGGTGATGCGGTGCGCGAGCACGGCCTCCAGCCCCGTCGGCAGCACGTCGAGCTCGCCCCACCCGATCTCGGGCGAGCTCCGATAGCGCGTCGTGAGCTGCCTGATGAACGACAGCAGCGAGTCGGGGTCGTGCATCTGGGCTTCGACGTTCACGTGCTCGGGCGCGTACCCCCCGCTCGGAGGCGCCGCCGCCAGCTTCGACGGAGCGGCACGCGAGAACCCGCCGTTGCGGCCGCCGTTCCACTGCATCGGCGTGCGGACGGCCTGGCGGCCCGGCTGCTCGCCGTTCTCGCCCATGCCGATCTCCTCCCCGTAGAAGAGCACCGGGGTGCCCGGCAGCGAGAACAGCAGGCTGTAGACCATGCGGACGCGTCGCGGATCGCCGTCGAGCATGGGCGGCAGCCGGCGCACGATGCCCCGGTCGTAGACGCGCATCCCGGGTTCGGGTGCGAATGCCGCGAAGACCTCCTCGCGTTCGGACTCCGACAGCTTGTCGAGCGTGAGCTCGTCGTGGTTGCGAACGAAGTTCGCCCATTGGGCCTCGGGTTCGAGGCGCGGGCGCTTCGCGAGGGTCTCGGCGAGCGGGCGTGCATCCTCGCGGGCGAGCGACAGGTAGAGCGACTGCATGGCGAGGAAGTCGAACTGCATGGTCAGCTCGGCGGGCGCGCCGGCTCGCCCGAAGAAGTCGAGCTGCCCGTCATAGGGCAGGTTCACCTCGCCGAGCATCACCGCTTCGCTCGACCTGCGCTGCAGGAACCGCCGCAGGTCGCGGAGGAACTCGTGCGGGTCGCCGATGTCGACGCCCTCCGGCGGTTCGATGAGGAACGGCACCGCATCGACCCTGAAGCCCGAGATCCCGAGCTGCAGCCAGTAGCCGATCGTTTTCGCGATCTCGTCGCGGACGGCCGGGTTGGCGATGTTCAGATCGGGCTGGTGACGGTAGAAGCTGTGGAGGTAGGACTGCCCGGTGCGCTCGTCGAACTCCCAGATCGAGTCCTCCTCGCCCGGGAACACGGCGTTCGGCGACTTCGGCGGGTCGTCCCGCCAGACGTACCAGTCGCGGTACGGCGAGGTCCGACTTCGACGAGCGGAGCGGAACCACGGATGCCGCTCCGACGTGTGGTTCATCACGAAGTCGACGATGACGCGCATGCCGCGATCGCGCGCGGTCCTGGTGAACTCCGCGACGTCGCCGAGCGAGCCGAGACGGGGGTCCACGCCGAAGAAGTCCGTGATGTCGTACCCGTCGTCGCGATCCGGCGTCGGCTGGAACGGCATCAGCCAGATGCAGGTCACGCCGAGCTCGGCGAGATGGTCGAGGCGATGGGCCAGGCCCTCGAAGTCGCCGAAGCCGTCGTCGTTCCAGTCCATGTAGGTCTCGACGTCGAGGCAGTACACGACCGCGGTCTTCCACCAGAGGTCGCTGCGATCCGTGATCTTCATCGACCCGCCTCCTTCAGGTCGGGGAGCACGTGCTCGGCGAACTCGTCGATGAACCCGTGCTGCTCGGTTCCGACGTGATGCAGGAAGATGCGGTCGACCCCGAGCTCCGCGATGCCGGTGAGATGGTCGAGGTGCCGGCCGGTGTCGGCCGACGCGATCAGGGTGGTCGCCACCTGCTCCGGCGAGGCGTCGGCGGTGCGGGCGTCGAAGTCCTCGGGGCGGTCGAGTTCCCATGCGAGGTGCGCGGGCACCAGGCTCTGGCGCCACTGGTCGTGCGCGATGGCGATCGCCTCGTCGTCGGTGCGCGCCCAGCTCAGGTGCACCTGCACGGCGATGGGACCCTCGCCGCCGGCATCCCGGTAGACGTCGATGAACTCGCGCAGCGCGTCTCGCGGCTGATCGACCGTGATGACGCCGTCGGCCCACGCTGCGACGTCGCGCGCGGTCTCGGTGCTCACCGCGGCCGCCAGGAGCGGCGGCGTTACGTCGGGGAGGCTCCAGACGCGCGCACGGTCGACCCGGATGCGTCCGTCGACCGAGACCTCCTCGCCGGCGAGGAGGCGGCGGATGACGTCGACGACCTCCGTCAGCCGTGCATCGCGTTCCTCCTTCGCGGGCCAGGCGGTGCCCGTGACGTGCTCGTTGATCGCCTCGCCGCTGCCGAGCGCGGCCCAGAACCGGTTCGGGTACATCTCGGCGAGCGTCGCGAGCTTCTGGGCGGCGATCGCGGCGTGATAGCGCTGGCCTGGCGCGGTCACCACGCCGAGCGGCAGCGAGGTCGCTTCGAGCGCGGCCCCGAGCCAGCTCCACGCGTAGCCCGAGTGCCCCTGTCGAACGCTCCACGGCTCGAAGTGATCGCTGCACATGGCGGCGTCGAAGCCGGCCGCCTCGGCGCGCTTCACGGCATCGAGCAGTCGGCTGGGCGGCAGTTGTTCGTGCGAGGCGTGGAATCCCACGATCGTCATTCGCAGTCCTTTCGTCCCCTCGAGGCTGGCAACGCGCCCACCGCGCCGCCAACCCCTTGCAGGCCGGACGTGCCCCGTGTACGGCGACCCGCCCTAGGCTGGTCGTATGGCAGAACGTGCATCCTGGTCGCTCGGCGCGGCCCTCCGCGGGGTCTTCTCGGCGAAGACCATCGACGAGGACACCTGGGACGACCTCGAATCCGCGCTCATCCGCGCCGACTTCGGTCCGGCGGTCACCGAGGAGATCGTCGATCAGATCAAGGCGCAGGTCGAGCGGTACCGCACGACCGACCCGAAGGACGTGCAGCGGATGCTCCGCGAGATCGTCGAGGAGCGGCTCGCGAAGTACGACCCCACGCTGAAGCTCACCGAACGACCGGCGGTCGTGCTCGTCGTCGGCGTCAACGGCGTCGGCAAGACCACGACGATCGGCAAGTTCGCGCGATTCCTCCGCACCTTCGACCGCACGGTCGTCGTCGGTGCGGCTGACACGTTCCGCGCGGCGGCCGTCGACCAGCTCGCGACGTGGGCCGAGCGGGCCGGCGTCGAGATCGTGCGCCCAGAGCGCGAAGGCCAGGACCCGGCATCCGTCGCCTTCCAGACCGTCGACCGCGCCAAGCGCGAGGGCATCGAGATCGTCATCATCGACACGGCCGGTCGCCTGCACACCAAGGGCGGGCTCATGGACGAACTCGGCAAGATCCGCCGCGTCGTCGAGAAGCAGGCGCCGATCAGCGAGGTGCTGCTCGTGCTCGACGCGACCACGGGCCAGAACGGGCTCGCGCAGGCGGAGGCGTTCATCGAGCACGGCGGCGTCACCGGCCTCGTGCTCACCAAGCTCGACGGCAGTGCCAAGGGCGGGTTCGTGCTCGCGGTGCAGGAGAAGACCGGCCTGCCGATCAAGCTCATCGGGCAGGGCGAGGGCATCAACGACCTCACGGGCTTCACGCCCCACGTCTTCGCGCAGAAACTCGTCGGCTGAGGCCGGCCGAACAAGGGGGAGGGCGGCAGATGGCCACCGAACACGACTACTTCGGCGTCGTCGGCGACTACTGGTCCGAGATGATCGAGTACGCCGACCAGCGCGTCGAGGTCGTCCTCGAGACCGAAGACGACGACGTGCCGATTCCGGCGCTGGATGCCGCGGCGGCACTCGTCAGCGAGCTCGAGTTCGCCGACGACGAGGTGCGCAACGCGTTCGTCGGCCAGCTCGATTCGGGCAGCTCTCCGGCCGTGAAGTTCCTCACCGTGCTGCTCGACCCCGAATCGGAGGTCGCCGAAGAGGTCGAGGAGGCGATCGGCCGCGACTCGGGCGACCGTCAGATCGACGCGCTGCGCTCGATGACGCTCGTGCGCGTCGACCTCCGCCCCGAGCTGTTCGGCGACGGGGAGGCGTTCGCGGAGTTCGAGTACGCGCTGGCGCCCGATGAGACCGACGAGCGACTCATCGCGACGATCGACGTCGGCCGCGATGTCGTCGACGCCCGTTTCGAGGGCTGACCCGCTCGACGGCCGACCCGCTGACCCGGTTCGAGGTCCGGGTCGAGCGCGACCGCGGCGCGAGGCGGTATCCCGGATCGCCTAGAATCGAACCACCATGGCTACCTTCGGAAACCTGTCAGACCGCCTCGCCGAGACCTTCAAGAATCTCCGCACCAAGGGCAAGCTCTCTGCGGCCGACGTCGACGGCACCGTCCGCGAGATCCGTCGCGCGCTGCTCGATGCCGACGTCTCGCTCGACGTCGTCAAGCAGTTCACGTCGCACGTGCGCGAGCGCGCCCTCGGCGACGAGGTCAACAAGGCGCTGAACCCGGCGCAGCAGGTCGTGCAGATCGTCAACGACGAGCTCGTCGCGATCCTCGGCGGCCAGCAGCGTCGTCTGCAGTTCGCGAAGAACCCGCCGACGGTCATCATGCTCGCGGGCCTCCAGGGTGCCGGCAAGACCACCCTCGCGGGCAAGCTCGCGAAGCACCTCGTCAAAGAGGGCCACACGCCCATGCTCGTCGCGAGCGACCTCCAGCGACCGAACGCGGTGAACCAGCTCCAGGTCGTCGGGCAGCAGGCGGGCGTGCCGGTGTTCGCGCCCGAGCCCGGCAACGGCGTCGGCGACCCGGTGAAGGTCGCCAAGTCGGGTGTCGAGCAGGCTCGACGGGCCCAGCACGACGTCGTCATCATCGACACGGCCGGCCGCCTCGGCGTCGACGCCGAGATGATGAAGCAGGCGTCGAACATCCGCAAGGCGACGAACCCCGACGAGGTGCTCTTCGTCATCGATGCGATGATCGGTCAGGACGCGGTCACCACGGCCAAGGCCTTCCAGGACGGCGTCGACTTCACGGGCGTCGTGCTCTCCAAGCTCGATGGCGATGCGCGCGGCGGCGCCGCGCTCTCGGTCGCGTCGGTCACGGGCCGCCCGATCATCTTCGCCTCCACGGGCGAGGGTCTCGACGACTTCGAGGCGTTCCACCCCGACCGCATGGCGAGCCGCATCCTCGACCTCGGCGACATCCTCACCCTCATCGAGCAGGCCCAGTCGGCCTTCGACGAAGAGGAGGCGCTCAAGGTCGCCGAGAAGCTCGCGACCGAGCAGTTCACGCTCGAGGACTTCCTCGCGCAGATGCAGCAGCTGCGCGGCGCCGGATCGATCAAGAAGATGCTCGGCATGCTCCCGGGTGCCGGCGGCATGAAGCAGCAGCTCGAGAACTTCGACGAGCGCGAGATCGTGCGCACCGAGGCGATCATCCAGTCCATGACGCCCGCCGAGCGCAAGAACACCAAGCTCCTGAACGGGTCGCGACGCGTGCGCATCGCGCGCGGCTCCGGCATGACCGTCACCGACGTCAACCAGCTCGTGCAGCGCTTCGAGCAGGCCGCGAAGATGATGAAGACCGTCGCGCGCGGCGGCATGCCGCAGATCCCGGGCATGGGTCCGCTGCCCGGTGGCGGCGGCCACGGCGGCGGCAAGCGCCAGGCGGCCAAGGGCAAGAAGAAGGCGTCGGGCTCGCGTTCGGGCAACCCCGCGAAGCGCGCGACCGAGAACCAGGCCATCGCCGAGGGGCGTCCGGTCGGTGGCGCGCCCGCGATCGCCGGCTCGGGTTTCGGACTCGGCTCGAAGGGCGGCGCAGCGCCGACCCCGTCGGCCGAGGACCTCGCGAAGATGCAGAAGCTCCTCGGGCGCTGAACTTCGGGCGCTGACGTTCGGGCGCTGACGTTCGTGAACTGATCCCCGAGACCTGCTCCGCGGGCGTTCGGTGCGCCGCCGGTGCGCCGTTCAGTCGCGGAGCGTCCGTGCTTCGCGAAGGTACGCCGTGAGCGACGCGCCCTCGAGCAGTTCGATGCGCCGGTGCGTCTGGTCGATGCGTCGGCGGATGCGGCGGGTGGGCAGCTCGTCGTGCGAGGCCGCGAAGACCACGTTGCCGAGCCCGGCATCGGCGACGACCGTCGGGGAGACGAGCGCGGCCACCTCGTCGAATCCGTCGACGAGCGTCGCGCCCACCTCGCGCGAGAGCCCGAGCCCGACGGTCGAGATGGTGTTGACGACGAGCACGCCGCCCGGAGCGAGCAGCCGCCCGAGATCGTCGAAGAACTCCGCCGTCGACAGGTGCTCCGGCGTGCGGCTGCCTGCGAAGAGATCGGCGATCACGAGGTCGAACTCCCGCCGATGCTCGACGGCGCGTTCGACGGCGGCGCGCGCGTCGTCGAACTCGAACGTGACCTCGATCGCGGGGTCCAGCGGCAGGGCGTCGAGCACGAACTCCAGCAGCGGGCGGTGCAGCTCGACGACGTGATGAGCGGATGTCGGGCGCGTCGCGCCGAGGTATCTCGCGATGGTCAGGGCGCCCGCGCCGAGGTGCAGCACCCTGAGTGACTCGTCGTGCTCGCGGCATCCGTCGACGATGGCGGCGACGAACCGCGTGTACTCGAGCTGCAGGTCGCGCGCGTCGGCCGGGTTCACGTGCGACTGCGTGACGCCGTCGACGACGAGGGAGTATCCGCCGTTCGTGCCGCGGCCGGGCAGGAGCTCGGCACGCAGGTCGGGGGAGTCGAGTACCAGGGGCTCACCGTCCATGGTTCCACTCTAGGCGGGGTCCTCACGTTACTTACAGCTCTGTAAGCAAAGCGGCCGACGCGCTACAGTGAATCGCGCGGACGACTGCCGCGATCTCACACTGGGGAGCTTCACACCATGACCATCGGCTCGGCGGACTACCGCGACTCCGGCCTCACCTTCGGCCCCGACTTCCTCTTCGGCTCGGCCACCGCGTCGTACCAGATCGAAGGCGCCGCCACCGAAGACGGCCGCGGTCCCTCGATCTGGGACACCTTCAGTCACACGCCGGGCAAGGTCTGGAACGGCGACACCGGCGACCGGGCGTGCGACCACTACCACCGCCTCGACGAGGACCTCGACCTCATGGCCGACCTCGGACTCGAGGCCTACCGCTTCTCGATCGCGTGGCCGCGCATCCAGCCGACCGGCCGCGGCGAGGCCAACGAGGCGGGACTCGCGTTCTACGAGCGCCTCGTCGACGGACTCATCGCCCGCGGCATCCGCCCCATCGCGACCCTCTACCACTGGGATCTGCCGCAGGCCCTCGAAGACGAGGGCGGCTGGACGAACCGCGCGACCGCCGAGGCGTTCGCCGACTATGCGCGCATCCTGGGCGAGCGCCTGGGCGATCGCGTCGCCGTGTGGACCACCCTGAACGAGCCGTGGTGCTCGGCGTACCTGGGCTACGGCTCCGGCGCGCACGCCCCCGGCCTGCTCGACGGCGCGAAGGCCCTCGCGGCCGTGCACCACCTGAACCTCGCGCACGGGCTCGCGATCGAGGCCCTGCGCGGCGTGGTCACGAACGACCCCGGCTACTCGATCACCCTGAACCTGCACGTGATCCGCCCCTCGGGCCCGACCGGCCCCGAGGCCGCGCGCCGCATCGACGGACTGGCGAACCGCGTGTTCCTCGGGCCGCTCCTCGACGGCGAGTACCCTGCCGACGTGATCGCCGACACCGCGCACGTGACCGACTGGTCGTTCGTGAAGCCCGGCGACACCGAGGTGATCCGCCAGCCGCTGAGCCTCCTCGGCGTGAACTACTACTCCACCGTCACCGTGCGGATGTGGGACGGCGAGAGCCCCCGCGCGAACGCCGACGGACACAAGGACATGGGCGGCACGGCCTGGCCCGGTTCCGAGCAGGTCGAGTTCCTCGAGCAGCCCGGTCCGTACACCGCGATGGGCTGGAACATCGACCCCTCCGGTCTCGAAGACCTGCTCGTGTCGCTGCACGAGTCCTATCCCGGGCTGCCGCTCATGGTCACCGAGAACGGTGCGGCGTTCGAGGACGTCGTGGTCGACGGGCCCGACGGCCCCGCCGTGCACGATGTCGAGCGCACCGACTACCTGCGTCGCCACTTCACGGCGGCGCACCGGGCGATCCAGCGCGGCGTCGACCTCCGCGGCTACCAGGTGTGGTCGCTCATGGACAACTTCGAGTGGGGCTACGGCTACTCCAAGCGCTTCGGCATCGTGCGCGTCGACTACGACACGTTCGAGCGCCTGCCGAAGGATTCCGCGCTCTGGTACGCCGAACTCATCCGCACGCGCGCGCTCCCCGAGGCACCGGTCCCGTCGGCCTGAGCCTCGCGCTCGTCGTGATCATCGCGACGCAGCCTGCGGGATCGACCCCTTCAGCCGCGGAGGCGGCGCGGTTCAGCGGGCGGATGCCTCGGCATCCGCTCGCTCCGCGCGCTCGTTGCCGCGCAGTTCCTGCGCGAGATGGGCGACGACCGCCGAGAGGTCTCCGTCGTTCGCCTCGGCGACGGCGATCTGGCGCTGGTAGCTGCCGCCGCGGTCGAGGATGCCTCGCACGAGCTGGAGTTCGCTCGCGCACCCGAGGCGATCGGCGATCGGCACGAGGGTCGTGACGAGGTCGCGCAGGTCGTCGGAGACGAGGCGCTCGGTGCCCGCGACGTCCATGATCACCTCGGCGTCGAGCCCGTAGCGGGCGGCCCGCCACTTGTTCTCGCGCACGTACCAGGGCTGGAGCACGGTGAGGGTGCCGCCCTCGTCGAGGCGGGTCGACATCCACTCGACGAGGCACTGCACGAGCGCGCCGATCGCGGCCAGCTCCTCGGCCGTCGAGACGCCGTCGCAGACGCGCACCTCGACCGTGCCCCACTTGGCCGAGGGGCGGATGTCCCAGCGCACCTCGCTGTAGTCCTCGATGACGCCCGTGCGCACGAGATCGTCGACGTAGCGCTCGTAGGCGGGCCAGTCGGCGAGCGGATACGGCAGGCCGGCCGTCGGCAGCTGCTGGAACATGAGCGCGCGATTCGAGGCGTATCCGGTGTCGACGCCGGCCCAGAACGGGCTCGAGGCCGAGAGCGCCTGCAGGTGCGGCAGGTAGGCGAGCAGCCCGTCGAGGATGGGCAGCGCCTTGTCGCGGTCCTCGATGCCGACGTGCACGTGCACGCCCCAGATCATCATGTTGCGGCCCCACCAGCGGGTGCGGTCGACGAGCTTGTGGTACCTCGGCTTGTCGGTGAGGTGCTGGTCGTACCACTGGCTGAAGGGGTGCGACCCGCTGCAGATGAGTTCGTACTCGCCGAGTTCGTCGACCACGGTGCGCACCTCGTCGAGCTGGCCCTGCAGGTCGGCGACGGCGTCGGCGACGCGCTCGTGCACGCCGCTCACGAGCTCCACCGTGTTGGTCAGCATCTCCTCGGTGATCGACGGATGCCGCCCGCCCTCGCTGCGGGAATGCAGCACCTCGAGCACGCGATCGCCGACGGAGGCCAGCTCGCCCGTCGCGCGGTCGACGATGGCGATCTCCCACTCGAGGCCGATGGTGGAACGGGCGGACCGGGCGAACTCGATCGGCATTGCTGGCCCCTTTCGCACGGCACGTCGGGCACCGTCGGCCCATCATGACATGCACACCACGCGATTATCCTTCCGGCGTGAAATCTGCAAGAATGGTCAGTCGAGTTCCGTTGCGCCCGACCCTCTATCCGGCGCACACACCTACTCAGAGCTTCCGCCGAGTGTGCACCCCACGCTCACGGCTGTCAGTTCACCCAACTCACAACATTTTCAGGAGAATTGTGGCTGTCAAGATTCGTCTCAAGCGCCTCGGCAAGATCCGTGCGCCGTACTACCGCATCGTCGTGGCCGACTCGCGCACCAAGCGCGACGGTCGCGTGATCGAGGAGATCGGCAAGTACCACCCCACCGAGACCCCCTCGTTCATCCAGGTCGACTCGGAGCGCGCGCAGTACTGGCTCTCCGTCGGCGCGCAGCCGACCGAGCAGGTCGAGGCCATCCTCAAGCTCACGGGCGACTGGGGCAAGTTCAAGGGCGACAAGAACGCGGTCTCGACCGTGCAGGTTCGCGAGCCCAAGCCGGCCTTCGTCGCCGACGAGAAGAAGAAGCCGGTCCTCAAGCCCAAGGCCGAGAAGCCGGCTCCGAAGGCCGAAGAGGCCGAGGTCGCAGCCGACGCGTCGACGGACGAGGCGTAAGTCTTGCTCCAGTCCGCGCTCGAACACCTCGTCAAGGGGATCGTCGATCACCCTGACGACGTGAAGGTCGTCTCCGCGTCGAGCGCACGCGGCGAGGTCCTCGAGGTTCATGTGAACCCCGAGGACCTCGGTCGCGTCATCGGCCGCGCAGGTCGCACCGCGAAGGCGCTCCGCACGCTCGTCACGGCTCTCGCCGACGGTCGCCGCGTTCGCGTCGACGTCGTCGACTCCGACGACTGACGTGTCGGACGCACCCAAGACCCAGTTGCGGGTCGGGCGCCTCACCAAGGCGCACGGCCTGAAGGGCGCGATCAAGCTCGAGCTCTACACCGACGACCCCGAACGCCGGTTCGTTCCCGGTGCGGAGTTCTCGCTGCAGGTCCCGGCGGATTCAGCGTGGCACGGCAAGCACCTCGTGCTGCGCGAACTCCGCTGGTACAACGGCATGCCGGTCGGGTTCTTCGACGGCGTCGACGACCGCACGGCGGCCGAGGCCCTGCTGAAGGCCATCCTCTGGGTCGAGAACGTCGACCTCGAAGAGGACGAGCCCGATGCCTGGTACGACCACCAGCTCGTCGGGCTCTCCGTCGTGCGCGAGGGCGTCGAGGTGGGCAAGGTCGCACGGGTCGACCACTTCCCGGCGCAGGATCTCCTCATCGTGAAGACCCCGTCGGGCGAGGTCATGGTGCCGTTCGTCCAGGCGATCGTCCCCGAGGTCGACGTCGCCGCCGGCGTCGTCACGGTCACGCCGCCGAAGGGGCTCTTCGAGGAGCTCGTCGACGACGAGCCCGCGAGCGAGACGGATGCCGCGGCATCCGATTCGCCCGAAACGGACTGACGACCGCGCATGCGCATCGACATCGTCACGATCTTCCCCGAGTTCTTCTCGGTGCTCGACATCTCGCTGCTGGGCAAGGCCAGGCAGGCCGGGATCATCGAGGTCACCGCGCATGACCTCCGCGCGTTCGCGCACGACCGTCACCGCACGGTCGACGACACCCCGTACGGCGGCGGCGCCGGCATGGTCATGAAGCCCGAGCCGTGGGGCGAGGCGATCGACTCGATCGTCGGCCCCGCGCACTCGGACGCCCTGCTCGTCGTGCCGTCGCCTGCGGGGGAGCCCTTCACGCAGGCCGTCGCCCGCGAGCTCGCCGCCGAGTCGCACCTCGTGTTCGCCTGCGGGCGCTACGAGGGCATCGACCAGCGGGTGACCGACCACTACGAGGGCCGCATGCGAGTGCGCCTCATCAGCCTCGGCGACTACGTGCTGAACGGCGGCGAGGTCGCCGTCATGGCCATGATCGAGGCCGCCGGCCGGCTGGTGCCCGGCGTGGTCGGCAACCCCGAGAGCCTCGTCGAGGAGTCGCACGAAGACGGCCTCCTCGAGTACCCGAGCTACACCAAGCCGTCCGCCTGGCGCGGCCTCGAGGTGCCGCCGGTGCTGCTCTCCGGCAACCACGGCGCGGTCGCCGAGTGGCGGCGCGAGCAGCAGATCGAGCGCACCCGCCGCGTGCGCCCCGAGCTGCTCGCCGACTGACGACCCTCTTTCGAGTCGCAGGCGAACGCCGCGACATCCCGGCGTTCCGCCGGTGCGCGTGAGGTCTTCTTCACCTCCCCGAAACAGTCCGGGGCCTGCCTCGAAACACGCCGTTTATAGCGTCGATACCGGCGGCACCGAGCGAGCACCCGCCGGAGAGTGCGGGTTGTCGATGGCCGGTCCGAGTGGCGCAGACCCAGTTGCCGGCTCGGCCGCGCGACCGCCCCTGAGGTTGATCGCCGTCACGCACGGCTCGCCGTCGGCGGCGAACCGCAAGGCCGTGATGCGGCTGGTCGATCGGGTCGCCACCGTCGAGCCCGGCATCGACGTCGCCATCGACTTCATCGACGCCAAGAGCGTCGACGTGGCCGCCGCCGTCGCGGCCGCTGGCCAGACCGACGCGGTGATCGTGCCGCTGACGCTGTCGGCCGGGTACCACGTGCGCACCGGTCTCTCGTTCGGCCTCGAGCGCATCGGCGGCCAGGCCAGGCTGGCGGGCGAGCTCGGGCCCGACGATCGGCTCGTCGGCATCCTCGCCGAGCGGCTGGCCGATGCCGGGCTCGAGGAGGGCGACGCCGTGCTGCTCGCCGCCGCCGGGTCCAACGATCCGCGTGCGGTGCGCGAGTGCTTCGAGACCGCCCGGCGGCTCGGGCACCGGCTCGGGCGTGCGGTCACGGTCGGGTTCATCGCCGCGGCCATCCCGCGTCTGCCCGACGCGATCGAGATGATCCGCGAGGTGCACCCCGGCACGCGCATCGCGGTGGCCGCCTACCTGCTCGCGCCCGGCACGTTCTACGACGCGGCGGCCTCGGTGGGAGCCGAGCTCATCACCGAGCCGCTCATCGCGCCGGGGCGGCCGGTGCCGATCGAACTCGTCGATGTGGTGCTCGACCGCTACGAGGCCGTCGAGGCCGAGCGGCACCTGTACGCCTGACGGCGCGGTGCGGTGCGGCACAGCACAGCGGCACGGCCCAGCACGTCGGCGGCAGCATCCGCATGGGGCGTCGGATGCCGCGACGCGACGCCACGGCACGACGGGCGCCCGCGGTATCCGCCGTCGTCGAGGTCAGGCCGCGGGCGTCGGCGTTCCGTCGGCGTCCGAGACGCGCGCGAGCACCTCGGCGATGCGCCCACGGCAGCCCCCGCACCCCGTGCCCGCGCGCGTGTCGCGCCCGACGCACTCGACGGTCGTGTTGCCGCACGCCGCGGACTCCTCGATGCGCCCGACCGTGACGGCGTTGCACCAGCAGACCGTCGTGGCCGGCGCGAACGCATCGGCGTCGGCGGCGGGGTCGTAGTCGGGCCCGTCGAAGCGCAGCAGCAGCGACCGATCGGCCGGCAGTTCGCCGCCCCGCTCGAACAGCAGGGTGAGCTCGGCGGCCGTCCGCGGCATCCCGACGCTCACGAAGCCGGTGAGCACGCCGTCCTCGGTGACCATCTTGACGTAGCGGAGATGCTCGGGGTCGGCCCACTGCGCGATGCGACGGCGCGGGTGCAGGCTGTCGTCGTCCCACGGGTCGCCCGAGATGTCGCCGACGGCGACCACGTCGATGTGCTCGGCCTTGAGCATCACGAGTGCGTCGCGTTCGAAGGGCGTCTCGACGTCGTGCGCGCGTCGGTCGGCCTCGGCGAGGAACGAGCCGGCGAGCCACGACGCCTGCCGCCAGCCGGGCCCGATGAGGCCCGACGGCGCTCCGGGGAGCGTGCGCTGGCCGGCGAGTTCGTCGGTGCGCTCGACGACCTGCGCGCAGTCGCCGATGGCGAAGATCGCGGGGTCGGTCCACGAGGCAAGGTTCGGGTGCACGACGATGCCGGCGGCCGTGCGGAGGCCTGCGAGCACCGCGAGTTCGGTCCGCGCGCTCACGCCGCACGAGAGCACGAGCAGGTCGCCGCGCAGTTGCTTGCCGTCGGCCGTCACGAGCATGTCGAAGCGGCGCACGCCGTCGTCGTCGGTGCGGAACGCGACCGCCTCGGCTCGGCTGTGCGCGATGACCTGGATGCCCGTGCGGCGAAGCGCGGCGCGCAGCACCTGGCCGCCGCCGCGATCGAGGTTGCGCGGCATCGGGTGCGGACCGTGGTGCACGACGCAGACCTGCGCGCCGGCGTGCGCGGCCGCGAGGGCGAGCTCGAGCCCGAGCACGCCGGCGCCGAGCACGATGATGCGGCGGCGCTCCTGCACGGCTTCGAGCACCCGCTCGGCGTCGGCGAGGTCGCGGAGCGCCGTGATGCCGGGCGGCAGTTCGTCGTCGCGGGCGACCAGCTGCCGGCCGTACTTCTCGAGGGAAGCGAGGTCGCGGCGGTGCCGTTCGACGCCGTCGAGGGTCGGCACGTTGGCGCGGGCACCCGTGGAGAGCACGAGTCGGTCGTACGCGAGTCGCTCTCCGGTGTCGAGGTGCACCGTGCGGGCGTCGCGGTCGACGGCCGTGACGGCGACCCCGAGCAGCACGCGTGCGCCGGACTCCTCGGCCGTGACCCGGTCGCCGACGATCATCGAGTCGAGGTCGGCGTTGCCGACGGCGTACTCGGCCACGAGCACGCGGTTGTACGCCTCGACGTCTTCGCCAGCGATGACCGTGAGCTCGACGCTGCCGCGCTGCACGCCGGGGAGCAGTTCCTCGACGAACCGGGCGCCGACCGGCCCGTAACCGACGAGCACGACCTTCAGCGGGTTCGAGCGGCTCATGCGAGGACTCCGGTCTCTTCGGGCAGTCGAACGGAGGCCGCGTCGGCGATCCGGCGCACGCTCACCACGTTCGTCTTGAACTCGGGCATCGACGAGATCGGGTCGACCTCGTCGGAGGTGAGCAGGTTCGCGGCCTGCTCGTCGCCGTAGTGGAAGGGCAGGAACACCGCATCGGGCCGGATGTCGGGGGTGAGCCTGGCCCGGCAGCGCACGAGGCCGCGGTGATTGACGACCTCGACCTCGTCGCCGTCGCCGATGCCGAGGCGCTCGGCCGTGGCGGGATGCATCGAGGCGAGCGCCTCGGGCTGCGATTCGAGCAGCTCGGGCACCCGACGGGTCTGCGCACCGCTCTGGTAGTGCTCGAGCAGGCGACCCGTGACGAGCGTGATCTCGTCGGTTCCGGGCGTCGGCGCCGGGCGCGCGGACTCGCGCACCGTGACCGGCACGAGCCGCGCGAGGCCGTCGGGGTGGGCGAAGCGGTCGGCGAAGAGTCGGGGCGTGCCGCGGCTGCCGCGCGGGAACGGCCAGTACGCGGCATCCCCTCGGTCGAGCATGGCGTAGTCGATGCCCGAGTAGTCGGCGAGGCCGCCCTCGGATGCGAGTCGCAGCTCTTCGAAGACCACCGCGGGGTCGGTGTCGAACGCGGCCGTCGACCCGAGCCGTTCAGCGAGCTCGTGCAGGATCCAGAGCTCGTCGCGCACCCCGGCGGGCGGGGTCAGCGCACGACGGCGACGGATGACGCGGCCCTCGAGCGAGGTCATGGTTCCCTCCTCTTCGGCCCACTGCGTGATCGGCAGCACGACGTCGGCGAGCGCGGCGGTCTCGGAGAGGAAGAAGTCGCAGACGACGAGCAGGTCGAGCCGTTCGAGGCCCGCGCGCACGTCGCGCACGTTGGGGGAGGAGACGACGAGGTTCGAGCCGTGCACCATGAGGGCCCGCACGCCGTCCGGGACCCCGAGCAGTTTGAGGAGCTCGATCGCCGGCACGCCGGGCCCCGGGATGACGGCTGGGTCGACGCCCCACACCCGGGCCACGTGGGCGCGCGCCTCGGGGTCGACGATCTTGCGGTACCCGGGCAGTTGGTCGCACTTCTGGCCGTGCTCGCGCCCCCCTTGGCCGTTGCCCTGGCCGGTGAGCGTGCCGTAGCCGCTGCCGAGGCGACCCGGCAGGCCCAGCAGGAGTGCGAGGTTGATCGCCGCGGTCGCCGTGTCCGTGCCGTCGACGTGCTGTTCGACGCCGCGTCCGGTGAGGATGTAGGTGCCGCCGCCGGCCGCGAGACGCCGTGCAAGCCGCTTGAGCGTGAGTGCCGCGACCCCCGTCACCGACTGCACGCGCTCCGGCCACCAGGTGGCGACGCTCCGACGGACCCGGTCGAACCCGACGGTGCGGGACGCCACGTAGTCGAGGTCGACGAGGCGCTCGGCGATCACCACGTGGATCAGTCCGAGCAGCAGCGGCAGGTCGGTGCCGGGCGCGGGCTGCAGGTGCAGGCCTTTGCCGTCGTCGGTGAGCCGTGCGGTCGCGGTGCGCCGCGGGTCGACCACGACGAGACCGCCGGCCGCCTGGGCACCGGCCAGGTGTCCGATGAACGGCGGCATGGTCTCGGCCACGTTGGTGCCGAGCAGCAGGATCGTGTCGGCCCCATCGAGGTCCTCCAGCGGGAACGGCAGGCCGCGGTCGACCCCGAACGCCCGATTGCCCGCCGCCGCGGCCGACGACATGCAGTACCGGCCGTTGTAGTCGATGCGGCTCGTGCCGAGCGCGAGCCGCGCGAACTTGCCGAGCAGGTACGACTTCTCGTTCGTGAGTCCGCCGCCGCCGAAGACGCCGACCGCGTCGGCACCGTGCTCCGAGCGGATGTCGCGGAGCGATGTCGCGATCAGGTCGAGCGCCTCATCCCACGACGCCTCGTGCAACGCGCCGTCGGCGCCCCGCACGAGCGGGGCGCCGAGGCGCGAGGGCGACCTGAGGAGTTCCGCCGACGTCCACCCCTTCTTGCACAGGCCGCCCCGGTTCGTCGGGAAGTCGCGGCCCTCGACCGTGACCGGCGCCGAGTGCACGTGGGCGTCGGGCGACGCGCTCGCCGCGGCATCCGTCGTGCCGATCGTCGGGGTCAGGGTCATCGCGCACTGCAGCGCGCAGTACGGGCAGTGCGTGTCGGCGGGGTGGGTCAATGGGGCTCGATTCAGATCTTGTGGGCGCTGAGGCCGCCGGGCCGCACGTACACGGCCCAGGTGAGCGCGAGCAGCATGACGTAGGCCGCGATGAATCCGGCGAACGCCGCCCCGTACGCACCGGTCGACTGGAACGAGAGGTTCAGCGCCTGGGGGATGAGGAAGCCGCCGTAGGCGCCGATCGCGGAGATGAGGCCGAGGGCCGCGGCAGCCTTGCGCTGCGTCGACACGTCGCCCGTGCCGCCGCCGCGGACCGCGAACACGACCGGGACCATGCGGTAGGTCGAGCCGTTGCCGATGCCCGCCGAGGCGAACAACAGCAGGAACAGGCCGAGGAAGAGCCAGAAGTTGCCGAGCGGGAGGGTCAGGAGCACCGCGACCGTGACGAGCGCCATCGAGGCGAATGCGCACATCGTGATGCGGGCGCCGCCGAAGCGGTCGGAGAGTCGGCCGCCGTAGGGGCGGGCCAGCGAGCCGGTGAGGGCGCCGAGGAAGGCGAGCGAGATGGAGGTCCCGGCCACTGCGATGCTCGAGAACTCGGGGAACTGGTCGGCGATGAGCTTCGGGAACACGCTCGCGAACCCGATGAACGAGCCGAACGTGCCGATGTAGAGCAGCGAGAGCAGCCACAGGTGCGGCTCCTTCAGCGCGGCGGCCGAGCCCGAGAAGTCGGCCTTCGCGTTGGAGAGGTTGTTCATGTATCGAGCGGCGCCGATCATCGCGACGAGGATGAACGGGATCCAGATCCAGCCGGCGATCGGGAGGTTGAGCGTCGCACCGGCGCCGATCGTGATGACGATCGGCACGACGAACTGCGCGACCGCGGCCCCGAGGTTGCCGCCCGCGGCGTTCAGGCCGAGCGCCCAGCCCTTCTCGCGCTGCGGGTAGAAGAACGTGATGTTCGACATCGAGCTGGCGAAGTTTCCGCCGCCGAAGCCCGCGAGGGCCGCAGCACCGAGCAGCACCGGGAACGGCGTCTCGGGGTTCGAGACGCACAGCACCATCGCGATCGTCGGTAGGAGCAGCAGCGCGGCCGAGATGATCGTCCAGTTGCGGCCGCCGAACTTCGGCACCAGGAACGAGTACGGGATGCGCAGGGTCGCGCCGACGAGGCTCGGGATCGAGATGAGCCAGAAGATCTCACCGGTGGTCAGGTCGAACCCGGCCGCAGGCAGCGACACGGCGACGATCGACCAGAGCTGCCAGACGACGAATCCGAGGAACTCGGCGAAGATCGACCAGTTCAGGTTGCGGCGCGCGATGGCGCGTCCTCGAGACTCCCACTGGGCCGTGTTCTCGGGGTCCCAGCCGTCGATCCACCGGCCGGGCCGGGTCGTCAGCTCGGGGGCGGTCGTCGTCGTCGTGGTGGTCGCGGTCGCGGATGTCGCGGCGACGGGGGGAGCGGAGCTCGTCGTCTGGGTCATGGGTGCCTCCGAGGTGTCGATCACGTGGTGGAGCCTTCGACTCGAAGCTATTGAGGTCGTGTTTCCGCGGATCGGGCCGGTCGTAAACCCTGCGTCTCCACCTCCTCACCCGGCCGGCGACCGGGTGTGAGGCGGTGGTCACACGTCGATGCGGTACCCGCGTTTGACCACGGTGGCGATCAGCCCCGGCACGGCGAGCGTCTGCCGCAGGCGGCTCAGCGCGACCTCGAGCGCGTGCTCGTCGTTCGTGCCGGGCAGCCCCGCGGCCAGCCGGTCGCGGGCGACCACCGAGCCCCGCGCGAGCACGAGCATGCGGAGGATCATCAGCGCGACCGGGGCCAGCGAGATCCGGCGATCGGCGATGTCGACGACGCTGCCGCGGAGCGCGAGCGGCCCGTGCTGCGTCTCGAGCCGGATCACGCGGTTCGTCTCGAGGTACTCGCACACGAGCCGGATCAGCGCGCCCATGCGGAACCGGTCGGGCTGGATCGGCGTGATGCCCGCGGCGATGAGCGGCACCGCGGTGACCGGCCCGACGGCGGCCGCGACGACCGGGCCGCACATGGCGTCGACGAGGTCGTCGTAGCGCCCCAGCTCTTCGGCGGCGCCGAAGAGCGCGTGCACGGCCGGGGCGCTCGTGAACGTGATCGCGTCGAGGCCCCCGGTGCACGCGGCCTCGATGAGCCGCTCGACGCGGTCGTCGGTCTCGTCCACCTCGACCCAGCGGTACGGGGCCACCGTGATCACGCGATCGTGCGCGTCGCTCAGGCGCTGCAACTGCGGAGCCTCGAGGAACCCGTGCAGTTGCACGGCGACCGTGAGGCCGGGCGGGTAGTTCTCGAGCACGTGGTCGATGAGCGACTCCGTGGTCTCCTCGGCGCTCATGCCCACATCGTTGAGGCCGGCAGCGCGGATGCCCCCGCGCGCCTTCGGCCCGCGCACGAGGATCGCGGTGTCGGCGAGCGCGTCGAGCAGGTCCTCGCCGAGCCCCGCGGAATCCGCGACCTCGAACCATCGCCGGATGCCGTACGCGGTGGTCGCGAGCAGCACCTCGGGCCTCGCCTCGATGATCGCCCGGGTGTCGGCGATGACCGGGTCGTCCGAGAGCGCGTTCGTCATGCGGAGGGTCGGCGCGTGCACGACGGACGCACCGCGCCTGGCGAGGGCGTCGATGAGGTCGGCGGAGCGGCGATCGCTCGTGACCCCGATGCGGAAGCCGACGAGTTGGTCGACGCGGAAGCCGGGGGCGAGTTCGAGGAGGTCGCTCATCCGGCCACCGCCGCGAAGCCGGCCGCGCGCTCCATGAGGTCGGCCGCACTCGCGTCGCCGTCGTGGGCGAGCCGCACGACCTCGCCGATCACGACGACGGCGGGGGAGGCCACCCGAGCTCGGCCCGCGGTCGTCACGATGTCGGCGAGGACCCCGATGGTGGTTCGCTGCTCGGACGAGAAGCCTCGTTCGACGATGGCCACCGGCATCCGCTCGGCCATGCCGGCGCGCGCCAGCCCCGCGGTGAGCGAGGGCAGCGTGTTGACGCCCATGAGCACCACGATGGTGCCGCCGAGGCCCGCGAGATGTTCGAGTTCGGATGCCGTGAGCGGCTGGTGCCCGGAGACGACCGTGAACAGGTGGCTGACGCCGCGGTGCGTGAGGGGGATGCCGGCGGCCCCCGGCACCGAGATCGCGCTCGTGACACCGGGGATCACCTCGACGGGCACGCCGGCCTTGTGGCACGCGAGCACCTCCTCGCCGCCGCGGCCGAGCACGTACGGGTCACCGCCCTTGAGCCGCACGACCCGGGAACCGGCGAGGGCGTGCTCGACGAGCAGTCCCTCGATGCCGGTCTGCGGGATCGCGTGGTGGCCGGGGCGCTTGCCGACGTCGATGAGCAGCGCGGCCGGCGCGAGCTCGTCGAGGCGGTCGTGCGGGGCGAGGCGGTCGTAGAGCACGACATCGGCGTACCGCAGGGCCCGGACCGCCGCGAGCGTGAGCAGGTCC
Source organism: Agromyces aureus (assembly GCF_001660485.1). GTDB lineage: Bacteria > Actinomycetota > Actinomycetes > Actinomycetales > Microbacteriaceae > Agromyces > Agromyces aureus. The sequence continues at coordinate 1,952,017 of NZ_CP013979.1, forward strand.
TCGCGGCCGGGGCCGCCGCCGACGAGGGTCACGCTGCCGACCGTGCCGCGGCCCGGCAGGTCGCCGTTCACGCGTCCACCCCGCGGACGGGGATCCGGGTGCCGGCCACGAGCACGGCCTCGCCGCTCGCGCGCTCCTCGGCGGTCGCCGGCCGCATCTGGCCACGACCGTCCGGCACCTGGGCGACCGAGGGGTCCGGCACGTTCGGTGCGTTCACGAACGAGCGGAAGCGGCGCAGGCGCTCGGGGTCCGCGAGCGTCGCGGCCCATTCGTCCTCGTACGAGTCGACGTGACGGTCGACAGCACGCTCCAGCTCCTCGGCGAGCCCGAGCGAGTCGTGCACGACGACGTCGCGCACGTGGTCGAGCCCGCCCTCGATGTCCTCGATCCAGCGGGCTGTGCGCTGCAGCCGGTCGGCCGTGCGCACGTAGTACATGATGTAGCGGTCGATGTACTTCAGCAGCGTCTCGTCGTCGAGGTCGCTCGCGAGCAGCTGTGCGTGGGCCGGCTGGAATCCGCCGTTGCCGCCGACGTACATGTTCCAGCCCTGATCGGTGGCGATCACGCCGACGTCCTTGCCGCGGGCCTCCGCGCACTCCCGGGCGCAGCCCGAGACGCCGAACTTGAGCTTGTGCGGCGAACGGAGGCCGCGGTACCGCAGCTCGAGCTGCACGGCCATCGCGACCGAGTCCTGCACGCCGAAGCGGCACCAGGTCGAGCCGACGCAGCTCTTCACGTTGCGGAGCGCCTTGCCGTAGGCCTGGCCCGATTCGAAGCCGGCATCGACGAGTCGCTTCCAGATGTCGGGCAGCTGGTCGAGGCGCGCGCCGAAGAGGTCGATGCGCTGGCCGCCCGTGATCTTCGTGTAGAGGCCGTAGTCGGCAGCGACCTGGGCGATCACGAGGAGCTTGTCGGGCGTGATCTCGCCGGCGGGGATGCGCGGCACGACCGAGTAGGTGCCGTCCTTCTGCATGTTCGCCATCGCTCGGTCGTTCGTGTCCTGCAGGCCGCCGCGACCGCCGTCGAGGATGTACGAGCCGTGCTGCGTCGCCAGGATCGAGCCGATCACGGGCTTGCAGACGTCGCAGCCGCGCCCCGTGCCGATGCGCGCGATGATCTCCTCGAACGAGGTGAGCTCGAGCACCCGGATCGACTCGAAGAGCTCCTGCCGAGAGAGCTCGAAGTGCTCGCAGAGGGCCCGCGAGGGCGTGATGCCCGACTTCGTGAGCTCGGCCTCGAGCAGCTTCTTCACGAGCGGAACGCACGAGCCGCATTGGGTGCCCGCCCGCGTGCAGGTCTTCAGCTCGCCGAGGTCGGTGCAGCCCTCGGCGTGCTCGGTGCCGTTCACGGCGTCGCGGATGGTGCCGGCCGCCACGTTGTTGCACGCGCAGACGAGCGCCGATGCGGGCAGCTCGTCGCCGGCCGGCGCCTCCATGCCCGAGGCCGACAGGTATGCGGCCGGCTCCGACGAGAGCTGCATGCCGAGCATCGGCCGGAGCGAGGCGTACGGCGAGGCGTCGCCGACGAAGATGCCGCCGAGCAGGGTCTTCGCGTCGTCGGTCATGACGAGCTTCTGGTAGAGCCCGCGCGCCGGGTCGGCGTAGACGATCTCGAGCGCCTGCTCGGTGCGGGCCAGGGCATCGCCGAAGCTCGCGACGTCGACGCCCGAGAGCTTCAGCTTCGTCGCGTCGTCGATGGTCGTGAACTCCGCTGCGCCACCGAGCAGGCGATCCGCGACGACCTCGGCCATGGCGTTCGCGGGGGCGACGAGGCCGGTGCAGCGTCCTTCGAAGCTCGCGACCTCGCCGATCGCCCAGATGCCGGGGGCGGATGTCGCGCACGCGCCGTCGATCGCGACGCCGCCGCGCGGGCCGAGCTCGAGCCCGAGGTCGCGGGCGAGTTCGTCGCGCGGGCTGATGCCGATCGCGAAGACGACGAGATCGGCCTCGATCACGCGCTCGTTGGTGAGTTCCACCGCCGTGACGGCGCCGCCCTCGACGCGGACGGCCGAGGGGCGTGCGCCGAGGTGCAGGCCGATGCCCTGGCCCGAGATGATGCGGCCGAGCGCCCGACCGGCTCCTTCGTCGAGCTGCGCCGACATGAGCCATCCGCCCGAGTGCACGACCGCGACGTGCGAACCGAGCTTGGCGAGACCACCGGCGGCCTCGAGTCCGAGCAGGCCGCCGCCCGCGACCACGACCCGGGCCGGACGCCCGTGGAGCTCCGCGAGGTGGGCCGACTCGGCAACGAGGTTGTCGACGTCCTCGACCGTGCGGTAGACCCGAATGCGTTCGGCGCCCGGCATCGGCGGCACCGGAGCGCTCGACCCGGTCGCCAGCACGAGTTCGTCCCAGCGCACCACGGTGCCCGCCGACGTCGTCGCGGTCCTCGCGGCGGGGTCGATCGACTCGACGCGCTCGCCGGTGATGAGGCGCACGCGCGACTCGTCCCACATGGCGGTCGGGTGCAGGGTCAGGTCTGCGGCTCCGTCGGCGAGCCGGGTGCTGAGGGCGACACGGTCGTACGGCAGGTGCGGCTCGTCGCCGATCACCGTGACGCGGAGCGTGCGCTCCTCGTCGCGCATGTGCAGGCTGTCTGCGAGTCGGTGGGCGGCTGGGCCGCCGCCGACGATGACGACGTCGCGCGTGCGGATGCCGGCCGGGTTGTTCTCGGTCATGCTGCCTCCGTGGGCTCGAATGCTGCCAACGTAGGACCGGGCGGTTTCGGCCCTGTTACGTCGGCGTAACCGCGACCGCAATCGTGCCTCACCACCGACGAGCGACCATGTGAGGCGGGTTTCACCTCGGGGAAACACCTGTTGCCGCGCGCGGAAACACCCGCGCCGTACGTTCGGCACATCCGAACGGGAGGAGCGCGACATGACGATCACGATCGAACCGACGACCGAGGCGGCCACGACCTGGGTGCCGGTCTGCGAGATCGGGGACCTCGAGCAGGGCTGGGGCGAGGTGGCGCTGCTCGGCGCCGATCAGGTCGCACTCGTGCGCCTCGGCGACGACGAGATCTACGCCGTCGACCACCTCGACCCGCACACGGGCGCGCCCGTCATGGCACGCGGCATCACGGGCTCACGCGGCGACCGGCCCACGATCGCGTCGCCGCTGCACAAGGAGGTCTACGACCTCGTCACGGGGGCGTGCTTCACGAACGCGGCCCTCGAACTCCGCACGTTCGCGTCGCGCATCGTCGACGGGGTGGTCGAGGTCGAGGTGCGCGCGGCAGCCTGAATGCCGCGTCGCCCACGGTCGACGGGCCCGTGAACGGCAGAACGCCGCGTCGCGGCATCCGGAACTCGGATGCCGCGACGCGGCGTTCTCGGGTCTCAGCCCCGCTTCGTCAGCACGATCGGGTCGCCGTCGGTGATCGCCACCGTGTGCTCGGCGTGCGCGCCGCGCGAGCCGTCGGCGCTCCGCAGGGTCCAGCCGTCGGGATCGGTGAAGATGCGGTCGGTGGTCTCGAGGAACCACGGCTCGATCGCGACCACGAGGCCCGGCTTCAACGGCAGACCGCGGCCCGGACGCCCGTTGTTCGGGATGTGCGGGTCGCCGTGCATGGTGCGCCCGACGCCGTGGCCGCCGAAGTCGGTGTTGATCGAGTAGCCCTCGGACTTCGCCACGTCGGCGATCGCGCGGGAGATGTCGCCGATCCGGTTGCCGACCCGCGCAGCCGCGATGCCCGCGTCGAGCGCTCGCTGCGTCGTGTCGATGAGCCGCAGGTCGGCCTCGCGCGGCGTGCCGACGACGATCGAGATCGCCGAGTCGGACACCCAGCCGTTCACCGACGCGGCGAAGTCGAGGCTCAGCAGGTCGCCGTCGCGGAGCTTGTAGTCGTGGGGGAGGCCGTGCAGCACGGCATCGTTCACCGACGTGCAGATGACCTTGCCGAACGGGCTCGCGCCGAACGACGGGTGGTAGTCGATGTAGCAGCTCTCGGCGCCGGCCTTGCGGATCATCTCGTGCGCGAGCGCGTCGAGCTCGAGCAGGTTGACGCCGACGGCCGCGGCCTTCGACGTGGCGTCGATGACGCTCGCGACGAAGCGGCCGGCAGGGCGCATCTCGTCGATCTCGGCGGTGGTCCTCAGTTCGATCACGGTGTTCCTCTCCGACGACCATTCTGTCGGCTCCGCCCTGAGTGAACACCCCGGCCGCGCCCTGGGGCGCCGCGTTACGCTGTGATCATGCTCTTCCGGCGCATCTTCTTCCGATGGATCCAGGCGGCCACGATCGTGCTGCCGGTCTGGTTGGTGGTCGGCTGGGCCGTGTTCGGCGGCGGCGGCTGGGGCACCCTCGGCCTCATCATCACGGTGCCGGTGACCTTCATCTCGCTGGCCGTCATCGCCCTGCTCACCTCGATTCGCCCGACCGTGCGCGAGACGCGCGCCGTGTCGTGGGCCGACGTCGGCATCCTCGGCGCCTGGCACGCGGCGATCGTCGCGTTCGGCTTCTCCGGGCCGGCGATGGCCTCGTTCGCGGTGCTCGCGATCGCGCTCGCACTCGTCGCGTTCTGGTACGCGATCGTGCAGCTCGTCCGCGACGGCGCCAAGCGCATGCAGGAGCAGATGGCCGAGTACGAGCGGCTTGCGCAGGCGGGCTCGGTTCCTCGAACGGATGCCGGCGGCTCACCGTCGGTGCAGCAGCCGTACGACCTCGGCGAGGTCATCGTCGTCGAGGAACGGCACCGCGAGGACTGACGCCCGTGCGCCGCACGGGGTCGTGCGGGTGACGCCTGTGCGCGGCATCCGCCCTCTCGAGCCCCGCTTTGGCGCAAGAGCGCCGAACATGGCACAATAGAGGATTGTGCCGCCGCAGGACTCTGCCTCCGGGGAGCATGCACAGCGCGAGTGATCGTGCGGGCGGCACCAGATTCTTCCAATCACCAATCCGCGTTCGACCGGTTGCGGGCGCAGAGAGCGAACCATCATGCACATCCTCGACCATGTCGACGCTGCGAGCCTGCGCTCGGACGTCCCCGACTTCCGTGCGGGTGACACCGTCAAGGTGCACGTCAACATCATCGAAGGCACGCGCTCGCGCGTCCAGGTCTTCCAGGGCGTCGTCATCGGCCGTTCGGGCGAAGGCGTCCGCGAGACCTTCACGGTCCGCAAGGTCAGCTTCCAGGTCGGCGTCGAGCGCAAGTTCCCGGTGCACTCCCCGGTGATCGACCACATCGAGGTCGTCACCCGCGGTGACGTGCGTCGCGCGAAGCTCTACTACCTGCGCAAGCTCCGCGGCAAGAAGGCGAAGATCAAGGAGAAGCGCGACGCCTGATCCGGCTTCGCGGCCCGCGCGCCGCACGGGCCGCGGCCTTCGACCTGAGCTCCTCACCCCTACACTTGGGGTGAGGAGCTCAGGCGGTTAAATGACAGAAGACATCAGCACCACTCGTATCGATGGCGATGGGAGGTCGGTGAACCGTCGCAAGCGCGGCGCACTGCTCTTCCTCCGGGATCTGCTCGTCATCTTCGTGGTGGCAGTCCTCGTCTCGTTCCTGATCAAGACGTTCCTGATCCGGTCGTTCTTCATCCCATCGGAGTCGATGGAGATGACGCTCGTGAAAGACGACCGCATCATCGTGAACCAGCTCGTGCCGGGCGTCACGCCGATCGAGCGCGGCGACGTCGTCGTGTTCAAGGATCCCGGCGGATGGCTGCCCGCGCGCGTCGAGCCCGAGGCGCCGCCGCTCGCGGCCGCGATCGACTGGTTCCTCGCGTTCGTCGGGCTCTCGGCCCCCGATTCGAACGACCACCTCGTCAAGCGCGTCATCGGGCTTCCCGGCGACCACGTCACGTGCTGCAACGCCCTCGGACAGATGAGCGTCAACGGCGTGCCGCTCGACGAGCCCTACGTGGTGCTCCCAGCCGGCGACACGAAGGTGTCGCGCGACGACTTCGACCAGGTCGTGCCCGACGGCTCGCTCTGGGTCATGGGCGACAACCGGTACAACTCGAAGGACTCCCGCTACAACGCCGACACGCCCCTCAAGGGCTTCGTGCCGATCGAGAACGTCGTCGGGCGTGCGTTCGTGGTGAGCTGGCCGGTCTCGCACTGGGCCTGGCTCGGCAACTACCCCGAGACCTTCGCCGGGGTCGACGAGGCCGCAGAGGGCGGCGACTGACATGGCCCCGGCCGCCATCCCGAACCTCAAGGTCGAACGCGAGTACTTCGAGGGCGGAGCCCCGGTCGTGCTCGCGTGCGACGAGGTCGGCCGTGGGGCCCTCGCCGGCCCGGTCGCGGTCGGACTCGTGGTCATCGACTCCTCGGTGCGTCGCATGCCGACCGGGCTTCGCGACTCGAAGCTGCTCAGTGAGCCGAAGCGCGAACTCATGGCGCCGCGCGCCGGTTCGTGGGTGCGCGCCTGGGCGGTGGGCGAGGCGTCCGCCGCCGAGATCGACGAACTCGGCATCATGGCCTGCCTCGGCCTCGCCGGTTCGCGCGCCCTCGACGTGCTTCGCGGCATCGAGACGGCGGCCGGCCGGGCGACCGAGCTCGACGACGCCCCGCTCGTGCTCGACGGCAACCACGATTGGCTCAGCCGCTCGATCGACCACCGCGCCAGGGTGACCACGCGCATCAAGGCCGACCGCGACTGCGCCTCGGTCGCCGCGGCATCCGTGCTCGCGAAAGTGCACCGCGACCGCCTCATGCACGCGGCGCACGCCGATCTGCCGCTCTACGCCTGGAACGAGAACAAGGGCTACTCGAGCCGTGCGCACTTCGACGCGATCGCCGAGCACGGGCCGAGCGGCCTGCACCGTCGTTCGTGGCTGCACGAACGACCGGTCGAGGCGCCCGCGCTCTTCGACCTCGGCGTAGGATGAATCCGATGGATGACGACGAATTCGAAGACTACGACCGCGAGGTCGAACTTGCCCTGTACCGCGAGTACCGCGACATCGTCTCGCAGTTCAAGTACGTGGTCGAGACCGAGCGTCGCTTCTACCTCGCGAACGAGGTCGAACTCGTCCGCCGCGACACCGAGCACGACTTCTATTTCGAGCTCACAATGAAAGACGTGTGGGTCTGGGACGTCTACCGTGCCGACCGCTTCGTCAAGTCGGTGCGTGTGCTCACCTTCAAAGACGTGAACGTCGAAGAGCTCGCGACGCGCGAGTTCGAGCTGCCGAAAGAGCTCGCGCTCGACGAATAGGCGATCCCCGCCGCGGTCGCGTCCGTCCCTCCCCACCCCGCACGCTCGATCAAGCGTCGTACCGCGACGCCGTCGCCGGCGAACGGCGGCCGCCGCACCACCACGCTGATCGCGGAGGTGGTGCAGATGGCCCACAATGCAGAACTCGGTCGGCGCGGCGAACAGCTCGCGGTCGACCACCTCGAATCGCGCGGACTGCGCGTGATCGACCGCAACTGGCGATGCGTGCACGGCGAGATCGACATCGTCGCGCGCGACGGCGATGCGACGGTCTTCATCGAGGTCAAGACGCGTACGTCCCACGACTACGGGCATCCGTTCCAGGCGATCACGCCCGTCAAGCTCGCGCGCCTGCGACGTCTCGCGGTCGCGTGGTGCGAGGCGACGGATGCCGCGGCAGCCCGCATCCGCATCGACGCCGTCGCGGTGCTCGCCCCCGACGAGGCGCCGGCGATCATCGAGCACCTCGAGGGCATCAGCTGATGACCGTCGCCAGAACGCACGCCGTCGCCCTGCTCGGCCTCACCGGCTCGATCGTCGAGGTCGAGGCCGACCTGTCTGCCCAGCTCCCGGGATTCTCGATCATCGGGCTGCCCGACGCAGCCCTGGGCGAGGCGCGCGAACGCGTGCGCGCCGCCGCCGTCAACGCCGGCTGTCCGCTGCCGCAGCGCAAGCTCACGGTGAACCTCTCGCCCGCGGCGCTGCCCAAGCATGGTTCCGGATTCGACCTGGCGATCGCGGTCGCCTGCCTCGCCGCGGCCGGCGAGGTGTCCGTCGAGTCGGTCGCGCGGGTCGTGCACCTCGGCGAACTCGGCCTCGACGGTCGCCTGCGGCCGATCGACGGCATCCTGCCCGCGGTGCTCGCGGCCGTCAGGGCCGGTCACCGCACGGTGATGGTGCCGAGCGCGAACGCCGACGAGGCCGCGCTGGTGCCCGACGTCGCGATCATCGGCGTCGTCTCGCTGCTCGACGCGGCGATCCACCACGGCGGTCGGTTCGAGGCGCGCGAGGTCGACGCCGTCGCCTCGGTGCGCACCGAACAGGCCGGCACGGCCGAGGTATCCGGAGATCTCTCGGATGTCGCCGGCAATACCGACGCGATCGATGCGCTGCTCGCGGCGGCCGCCGGCGGGCACCACCTCTCGATGATCGGCCCGCCCGGGGCGGGCAAGACCATGCTCGCCTCGCGGCTGCCCGGCATCCTCCCCGACCTCGACGCCGACGCGGCCCTCGAGGTCTCGTGCCTGCGCTCGCTCTCGGGGCAGCCGGTCGGGTCGGGGCTCTCGTTCCGCCCGCCGTTCGAGGCGCCGCACCACACGGCGACGGCCGCGGCCATGGTCGGGGGCGGCAGCCGGTTGATCCGGCCGGGCGCCGCCGCGCGGGCGTCGCACGGCGTGCTCTTCCTCGACGAGGCTCCCGAGTTCCCGGCCGCCGTGCTCGACGTGCTCCGTCAACCGCTCGAATCGGGCACCATCAGCATCCACAGGGCGAATGCCGTGGCGAGCTTCCCCGCGAGATTCCAGCTCGTGCTCGCGGCCAATCCCTGCCCGTGCGGACTCGACGGCACCGCGGAGTGCACCTGCCCGCCGAACGCCAGGCGACGCTACCTCGCGCGCATCTCGGGTCCGCTGCTCGATCGGATCGACCTGCAGCTCAAGGTGCCGAGGCTGACCGCCGCGCATCTTCGCGGAGCCCGCGATCGGCCGGGCATGACCAGCGCCGAGGCCCGCACGAAGGTCACGGCGGCCCGGGCGGTCGCGGCCGAACGGCTCCGCGGAACGCCGTGGCGAACGAACGCGCAGATGCCGGGGCCGTGGCTCCGGGGAGCCGGAGGGCTCCACCCCGGTGGCCGCGCGACCGCCGCGCTCGATCGTTCGCTCGAGCGCGGCGGTATCACGATGCGCGGCTACGACCGGGTGCTGAAGACCGCGTGGACGCTCGCCGATCTCGCCGGCGCCGACCGCCCCGACGCCGGGCACATCGGCAACGCGCTCTACTTCCGCCAGGGCATCGCCCGATGAGCGCCGTCGAACGTGCCGAGCGGCATCTGCGCGTCGAGTTCGCGGCGGTCCGGCCGTTGCGGCCGCTGCTGCCGTCCGCGCAGCCGGTCGCGGCGGAGGGCGTTCCTTCTCTGGCTCTCGAGCCGATCGTCTCGCTCGAGTCCGAACCGACGGTGCTCATCGAGGTCGATGTCGCTGTCGATGTCGCTGTCGACGTCGCAGACGGCGCGGAGGCCGTCGACGGATCCGCCGCCGACGTCGAGGCGTTCGCCCGAGCTGTGCTCGGCACGCTCGCCGAACCGGGCGACGGCACCCTCGGCCGCCTGGTCGGCGCGCTCGGAGCGGCGCGAACGGTCGACCTGCTGCTCGAACGAGCGCCGGTCGAGCGGGTTCTCGCCGAGGTCGAGGCTGCGGGGGAGGCGCCGACGACCAAGGAGCTCGAAGCCGGCCTCGCACGGTGGACGCCGCGAATCGATCACGCCGCCTTCGTGCGGGGGCTGGCGCAGGCCGCGCGCGTGGACGCGGTCTTCATCGTGCCGGGCGACGCCTGCTGGCCCTCCGGGGTCGACGACCTCGGCGTGCATGCACCGCTCGGGCTCTGGGTCAGGGGCGATCCCGCGCTGCTCCGCCCGGGGGCGCCCTCGGTCGCACTCGTCGGAGCACGCGCGGCGACCGGCTACGGGGAGCACATGACCATGGAGATCGCCGCGGGCCTGGCCGATCGCGGGGTCACGGTCGTCTCCGGCGGCGCCTACGGCATCGACGGCACGGCGCATCGGGTGACGCTCGCGAGCGGCGGAACGACGATCGCGTTCCTCGCGGGCGGAGTCGACCGGTTCTACCCGGTGGGGCACGACGGCCTGCTGCAGCGCATCGCCGAGAGCGGAGCCGTCGTATCGGAGCTCCCGTGCGGAGCCTCGCCGACCAAGTGGCGCTTCCTGCAACGGAATCGGCTCATCGCCGCAGCGAGTCAGGCCACGGTCGTCCTGGAAGCCGGAGCGCGCTCGGGTTCGCTCAACACCGCCGGCCATGCCGCAGCGCTCGGGCGGCCCCTCGGAGCGCTGCCCGGACCGGTCACCAGCCCCGCATCCGCCGGGTGCCATCGACTGCTGCGGGAGTTCGACGCCGTCTGCGTCGTGAACGGCGATCAGATCCTCGAACTGCTCGGCGCGGCCGAGTCGGTGGCCGACGCCGATGCCGCGAGCTCGGGGGAGGGCGACCGGTCGATCGTCGCCCGGCACATGGTGCCCTCGCCAGAGCAGGTGCGAGTGCTCGATGCGCTCAGTACGCGGGCGCCGCGGGACGTGGCGGACCTCGCGCGGCGCGCAGGGCTCGGTCCGGGAGACGTCATGGGCGTGCTCGGCATGCTCGAACTCGACGATCTCGTGGCGTACCGGGCCGACGGATGGGTCCGCCGACGGCGACGGGCAGGGTGAGGCTCCGCAGCCGTGACGGAGGCAGGCCGTAGGCTTTCGCACGGAGGTGCGCATGGGAGTACGGCTCGGCAGATATCCGGCGGCGCGGCAGGTCATCGCCCATCTCAGCGACACGCACCTGCTCGATGGCGGTGCCCCGCTCGGTGGTCGGGCCGACACGGTCTCGGCGCTCGAACAGACCGTCTTCCAGCTCTCGCGGCTCGGCACCACGCTGGACGTGATCGTCGTCACCGGCGATGTCGCCGATCTCGGTGAGGCCGATGCCTACCGGCGGGTGCGTGCCGTCCTCGAGCCGCTCGCCGACGCGGCCGATGCCGAGCTCGTGTGGGTCATGGGCAACCACGACGTGCGCGACGCGTTCCGCGTCGGCCTGCTCGACGAAGCGCCGGCCGGCGACGCACCCGTCAACCGCGTGATCGACGTCGGCGGCCTGCGCATCATCGCGCTCGACTCGACCGTTCCGGGGTACCACCACGGTTCGCTCGACGACACCACCCTCGCCTGGCTCGCGGCGGTGCTCGCGACGCCCGCCTTGCAGGGAACCGTGCTCGCACTGCATCACGCGCCGATCCCGACGCCGATCGCCCTCATGGACGTGCTCGAGCTCCGAGGTCAGGACGGGTTCGCCGACGTCATCCGCGGCAGTGATGTGCGACTCATCCTCGGCGGACACCTGCACTACCCGACGAACGGGGCGTTCGCCGGCGTGCCCGTCGCGGTGGCCGGCGCGACGGCCTACACGATGGACGTGTCGGCGCCGGAACGCGAGCTCGTCGGCATCGACGGCGGGCGCTCGTTCAACCTCGTCCACGTCTTCGACGCCGACGTCGTCACGTCGACCGTTCCGGTGGGCGCCCACCCGGTGATCGCCGGGTTCGGCGCACCCTTCCTCGCCGAGATCGAGTCGCTCGGCCCGGCCGAACGGCTCGAGCGCTTCTCGCGGAAGCCCGCGTCCTGATCCGGCATGCGGGCGCGCCGCGGAGCCGGTTCGTCCTCGTGGAGAGCAGGCTGAGGCTGTGAATGGTCTCGACGCCGCGCTCGCGGACTACCTCGCGCACGTGAAGACGGAGCGCGGGTACTCGGAGCACACGGTCAGCGCCTACGGCGCGGATCTCGCCGACCTCGTCACCTTTGCCGAGTCGCGCGGAGTTCAGGGCGTCGACGGCATCGATCTCGCGCTGCTGCGGGACTGGTTGTGGGTCGCCACCGAGCGAGACCTCGCCCGGGCCAGCATCGCCCGACGCGCGGCATCCGCTCGGGGGTTCACGTCGTGGTTGGCCCGTCGTGGGGTCGTCGCGGGCGACCAGGGTGCCCGCCTCAAGGCTCCGCGAGCGCTGCGCACCCTGCCGCGGGTGGTGCCGCAGAACGCCCTCGAGTCCGCCATCGAGCGTCTCGCCGCACGAGCGGCCGACGGCGATCCGGTCGCCGAACGGGATGTCGCGATCATCGAACTGCTCTACGCCTCGGCGCTGCGCGTCTCCGAACTCGTCGGCCTCGACGTGCCGGACATCGATCGGGAGCGTCGCGTGGTGCGGGTCATGGGCAAGGGATCGAAGGAGCGGGTCGTGCCGTACGGGGCTCCGGCCGCGAGGGCGATCGATCGATACCTCGAGCACGCGCGCCCGGCCATCTCTGCCTCGGCGGCCGAGCGCCGCGCGGCGACGCAGGAGATCGATGCGAACGGCGCGTCCGTCGACGGCGTGCGCGGCACTCGCTCGACATCGCCGACCGCGGCCGTCTTCCTCGGGGTGCGTGGCGCGCGCATGGGCGTGCGCAGCGTGCATCGCCTCGTCGCCGACATGCTCGCCGACATCCCCGGCACGGGACCGAGCGGGCCGCACGCCCTGCGGCACACGGCGGCCACGCACCTCCTCGACGGCGGTGCCGACCTGCGCGCGGTTCAGGAGTTCCTCGGCCATGCGAGCCTCGGGACGACGCAGATCTACACCCACGTGTCCGCCGAGCGGCTGAAGCAGAGCTACCGGACCGCGCATCCGAGGGCCTGAGTCGAACGCGGTCTGCCCGCCCTCTCACGGTCACGACGGAAGCAGCACGGCCCACGGCACCCCGCCGAGGTAGAGGAGCGGCGACACGTACTCGCCGTGCAGACGAACGCCCAGGTGCACGCACCGGTCGTCGCAGTGCCCGCCGGAGCCGACCGCGCCCAACTCCGCGCCCGCCGCGACGGACGCTCCTTCGATCGCGGTCGCCACCACGGGTTCCAGCGAGCTCACCAGCCCGGCGCCGTGATCGATCGAGACGACGGGCCGGCCGGCGACCATGCCGACGAACGACACGACGCCGTCGGCAGGGGCGAGAGCGGGCTCGCCGGCCGATGCCCGGAGGTCGATGCCGCGGTGCCCGGCGGCGTACGGCGTCGGAGGTGCTCGAAACGGCGCAACCACGCGGATGGGCGGTGACGCGGGCCAGATCCAGTGATCGTGCACGACGAGTCCGTCGGCCGATGCCGGCGCTCCGAGCGAGATCGGGATCGTGACGGCGAACGCCACGGCCGTCGCGATCCGAATCCCCGACTTCGAAGAGCGGCGCAGCCGATCGATCGCAGATCGGCGCTTCGAGGATTCGCGCGGGAGCATCGTCATGCGGCCATGCTCGCCGACCGATCAGGCTGCGCGACGGCGGGCCGCGGCATCCGGAGCCGTTGCGCGCGCCGACGTGTTGGGGAGGATCGGTGCCCGGTGATAGACTTCCGGGAGCACCCCGCGCGTCGGGGTGACTACGCGTGCCATTTCGGCAGACGACTCCACTCGGTCCGACTTCAGCTCTCACGGGCAGAAGACGGCGGAGCCGTGCCGGGCACCAGGGCTCCGACCGTCGGTCGGTGCGTCAACTGAGAACAAAGGAGTACGGCTCATGGCCGTCGTCACCATCCGCCAGCTGCTCGACAGCGGCGTGCACTTCGGGCACCAGACCCGCCGTTGGAACCCGAAGATGAAGCGCTTCATCTTCACCGAGCGTTCCGGCATCTACATCATCGACCTGCAGCAGTCGCTCGCCTTCATCGACAAGGCGTATGACTTCGTCCGCGAGACGGTCGCCCACGGCGGCACCGTCCTCTTCGTCGGCACGAAGAAGCAGGCCCAGGAGTCCATCGCCGAGCAGGCGACCCGCGTGGGCCAGCCCTACGTCAACCAGCGTTGGCTCGGTGGCCTCCTCACCAACTTCCAGACGGTCTCCAAGCGCCTCGCGCGCATGAAGGAGCTCGAGGAGCTCGACTTCGAGGGCACCACGAGCGGCTTCACCAAGAAGGAGCTCCTCATCAAGAAGCGGGAGCTCGACAAGCTGCACAAGTCGCTCGGCGGCATCCGCAACCTGACGAAGACCCCGTCGGCGCTCTGGGTGGTCGACACCAAGAAGGAGCACCTCGCGATCGACGAGGCCAAGAAGCTCGGCATCCCCGTCATCGGCATCCTCGACACCAACTGCGACCCCGACGAGGTCCAGTACCCGATCCCGGGCAACGACGACGCGATCCGTTCCGTCGCACTGCTGACGCGCATCATCGCCGACGCTGCGGCCGAGGGCCTCATCGAGCGCCACCAGAAGCCCGAAGAGGCCGGCAACGTCTCGGCCGTCGAGCCGCTCGCCGAGTGGGAGCAGGAGCTCCTCCAGGCCGGCACGACGCCGGAGCAGGCTTCGGCCGAGACCGAGAAGGTCGCCGAGACCGAGGCCGAGGCCAAGGTCGAGGCCGCCGAGGTCGTCGCCGAGGCCGAGGCCGCTGAGGTCGTCGCCGAGGTCGAGGTCGTCGCCGAGGCTGAGGCCGAGGTCGCGTCCGAGGCTGCAGCCGAGTAATTCAGCCGCTCCACTTCAACTCAAAGGAGAATGCCGGAAATGGCAATCAGCATCGCCGACATCAAGGCCCTGCGCGAGCAGCTCGGCACGGGCATGGTCGACACGAAGAAGGCGCTCGAGGAAGCCGATGGCGACCTCGAGAAGGCCACTGAGATCCTCCGCCTCAAGGGTGCGAAGGGCAACGCGAAGCGTGCCGACCGCTCCACCAGCGAGGGCCTCGTCGCGGCCAAGGAGTCGCCCGCGGGCTACACCCTGATCCAGCTCGCGTGCGAGACCGACTTCGTGGCCAAGAACGACAAGTTCGTCGCCCTCTCGGAGCGCGTCCTCGACGCGGTCGCCGCTGCCGGTGCCGCCGACGTCGACGCCGCGCTCGCGGCGCCGCTCGACGGCAAGACCGTCGGCGAGGTCATCGACGAGCAGGCCGCAATCCTCGGCGAGAAGGTCGCGCTCACGCACGCCGTCACGCTGTCGGGCGACCAGTTCGCGGTCTACCTGCACAAGACCTCGAAGGACCTCCCGCCGCAGATCGGCGTGGTCGTGTCCTACTCGGGCGAAGACGCGGAGACCGCTCGTGCGATCGCGCAGCACATCGCGATGTTCGACCCCACGTACCTGACTCGCGACGAGGTCCCGGCCGACGTCGTCGAGAAGGAGCGCGAGATCGTCACCGAGATCAGCCGCAACGAGGGCAAGCCCGAGGCGGCCCTGCCGAAGATCATCGATGGTCGTCTGACCTCGTTCTTCAAGCAGGTCGCCCTGCTCGAGCAGGACTACGCTCGCGACAACAAGCAGCAGGTCCAGAAGGTTCTGGCCGACGCCGGCATCACGGTGTCGTCGTTCGCCCGCTTCAAGGCCACGGCGTAAGTCGTTGTGAAGGAGTCCGGATCGCATCGCGACCCGGGCTCCTTTGCTGTGTCCGGACCTCTCCGGACCTCCGACGAGGGGACTCGTCGCGGAAAGACCCACGATCCGGCGCTGCGCCGAGCCGCGGGAACCACTAACTTTGACTCCCAAGGGGAAGGAACGGCCGGGGATGACGGAACGTAGACGCAGGGTCATGCTCAAGCTCTCGGGCGAGGCGTTCGGCGGAGGTTCGCTCGGCGTGAACCCCGACGTGGTGAGCGCGCTCGCACGCGAGATCGCAGATGCGGCACGCACGGTCGAGATCGCGATCGTCGTCGGCGGCGGAAACTTCTTCCGCGGTGCGGAACTCTCGCAGCGCGGCATGGATCGCGGTCGTGCCGACTACATGGGCATGCTCGGCACGGTCATGAACTCGCTCGCCCTCCAGGACTTCCTCGAGCAGGCCGGCGCCGAGACCCGCGTGCAGTCGGCGATCTCGATGACGCAGGTCGCCGAGCCCTACATCCCACGCCGCGCGGAGCGTCACCTCGAGAAGGGCCGCGTCGTGATCTTCGGCGCCGGCGCGGGCCTCCCGTACTTCTCGACCGATACGGTCGCCGCCCAGCGCGCGCTCGAGATCGACGCCGAGGTCGTGCTGGTCGCGAAGAACGGCGTCGACGGCGTCTACTCCGACGACCCCCGAACCAACCCGGATGCGCACAAGATCGATCGCATCACCTACCAGGAGGCGCTGCAGCGCGGACTCAAGGTCGTGGACTCGACGGCGTTCAGCCTGTGCATGGACAACGGCATGCCCATGCAGGTGTTCGGCATGGAACCGGGCGGCAACGTCACCGCGGCGATCCTCGGCGCCGACCTCGGCACGATCGTCAGCAACAGCGAGTCGTCGACGACTCGATAGACTGTACAGAGCAGCGAACGAAGGAGCCCCCGTGATCGCGGATGTACTGTCCGATGCCAATGCACGCATGCAGAAGGCGGTCGAGGTCGCCAAAGACGACTTCGCGTCGGTCCGCACCGGCCGTGCCAATCCCCAGCTCTTCCAGAAGATCCTGGTGAGCTACTACGGCACCCCGACGCCGCTCGCCCAGCTGGCGTCGCTGGCGAACCCCGAAGCCCGCACGCTCGTCGTGACGCCCTACGACAAGAGCGCGATCCGCGACATCGAGCAGGCGATCCGCGACACCCCGAATCTCGGTGCGAACCCCTCCAACGATGGCAACATCGTGCGCGTCACGCTCCCCGAGCTGACCGAGGAACGTCGTCGCGAATTCGTGAAGATCGTCAAGGCGAAGGGCGAAGACGCCAAGGTCTCCGTGCGCAACATCCGTCGCAAGGCGAAGGACGACCTCGATGCGCTGAAGGGCGAGGTCGGAGACGACGAGGTCGCGCGCGGCGAGAAGGAACTCGAGCAGGTCACCAAGTCGAACGTCGACGCGATCGACGACGCGCTCAAGCGCAAGGAAGCCGAACTCCTCGAGGTCTGAGGGAAGACCATGTCGGGCGTCCCTGAACACGACGAAGCGGACGCCGCAGGGCGGGACCGCAACGCTCGTGACGAATTCCGATCCCAGGTGCATGCCAAGCGGGTCGACATCGAGCGGCAGTTCGAGGCGTCGAAGGCGCAGTTCGATCAGGCGCAGGAGAAGATCAACGCCCGCACCGGCCGGAATCTGATCGTTGCGACCCTCATCGGGCTGGGGTTCGGCGGCGCACTGCTCCTGAGCCTCCTGGTGATCAAGGAGCTGTTCCTGGTCTTCGCGGTCGCCCTCGTGGCGTTCGCGAGCTACGAACTGGCTCAGGCACTCCGCAAGGGTCGCTTCAACGTCCCGCGGATCCCGACGGTGGTCGCGGCGGTCGCCGTCGTGCCGTTCGCCTATTTCGGCGGTGCGGGCGGGCAGGTCATCGCGGTCCTCGTCGGCATCGCGTTCGTCTCCGCGTGGCGGCTCTGCGAGCAGCTGTCGGCGAGCCGGCGCACTTCGGGCCGAATGCTGATCCGAGACCTCGGCGCGAGTGCGTTCGTACAGGGCTACGTCACGTTCCTCGCGACGTTCGCCGTGGTGCTGACCGCGGCCGACGGCGGCGAATGGTGGACGCTCGCCTTCGTGATCGTCGCGATCTCGGCCGACACCGGTGCGTATGCTTCCGGCCTCGCCTTCGGCAAGCACCCGATGGCGCCCGTCATCAGCCCGAAGAAGACGTGGGAGGGCTTCGCCGGGGGAGCGCTGGCGAGCGTGATCGCCGGCGTGCTGCTCTCGCTCTTCATGCTCGACAACACCTGGTGGTTCGGGCTCATCTTCGGTGTCGCGATCTTCCTCACGGCGACCCTCGGCGATCTCGCCGAGTCGCTCGTGAAGCGCGACCTCGGCATCAAGGACATGAGTTCCTGGCTTCCGGGCCACGGCGGATTCCTCGATCGCCTCGACTCGATCCTGCCGTCTGCGGCGGTCGCGTTCGTGGCGTTCCGCATCTTCGGGTGAAGCTCGGAGATAATGGGTCGGTGGATTCGACTTTCCCCCGCACCCGAAAGCCTCAGCGCGGATACAACCCCGTCCAGGTCGACGAGTTCCTGCAGGTAGCGCGCCGCGCGTACGACGGCTCGCCCCTGCCGTCCGATCCGCCCCTGAACTCCGAGCGCATCCGACTCACCGCGTTCGCGCTGCAGAAGGGCGGCTACGTCACTGCCGACGTCGACGCGGCGATGGAACGTCTCGAAGACGCCTTCGCCATCGAGGAACGCCAGGTCGCCGCGCGCCTCCACGGCGACGAGGTGTGGCTCGCCGAGGCGCGCACGACCGCGCAGGTGATCTCCAATCGGCTTGCCCGGTCCGAGGGGCACCGGTTCGACCGCATGAGCCCGCTCGCCCTCGGATATCGGGTGCGCGACGTCGACAAGTTCGCCGAGAAGCTCACTCGGTACTTCCGCGACGGTTGGCCGATCTCCATCGACGACGTCCGCAGCGTCGTGTTCACGACGCAGCGCGGAGGGTACCGGGAATCGCAGGTCGACCTCGTGCTCGATGCCGTCGTCGATGTGATGCAGGCCGTCCGCTGAGCGGGCCGATGCGCGGACGGCGTTCGCTCCAGCGAACCGACCTCCGATACACTCGTCAAATTGTGGGCAGGCATACAGGCATCGAGCAGGGCGCAACGCCCGCGAACCCCGCTCGTGCGACGGCCGGCACCCGCAGCGCGCTCAAGCAGGGCGTCACGGTGGTCTTCGCATTCTGCGCGGCCCTGGGGTTCGTCGGCATCAACCTGGTCGATCCCAATGCCGGAGCTACGGCCACCACCGACCGCGTGAGCGCGGACCGGTTCGGAGGAGCCGAGATCCAGGAACTCCAGGTCGACGGCGAGTACACGATCGATGCGTCTCGCGAGAGCTACGTCGTCGAGGTGAAGCCGGCGAAGGTCGAACCCGCGTCCACGAGCGCCTCGAGCGGCTGGGCGCCCCCCGCGGTGACGCCGGACCCGGGCTCGGCGCAGGCGTACGCCGCGACCGCGGTGGCGGCGCGAGGCTGGGCTCCGACCGAGTTCGACTGCCTCGTCGCGCTCTGGAGCAAGGAATCGGGCTGGCGGGTCAACGCCTACAACGCCGGCAGTGGCGCGTACGGCATTCCGCAGGCGCTCCCCGGCTCGAAGATGGCCTCCGCCGGGGCCGACTGGGAGACGAACGCGGCGACGCAGGTCGAATGGGGTCTGGGCTACGTGCAGGGCCGCTACGGCACGCCCTGCGGCGCGTGGGCGCACTCCCAGTCGAGCGGCTGGTACTGAGCCCGCTCGGTTCGGTTGCTTGACCGCGCCCGTCGGCAGCGTCGTTCGCTGAGGCCGACCGTTCGCACGTTCGATGGCGACATCCGCCCGTAGACTTGTGCGCATGCCGCGCTCGAACCGTTCCCATGGTCGCGCCGCGAAGGCTCGCGAACCGCACCCCGAACTCGACGTCGACCGGCTGAGCGCCGGGTGGCGCCGCACCGAATCGCGCGACGGCCGGGAATGGAACGTGCAGCCCGTCTCCGAGGCGCAGGCCGTGAAGCACTACGTCTGCCCGGCCTGCGGCCTCGACGTCGCGCCGGGTGTGGCGCACCTCGTGGTCTGGCGTGCCGACGGCGTGCTCGGCGATGCGGCCGATCTCGCGGGTCGGCGGCACTGGCATCAGCACTGTTGGAGGATCGGAACCAGATGAGCACTCCCGAACCGGCGTCGGTCGAGATCCGGGCCGCAGTCGAACTGCCGGCGATCCGCGAGGAGGTCCGCCTGCACACGGCCGACGGGCTCACCCTGGTCGGCGAGCTCGCGACGCCGGTGGGCGGTGCCCCGGTCGCGACGCTCGTCACGCTGCATCCGCTGCCCACCGCCGGCGGGTTCATGGACTCGCACATCATCCGCAAGGCCGCTGCGAGGCTGCCGGCCCTCGCGAACCTCGCCGTGCTGCGGTTCAACACGCGGGGTACGACCTCCCCCCGCGGGACGAGCGACGGATCGTTCGGCGAGGGCCTGTCCGAGCGCGAGGACGTCGCGGCCGCGATGGCGTTCGTCGCCCAGCGCGGGCTGCCGAACCCGTGGCTCGTCGGCTGGTCGTTCGGCACCGAGCTGGCGCTCAAGTACGGCCTCGAGCACGACATCGCCGGAGCCGTCCTGCTCTCGCCACCGCTGCACCGCACGTCGGTCGACGAGTTGCGCCGCTGGAACGAGGTCTCGGTTCCCGTCGTCGCGCTGATCCCGGAATTCGACGACTTCCTCCGACCGGATGCCGCGGCCGAACGGTTCTCGGTCGCGCCGCGGATCACCCGGATCGACGTCGAGGGCGGCAAGCACCTGTGGGTGGGGGAGAGCCAGACGCGTCGCGTGCTCGACGAGATCGTCGCCGCGGTGAATCCGTCGGCGCTGCCCCTGCCGACGACCTGGCCGCCTGCCGACGCCGTGTGACGCGCCGCTGACGCGAATCGCGCCAGCACCGGGACCATCCCGGATGTCTGGTGGCGTGCCCTCAGAGCTCGTTCTGGCGCGGGATGACGACCTGTTTGATGATGAGCAGGAACGACGCGGCGACCGGGATCGCGACGAGGGCGCCGAGCAGCCCGAGCAGGGTTCCACCGGCGAGGGCGGCGATCACGACGAGGGCGCCCGGCACCCGCACGGCGCGGTTCATGATGCGCGGGCTCAGCACGTATGCCTCGACCTGCATGTAGATCAGGTAGTAGATCGCCGCGACGAGCGCGGTGAGCGGCGAACCCAGACCCGGGATCAGGCACACGAGCACGATGATGACGGACGCGGAGAGCGTGCCGACGAGCGGCACGAGCGAGAACACGAACGCGAGGAACGCCAGCACGGCGGGGAACGGCGCCTGGATGATCGACAGGAAGACGAAGCTCGCGACGCCGTTGCAGGCCGCGAGGCTCGCCTGTCCGAGCACGTATCGACCGACGGACTGCGTGATCTGCTCGGTGAGATCGGCGAATCGGGCGCGCTTGGAGGCCGGCACCAGTTGGTATGCGGTGTGCTTCATCGCGCTCAGGGAGGCCGAGAAGTACAGCGTCAGGATGAACACGATCACGACGGCGAAGATGCCGGCGCCCAGGGCGATCGCGACCTGTAGCACTCCGCCGGCGAGTTCGCTGAGCTTCTCGGGGTTGGTGAAGAAGTCGGTGATCGAGGCCGTGACCTGGCGGGTGATGTCGTCGATCGGCACCTGCGGGAACTGCTGGGAGAGCTCCTCGACCCAATCGGTGGACTGCACGCGGATCGCGATCGCCGGGATCTCCTCGACGAGTTGCCCGACCTGGTCGATGACGATCGGCACCACCGCGAGCGCGAGGGCCGCGACGAGCAGTCCCACCCCCGTCATGACGATGAGGATGGACGCCCAACGAGGAAGCCCTCGGCGCTCGAGCCAGCCGATGGCGGGCTCGAGGCCGAGGGCCAGGAAGAGGGCGGCGCCGACGTAGGTCAGCACGGTCGACAGGCTCGCGATCGACGCGAGGATGACGACGCCGACGCCGACGCCGAGCGTGCCGGCGAGGCCGATGCGGAACGCGTTCTGGATCTTCATCGAACCTCGCCGGCTTCGCGACTGACGGTGGACTAGCCGCGGCTGGCCGCGGCGACCTGCTCGGCCTGCGTGAGCACGCCGCGAAGGCTCTCGAAGTAGCCGGCCACGGCGTCGCGCTCGATCTTGATCTGCGACAGGCGGTCTTCGGCGTCGGCGACGAGCGCACGCGTGCGCTCCTCGCCGTCGGCGATGAGCTTGCGGGCCTGCGTGTGCGCGGCCGCGATGCGCTCGCGCGCCTCTTCGTCGGCCTTGTCGCGCAGCTTCGCGATGTCGCCGCGGACCTCGGTCTCGAGTCGGTCGGCCTCGGCGCGGCTCTCGGCCGTGCGTGCGGTCGCCTCGGCGAGCTCGGTGTTCGCGTCCTCGAGGAACTTCTGCGTCTGGGAGGTCGCCTCCTGGTGGCTGGCGAGCAGCTCCTGCTCGGCCTCGTCGCGCTTCGTGGCGAGTTCGGCTTCGAGGTCGAGGTGGGCCTTCTCGATCTCGCGACGCATGCGATTGACCTCGTGCGTGGTCTTCTTGCGCATCGACGTGAGCTGGTTGTCGAGGTCGATGCGCGACTGCTCGGACTCGGCGTCGAAGTCGGCGCGAGCCTGCTCCTGCTCGAGCGCGAGGTCGGCGCGCATCTGCTCGAGGTCGGCCGCGTGCTTGGCGCGCAGACGGTCGAGCTCGCTCTGCAGCTTGACGCGGGCCAGTTCGGCCTCGCGGGTGAGGTCGACGCTCGTCTGCTCGCGCTGCTGCTCGAGTTCGGCGCGGCTCGCGGCGAGTTCCCGCTCGAGGTCGGTGCGCTGCTGCTCGAGCTCGTGCACGAGTGCCGCGCGACGCTCGGTGACCTCGGCCTCGAGGGCGGCGCGTCCTTCTGCGGTCTCGCGCTCGAGGTCGATGCGCGACTGCTCGGTCTCGGACGCGAGGTCGATGCGGGCCTGCTCGGTCTCCTTCGCGAGCTCGGCGCGGGCTCGGTCGAGCTCGATCGCGACCTCGGCGCGGGTCTGCTCGGTCTCCTGCGTGAGGCCGGCGGCCGTGGCGCGGGCCTCGGATGCCTCGTTGTTGGCCGAGACCAGGATCTCGGACGCCTTGCGCTCGGCGCCGGCGACGGCGGCGGACGCGTCGCGCTTGCCGCTCGAGCGGAGGTCGGCGGCCTCGGTTGCCGCCGCACCGCGGATCGCCGCGGCATCCCGAGCAGCGTCGTTGCGCAGCTGCTCGCTGGACTCGTGCGCACGCGAGACCATGTCGTCGGCCTCCGAGCGGGCGTTCTCGAGCAGACGGGCGGCCTGCGAGCGGGCCTCGGTGAGGGTGCGCTCGGCGAGCTCGTTCGCGTCGGAGCGAAGCAGGTGCACCTCGTCTTCGGCGGCGCGACGGAGCTTCTCGGCGTCGATGTCGGCCTGGGCGATGAGTCGCGTGGACTGCTCCTCGGCGACGCGCAGGGTGTTCTCGAGCTTGGTGCCGAGGCCCGAGAAGGTCGGGCTGCCGACCTCTTCGAGCTCTGCGCTCAGCTCTTCGATGCGCGCGAGCAGGCGCTTGTTCTCCTTCGACTGCTCGGTCAGGTTGTTGTTCGCGGTGATGACGTCACGACGAAGCCCGTTGATCGACTTGTCGACCTCGTCCTTGTCGTATCCGCGGAACACCTGCGTGAACTCGGTCTCTTCGACGGCCAATTCTTCCTCCGGGCTCTGTCCCGCGTTCGTGGGGGCTCGTGCGGGATTCAACGATTCTACGGGTGCTCGTGGCGCGCTCGCGTACAGGTCGGCGACGGTGACGCGGCGAGACGCGCCGAGCCGTCCTCCATCACGGCGGAGGCGACTCACAGGCTGATGTCGGTAGGCTTGGATGTCTTTGTTCAATGCCGCCCGGAGCGGTACCGGAGGTAACGTGCGATTCGTCTTCGCCATCCTGGCGTTCGCCGCCGCCGCAGTGATGATCGGTTTCGGCGTCGCGCAGCGCACGGTGTTCCTCGAACCCGATCGCGTCTCGCTGACGTCCACGACCGAATCGGATGCCGCCTACGTCGTCGTCGAGCCGGGAGCGCTGGCCGCGCATCCGGGCAAGCAGACGCTGACCGCGGCCGGAACCGACCTGGTCTTCCTCGCCTACGGGCGGCTGAGCGACGTCGAGTCGTGGATCGGGGATGCGCCGTACGTCTCGGTGACCCACGACGCCAAGACCGACGAACTGGTCGCGACCGACTCGCGCGAGGTCGAGGACGACGGCGCCGACGATGGCACCGACGGCGAGGCGGACTCCGGCGACGGCACGGCCGACGACGGCGAGGAGGCGACGACCGACGCGACCTCGCGCCCGTCGCCGAGCGTGACCCCGGCTCCGACGGCCGAGCCGACCCCGGCGACCGGCGATGCCCCCGCCACCGCGCCCGCCACCGACGAGCCGCTCGAAGCCGACCCGGCGAACTCGCCGGTCGGTTCGGACCTCTGGCTCGACGAACTCTCGGGGGAGCGCACCGTGACGACGACGATCGACGTGCCCGACGACATCGCCGTGCTGATCGCCTCCGACGGCACGAATCCGGCGCCGTCGCGACTCACGCTCACCTGGCCGCTCGACAACGCGACGCCGTGGGCCGGCCCGCTGCTGCTCGGCGGCGGCATCCTCTTCCTCGTGGGCATCGCCCTCGTGATCTCCGGCTTCCTGCACCATCGCCGTTCGCGTGGCCCGCGCCGCAACCTGCCGAAGGGCCGGGCCGGCAGCGGGCCGAAGCCGGCCGAGCTCCGCCGCGGGCCGATCGGCGGCGGACGCCGCGCGATCGGTCGATCGAAGCGCGTCGCGCTCGTGCCGGTGCTGCTCCTGCCCGCGCTCGCGCTCACGGCGTGCTCTCCCGACTACTGGCCGAGCTTCGACCAACCCCCGGCCACGACTGCGCCGGCCACCACCGCGCCCCCCGTCGAACCCGCGCCGACCGACGACCCCGATGCCGATGAACCGGTGCCCGAAACGCTCGTGCCCGCGGTGACCGTGCCGCAGATGGAGCGCATCATGGCCCGCGTCGCGGAGAGCGCGGCGACGGCCGATCAGGCGCTCGACGGCGACCTCGCCGACGAGCGGTTCGCGGGGCCCGCGCTCGAGGCCCGGCGCGCGAACTACGCGATCCGCAAGACCCTTCCCGACCAGCCGGGGCCCGTGCCCGTTCCGGCGACCGCTCCGACGCTGATCCTGCCGCAGCAGGTGGCCGGGTGGCCGGCGACCGGCCGCACGGTGCTCGTCATCGAGCGCGCGTCCGACGATCCGACGGTGGCGCCGACGGCGATGTACCTGCAGCAGGCGTCCCCGCGCGAGAACTACAAGGTCGTCTACGCGATGGCGCTCGCGCCCGACGCCGACGTGC
Organism: Agromyces aureus; assembly: GCF_001660485.1. Lineage (GTDB taxonomy): Bacteria > Actinomycetota > Actinomycetes > Actinomycetales > Microbacteriaceae > Agromyces > Agromyces aureus. The sequence goes on from NZ_CP013979.1 coordinate 1,976,683, forward strand.
CAGAGGTGGCTCCGGCGAGCATCGGCGCCCCGCTGATCTCTCCGGAGTTCAAGGGCCTCCTGATGCAGCCGAACCAGGTCGCGGCCGCCTATGCCGACGTGCTGCTGAAGGGCGACGAGTCCGCCTACGCGGCGATGTTCGATCCCACGGGCGATCTGCTGCGCGAGCAGCTCGGCGTCGCCGGGCAGCAGTCGATCAGGGCCGAGCTCCAGGTCGCCTCCCCGACGGCGGACATCGCGTTCTCGAACGTGGTCGGCGACGGACCGACCATCGCGCTCGCCACGAACGACTCGGGTGCGCTCGTGACCGCCACGATCGAGCAGACCGAGAAGGTGACGCCGAACGACGGTGGAACCATCGGGTTCCAGGAGGGTGCGCCCGGCGCCGCCCTCTCGGGCTTCACCGGCAAGAGCGCGAAGGGCGTGCAGCGCATCATCGGCATCCAGATGGTGTTCTACGTTCCCGCCGTCGGCTCAGACGAACAGATCCGACTCCTCGGGTGGTCCGAGGGCCTCGTCGGCGCATCGGAGGTACCGTGACCGACTCCACCCCGCACGCCGCGCTTCGCGGCGCCGTCGACCTCTCCTCGCTCGTGCAGCGCCCGCCGCAGGGCGGCGCGCCCGCGGGTTCGGCGCCCGCAGCCCCCGCGCCGGGTGAGGTCGTCTTCGCGACCGACGACCAGGGGTTCCCGGCCGCGCTCGAGCTCTCGCGCACGGTCCCGGTCGTCGTGGCCGTCTGGGGTTCGTGGAGCGAACCCTCGGTGGAGCTGGTCGCCTCGCTCGACCGGCTCGTACGTGCCCGCTCGGGACGGCTCGTGCTCGCGACGGCCGACGCCGACCGCAGCCCGCAGCTCGTGCAGGCGTTCCAGGTGCAGTCCGTGCCGACGGTCGTGGCCGTCGTCGCGGGCCAGCCCGTGCCGCTCTTCGCCGGCGTCCAGCCCGACGACGTGATCGACCAGGTCTTCGACCAGTTGCTCGAGCTCGCCTCGCAGCACGGCGTGACGGGCTCGGTCGAGGTGACGGATGCCGCGGGCGACCAGGATGCCGACGCGCAGGCGCCGGTCGAGCCGCCGCTGCCGCCGCTGCACCAGGAGGCGTACGACGCGATCGAGCGGGGCGACTTCGACACCGCGGCTGCGACGTACCGCAAGGCCATCGCACAGGACCCGCGCGACCACATGGCGGTTGCCGGCCTCGCGCAGGCGAACCTGCTGGGCCGCCTCAGCGGCAAGACGCTCGACGCGATCCGGAATGCGGCGGCGTCGAACCCCGACGACCTGTCGGCGCAGCTCGACGTGGCCGACCTCGACCTGTCGGGCGGGCACGTCGACGACGCCTTCGATCGACTGCTCACGCTGTTCCCGAAGCTCGATGCCGACCAGAAGAAGCTCGTGCGCGAGCGCCTGGTCGAGCTGTTCGAGGTCGTCGGCACCGAGGACCCGCGCGTCGCGGTCGCCCGTCGACGCCTCACCAACCTGTTGTTCTGATCGGGTCCGCCCAGACGGGCGCACCGCCGGAACGCCCCTCGGGCCCCGCCGATCGGCGGGGCCCGAGGCGTCTCATTCGAGCGTGAACCAGACGGCGCCGAGCGGTGGCAGCGTGAATTCGGCCGAGGCCGGTCGGCCGGCCCAGGGCGTCGCCGTGGCGTCCACCCCGCCGAGGTTCCCGACGCCGGAGCCGCCCCACTGCTCGGCATCCGAGTTCAGGATCTCGCGCCAGCGGCCCGTGACGGGCAGCCCGAGTCGGACGTGCTCGTGCGGCACGCCCGCGAAGTTCACGATGCAGAGCAGCGGTCGGTGTTCGCGGTCGTAGCGCAGGAACGCGACGACGTTCAGGTGCGAGGCACCGCCCTCGATCCACTCGAAGCCCGCGGAGTCGTCGTCGAGCTGCCAGAGCGCGGCCTGTTCGCGATAGGTGCGGTTGAGGGCACCCACGAACTCGGCGAGCTGCTTGTGGCTGGGCTGCTCGAGGATCCACCAGTCGAGACCCCGCTCCTCGCTCCACTCGGAGAGCTGGCCGAACTCCTGACCCATGAAGAGCAGCTGCTTGCCGGGGTGCGCCCACATGAACGAGAGGTAGGCGCGCACGTTCGCCAGCTGCTGCCAGTGGTCGCCCGGCATCTTGCGGACGAGCGAGCCCTTGCCGTGCACGACCTCGTCGTGGCTGATCGGCAGCACGAAGTGCTCGCTGAACGCGTAGAGGAACGAGAAGGTGAGGTCGTGATGGTGGTGCGAGCGGTACATCGGGTCTTTCGAGATGTACTGCAGGGTGTCGTGCATCCAGCCCATGTTCCACTTGTAGCCGAAGCCGAGACCGCCGCTGGACGTGGCCGCGGTCACCCCGGGGAACGACGTCGACTCCTCGGCGATCATCACGACGCCCGGGTTGCGCTTGTACGCGGTCGCCGTCGCCTCCTGGAGGAACCCGATGGCCTCGAGATGCTCGCGTCCGCCGTGGATGTTCGGTTCCCATTCGCCGTCGGCGCGCGAGTAGTCGAGGTAGATCATGGAGGCCACGGCGTCGACGCGGAGGCCGTCGATGTGCATCTCCTCGAGCCAGAACAGGGCGTTCGCGACGAGGAAGTTGCGCACGCGCGGGTTGCCGAAGTCGAAGACGTAGGTGCCCCAGTCCTTCTGCTCGCCGCGGCGGGGGTCGGGGTGCTCGTAGAGCGCCTCGCCGTCGAAGCGGGCGAGCGCCCACTCGTCTTTCGGGAAGTGGCCCGGCACCCAGTCCATGATCACGCCGTAGCCCGCCTGGTGCAGGCGATCGATCAGGTACTTGAGGTCGTCGGGGGAGCCGAATCGGCTCGTGACGGCGTAGTAGCCGGTGACCTGGTAGCCCCAGGACCCTCCGAAGGGATGCTCCGCGAGGGGCATGAACTCCACGTGCGTGTAGCCCAGCCAGCCCAGGTACTCGATGAGCTCGTCGGCGACATCGCGGTACGAACGTCCTGGGCGCCACGAACCGAAGTGCATCTCGTAGATGCTCATGGGGGATTCGTGCACGTTGGTGCGGGTCCGCCGCGACATCCATTCGCCGTCGCCCCACTCGTGCGAGGTGGTCGACACGATCGAGCCCGTCGCGGGCGCGATCTCGGCCTGCCTCGCCATCGGGTCGGCCTTCATGATCCACTCGCCCGATGCGGTGCGGATCTCGAACTTGTACGTGGAGCCCGCCTCGACGTCGGGAACGAACAGTTCCCAGACGCCCGACGACCCCATGCTGCGCATGGCGTGCGTCGTGCCGTCCCAGCGGTTGAACCCGCCGACCACGCGAACGGCCTGCGCACGCGGCGCCCAGACCGTGAACGACGTGCCGGTCACGGCGCCGGTGATGCCCCAGTGCTCGCGGTGATGGGCGCCGAGCACGCGCCAGAGCTCCTCGTGGCGACCCTCGCCGATGAGGTGCAGGTCGAGCTCGCCGATGCTCGGCGCGAAGCGGTACGGCTCGTCGCTCGTCCAGTCGTCCTCGCCGTAGACGGCGCGGATCAGGTAGTCGCGCGGGACGCCGTCGGCGACGCCGGCCCAGACGCCGTGCCCGATGTGCGCGAGCGGCAGCGCGGGCGCGTCGGCGAAGACCGCCTCGACCGCGTCGGCGAGCGGCCTGAGCGTCCGGATCGCGGTGGCCGCGGCATCCGCCCGCCCCGGATCGACCGGGACCGGGTGCTGCCCCAGCACCGAATGCGGGTCGGCGTACCGGCCCTCGGCGACGGCCAGCAGCACGTCGTCGGCGACGGAGGGGCCCGTCTGCGGCATCCGGTCAGGCATTGGGCACCCGCACGACGTGCAGCACGTGGGCCGGGCGCGTGAACGCATCGAGGCGCACGTAGTTCGCGTCGCCCCACTCCCAGCGGTGTCCCGTGACGAGGTCTTCGACGGTGAAGCGCGCGCCCGGCGCGAGGCCGATGGACTCGAGGTCGAGGTGCACGGTGGTCTCCCTCACGGAATGCGGGTCCACGTTCGCGATGACGATGATCGTGTCGTCGACGCCATCGGGCGTGAAACGGCCCTCGAGATGCTTCGAGTAGACGACCACCGCATCGTCGTCGCTGGTGTGGAACCGGATGTTGCGCAGCTGCCCGAGCGCGGGGTGAGCGGAACGGATGCCGTTCAGGATGCCGAGGTACAGCCCGAGCGAGCGGCCCTCGGCCTCCGCTGCGGCGAAGTCGCGCGGCTTGTACTCGAACTTCTCGTTGTCGATGGCCTCTTCGGCGCCCGGGCGGGCGACGGACTCGAAGAGCTCGAAGCCCGAGTAGACGCCCCAGTTGGGCGCGGCGGTCGCGGCGATCGTCGCGCGCACCGTGAACGCGGCCGGCCCGCCGAACTGGAGGTACTCGGTGAGGATGTCGGGAGTGTTCACGAACAGGTTCGGGCGCATGAAGTCGGCAGTCTGCTGCGACACGCTCGTGAGGAACTCCTCGAGCTCCTCCTTCGTGTTGCGCCACGTGAAGTACGAGTAGGACTGCTGGAACCCGACCATCGCGAGCGCCTGCATCATCGACGGGCGGGTGAACGCCTCGGCGAGGAAGACGACGTCGGGGTCGGTCGCGTTGATCGCCCCGATGAGCCGCTCCCAGAACGCGAGCGGCTTGGTGTGCGGGTTGTCGACGCGGAAGATGCGCACGCCCTGCTTCATCCAGTGGCGCACGATGCGCTCGACCTCGACGAAGATGCCCTCGGGGTCGAGGTCGAAGTTCACCGGGTAGATGTCCTGGTACTTCTTCGGCGGGTTCTCGGCGAAGCGGATGCTGCCGTCGGGCAGCACCGTGAACCACTCGGGGTGCTCGGCCACCCAGGGGTGATCGGGGGAGGCCTGCAGCGCGAGGTCGAGCGCGACCTCGATGCCGAGCGCGTTCGCGCGCCGGACGAAGGCGCGGAAGTCGGCCAGCGTGCCGAGGTCGGGGTGCACGGCATCGTGGCCGCCCGGCGCGCCGTCGGCACCGGGGCCGCCGATCGCCCAGGGGGAGCCGGGGTCGCCCGGCGCGGGGTCGAGCGTGTTGTTCGGCCCCTTGCGGTTCGTCACGCCGATCGGGTGGATCGGCGGCAGGTAGAGCACGTCGAAGCCCATGGCCGCGACGCCGTCGAGCCGCTTGATCGCGGAGCGGAACGTGCCCGACTTCCAGACGCCGTTCCTCTGGCGTCGCGCGCCCTCGGAGCGCGGGAAGAACTCGTACCACGAGCCGACGCCCGCTCGCCGGCGCTCGACGAGGATCGTGTGCTCGTCGGAGTCGCTCGCGAGCAGGGCGAGCGGCCGGGTGTCGAACTCGCTGAACGCGTCGTCGTCGATCAGCGCGCGACGCGTCGAGACGGATGCCGCGGGGTCGCGCAGGTGCGCGGCGATCGCCGTCAGGCGCTTGCGGGCGGGGGCGGGGCGCGACCGGTCGGCGACGGCCCGGTCGAGCAGGCGCGCACCGATCTCGAACATGAGCTCGACGTCGACCCCGGCATCGATCTTCAGGGCGGCGTCGTGGAGCCAGGTGCCGATCTCGTCGTCGAAGCCCGTGACGAACCAGTGCCATTCGCCGACCTCGTCGAGCATGACCTCGGCCTGCCACCGGTCGGTGCCCGGCGCGATGAGCGTCATGCGCTCGCGCCGCTCGACGCCGGAGGGCGCGGTGATCACGAGCATCGCGCCGACCTGGTCGTGGCCTTCGCGGAACACGTTCGCCCGGAAGGGCACGACCTCGCCGTCGAACGCCTTCGGGTGCCATCGGTCGTCGGGCGCTGCGGGGGAGAGCCGGGTGACGGGGATACGTCCGGCGCGAACGGTACGGGTGCTCACGTGAACGACCGTAGCGCGGAATGCGTCCGCAGGGGTGCCCCCACGTTCACACATTCGACACGGACGGGACGTAGGTTGGTGGCGTGAAGCCGATTCGCAAGTTCACCGTCCGAGCCGTCGTCCCCGCCCCGCTCTCCGCGCTCGAGGAGCTGGCCGCCAACCTCCGCTGGTCATGGCACGAGCCGACGCGCCGATTGTTCGAGGCCATCGATCCCGGGCTCTGGCGAGCGTCGAACCGCGACCCGGTCACGCTGCTCGGCGAGGTCGCGCCCGAGCGACTCGAGGAGTTGGCCGCCGACGGCGGCTACGTCGAGTGGGCCGAGCGCGAACGCGCCGGACTCCGCGAATACCTCGGCGAGCCGCGCTGGTTCCAGTCGCTCGGCGCCGAGGTGCCGCGCACGATCGCCTACTTCTCGCCGGAGTTCGGCATCACGGCCGCCCTGCCGCAGTACTCTGGCGGCCTCGGCATCCTCGCGGGCGACCACCTGAAGGCGGCCTCCGATCTCGGGGTGCCGCTCATCGGGGTCGGCCTGTTCTACAAGGCCGGCTACTTCTCGCAGTCGATCACCGACGACGGCTGGCAGCAGGAGCGCTACCCGGTGCTCGACCCCGACGGCCTGCCGCTGTCGATGCTGCGGCACCCCGACGGCTCGCCCGTGCAGATCACGCTCGCGCTCCCCGACGACGCCGAGCTGCACGCCCGGGTCTGGACGGCGGCCGTCGGCCGCATCCCACTGCTCATGCTCGATACCGACATCCCGTCGAACTCCGACGCGCTGCGTTCGGTCACCGACCGGCTCTACGGCGGCGGGGGCGAGCACCGCCTGCTGCAGGAGCTGCTCCTCGGCGTCGGCGGTGCTCGGGCCGTGAAGCTCTACACCGAACTCGCGTCCCGCCCAGCGCCCGACGTGTTCCACATGAACGAGGGGCACGCCGGGTTCCTCGGCCTCGAGCGCATCTCGACGCACATCGGCGAGGGGCTCTCGTTCGCCGAGGCGCTGCAGCTCGTGCGCGCCGGCACGGTGTTCACGACGCACACGCCCGTGCCCGCCGGCATCGACCGATTCGACCGCGGACTCGTCGAGCGCTACCTCACGTCGTCGCTGCTGCCCGGCGTCGAACTCGACGACGCGCTCGCGCTCGGCGTCGAGCCCGGAGCCGACCCGGCGACGAGCGCCTTCAACATGGCCGTCATGGGACTGCGCCTCGCGCAGCATGCGAACGGCGTGTCGAAGCTGCACGGCGAGGTCAGCAGGCGCATGTTCGGCGACCTCTGGCCCGGGTTCGACACCGAGGAGGTGCCGATCACGTCGATCACGAACGGCGTGCACGCCCCCACGTGGACCGACCCGGCTCTCGTCGCGCTCGCCGAGGAGCGGCTCGGCACGGGCGACACCGAGCACGCCGACTGGCGCAGCGGCGCGGTCTCCGACGGCGAGTTCTGGGGCGTCAAGCGCGGCATGCGCCTGCAGCTCGTCGAGGACGCCAGGCGACGCCTCGCGGCGGCATGGAGCGAGCAGCACGCGGGCGCCCAGCCGCCGAAGTGGGTCGGCCGCGTGCTCGACCCCGACACGCTGACCGTCGGTTTCGCCAGGCGCGTGCCGACGTACAAGCGCCTCACGCTCATGCTGCAGGACCCCGAGCGTCTGAAGTCGATCCTCACGAACCCCGATCGCCCGGTGCAGTTCGTGATCGCCGGAAAGTCGCACCCGGCCGACGACGAGGGCAAGCGCCTCATCCAGAAGCTCGTGCAGTTCGCCGCCCAGCCCGAGCTGCGCGAGCGCATCGTGTTCCTGCCCGACTACGACATGGGCATGGCCGAGCTGCTCTACCCGGGCTGCGACGTGTGGCTGAACAATCCGCTCCGCCCGCTCGAGGCGTGCGGCACCTCGGGCATGAAGGCCGCCATGAACGGCGCGCTGAACCTGTCGATCCTCGACGGCTGGTGGGCCGAGTACGAGGGCGAGGACTACGGCTGGGTCATTCCGTCGGCGGATGCCGCGGGCGACGCCGGCGAGCGCGACGCGCTCGAGGCGGCATCCCTCTACGAACTGCTCGAGCACCGGGTCGCGACCCGCTACTACGAGCGCGACCACGACGGCGTGCCCGTGGAGTGGGTACGGCGCGTACGCACGACGCTCAGCGTGCTCGCGCCTGAGCTCGGCGCCGACCGCATGGTCAGGCAGTACGTCGAGGAGCTCTACCGCCCCGCCGCAGAGCAGGCCGAGCGCGTCGCCGCCGACAACGACCGCGGGGCGAAGGAACTCGCGGCGTACGCCGACCGGGTGCGCGAGGCCTGGCCCCGCGTGCAGGTGCAGCATGTCGAGTCCGGCGGCGTGGAGGCCCCGCACGTCGGCGACGAACTGCAGCTCCGGGCGCACGTCGACCTCGGCGGGCTCTCGGTCGACGACGTCACGGTCGAGGCCGTCCACGGGCGCAGCCGCTCCGACGAGCGCATCGAGCACGCGATGCTGACCCCGCTGACGCCGGCGATCAGCGGAACGGATGCCGGAACCGGCGCCGCGGGTCCGCAGCTGTACACCGGCACGATCGTGCTCGCCCGCGCCGGGTCGTTCGGCTACACGGTGCGGGTCGTGCCGCGGCATCCGCTGCTCGTCTCCTCCGCTGAGCTCGGACTCGTCGCGGTCGCCGGCTGAGCCTCGGCCAGCCGAACCCGGTGCGGCGGCGTCTGACGGACGACGCCGCACCGCATCGGTCGGCGCGACCTAGGGGTCAGCGGGTCCGGGCGATGGGCGCGTATCGGCCGCCGGTGACGGCCAGGAGGTCGTCGGGCGCGAGCTCGAGGTCGAGCCCCCTCCGCCCGCCTGAGACGTAGACGGCCTCGTGGAGGATCGCGGACTCGTCGAGCACGGTCGGCAGCGGGGTCTTCTGCCCGATCGGACTGATGCCGCCCACGACGTAGCCGGTCTTCCGTTCGGCGACGGCGGGGTCCGCCATCTCGGCGCGCTTGCCGCCGAGCGCCTGCGCGAGCGACTTGAGGTCGAGCAGCATCGCGACGGGCACGATCGCGACGGCGAGCGAGCCGTCGACCGATGCGAGCAGCGTCTTGAAGACGCGCTCGGGATCGAGCCCGAGCTTCTCGGCGGCCTCGAGCCCGTAGGCGGCCGCGCGGGGGTCGTGCTCGTACGCGTGCGCGTGGAACGCGACGCCGGCCCGGGTGAGCGCGAGGGTCGCGGGCGTGCCGGCTGCGGCATCCGACCGCTTGGCCATCAGCCGCTGATCCGGGCGTCGGCGACCGGGTCGTCGGCAGCCGGGGGGTCGATGACGGCCCTCGCGTCGGACGCCGCGCTCGAGGCCTCGCCGAGCGCCCGGTAGAGCAGCATCGACTGCGGCGGCACGCCCACGCGTTCGCCGGGCAGGTGCTCGCTCGACTCGGTCACCGGGTGCTCGTCGGAGGAGTCCCACAGCAGCATGTAGCCCGTGACGCCGTCGTGCTCGGGCAGCACGACCTCGGCCGGCGTCTCGTGCGCGTGCACGACGAGCAGGATGCGGTTGAACTCCTCGACCTCGGGGGTCGACGCGGCGAGGTACTGCAGCGTGCGCTCGGCGGGGTCGTTCCAGTCGTCGATGGTCATGGTCTCGCCGTCGGTGTTGTACCAGTCCATCTGCGATGCGCTCGGCGTGGTCTCGCCGAACACGCCGAAGCGCACGGGTCGGATCGCGGGGTTGTCGCGACGCAGGTGCACCAGGCGACGGGCGGTGGCCTCGAGGCCCGCATCGCGATCCTCGGCGCTCCACGACAGCCAGGTGAGGTCGGAGTCCTGGCAGTACGCGTTGTTGTTGCCGCGCTGGCTGCGTCCGTACTCGTCGCCGGCGGTGAGCATGGGCACGCCGGCCGACAGCAGCAGCGTGCCGAGCAGGTTCCGGATGCTGCGCCGTCGCGCCGAGAGCACCTCGGCGTCGTCGGTCTCGCCCTCGACCCCGTGGTTGTACGAGTTGTTGCCGTCGGTGCCGTCGCGGTTCTGCTCGCCGTTGCCGAGGTTGTGCTTGACGTCGTACGCGGTGAGGTCGGCGAGCGTGAACCCGTCGTGCGCGGTGATGAAGTTCAGGCTCGCGAGCGGTCCGCGTTCGAGGCTGAACGTGTTCGACGAGCCGGCGAGCCGTGTGGCGAACCGGCCGATGCCGCTGCCGGCGTCGCCGGTCTCACGCTCACGGCGCAGGTCGCCCAGCCAGAAGTCGCGCATGCGGTCGCGGTAGCGGTCGTTCCACTCGATGAATCCGCGCGGGAAGTTGCCGGTCTGCCAGCCGCCGGGGCCGACGTCCCACGGCTCGGCGATGAGCTTCGTGGCGCCGATCACGGGGTCGGCGAGCATCGCCTGCAGCAGGGGGTGGTCGGGCGTGTAGGCGCCGTGGTCGTCTCGTCCGAGGGTCGCGGCGAGGTCGAGACGGAACCCGTCGACCTGCAGTTCGTCGGCGAACGCGCGCATCGAGTCGAGCACAAGGCGCGAGGGCTCGTCGCGACCGAAGTCGAGCGTGTTGCCGCATCCGGTCGTGTCGACGTAGCGACCGTGGGCGTCGTGGCGGTAGTACGACGCGTTGTCGATGCCGCGGAACGAGTAGGTCGGCCCTTCGCGGCCCTCTTCGGCGGTGTGGTTGTAGACCACGTCGAGCACGACCTCGAGGCCGGCCGCGTGGAGGCTGCGGACCATCTCGGCGAACTCGCGCCGCACCGCCGCCGCGCCCTTCGCACGGGCGGCGGCGGTCGCGTACGGCGCGTGCGGCGCGAAGAAGCCGAGTGTGTTGTAGCCCCAGTAGTTCGTGCGCCCCTGGCGCTTCAGGCGGTGCTCCGAGAGGAACGCGTGCACGGGCAGCAGTTCGATCGTCGTGACGCCGAGCCCGGTGAGGTACTCGAGCGACGCCTCGTGCCCGAGGCCGGCGTACGTGCCGCGCAGCGCCTCCGGCACGGCCGGGTTGAGCTTGGAGAAGCCTCGCACGTGGGCCTCGTAGACCACCGTGTGGTCGAGGGGGACCGCGGGCTTCGCGACGCCGTTCCACGAGAACCGCTCCTCGCCGTCGGCCGCGGCCGCCTCGGTCACCGGGTCGAGGGCGACGCCGTGCCACGAGCCGCCGCCGACGGCCGCGAGGCCGCGCGCGTAGGGGTCGAGCAGGGTCTGCGCCGGGTTGAACGCGTGCTCGACCCCCGTGGGGCCGTCGACGCGGAACCCGTAGCGCGCGCCGTGCACGAGCGCCGACGAGAAGCCCTGCCACACACCGTGCTCGTCGCGCGCGAGGTCGACGCGATCGGTCGCCCAGCCCGCGTCGGAGCGATCGAACACCTCGAGCTCGATCGACGTCGCGTTCGCCGACCACACTCGGACCGTGCCGCCGTCGGCGCCGGTTCGGACGCCGAGGTCGTGCAGGGGATCGCTCTCAGACATGCGTTCTAGAGTAGATCCACCCGAGGGACGGAGAGTGCATGGCGGTCTACCTCGACCACGCGGCGACCACGCCCATGCGGCCCGAGGCGATCGACGCCATGCTCGACGCGATGCGCCTGGTGGGCAATCCCGCCTCGATCCACAGCGCCGGCCAGCAGGCCAAGCGCGTGCTCGAGGAATCGCGCGAGCGCATCGCGGCGACGCTCGGCATCGACGGCATCGAGGTCGTCTTCACGGGCAACGGCACCGAGGCCGTGAACCTCGCGATCAAGGGCCTCTGGTGGAGCAGGCAGACGGATGCCGCGCGCCCGCGCCTCATCGTCCCCGCGGGGGAGCACCACGCCACCGTCGACACGGTCGAGTGGTTGGCGGCTCACGAGGGCGCCGTGATCGACGAGGTGCCGCTCGACGACGTCGGACGCCTTCGGCTCGACGTGCTCGAAGCGCTGCTCGCCGAGCACGCGGCATCCGTCGCCCTCGTCACGATGCTCTGGGCCAACAACGAGGTGGGCACGATCCAGCCGGTCGCCGAGGTCGCGCGGCTCACGGCGGCCGCCGGCGTGCCGTTGCACGTGGACGCGGTGTCGGCGTACGGGCAGGTGCCGATCGACGTGCGGGGCCTCCGCCGGGAGACGAACGCGCCCCGCGGCGCCGGGCTCGTCGCGCTCAGCGTCTCCGCGCACAAGATCGGTGGCCCGTCGGGCATCGGTGCGCTCGTCCTCGACCGGTCGGCCGCGCTCGAGCCGCTCATCCACGGCGGCGGGCAGCAGCGCAAGGTGCGCTCCGGCACGCAGGACGTCGCGGCCGCCGCCGGGTTCGCGGCCGCCGCCGAGATCGTGCATGCGCATCTCGACGACGATGCGACGCGCATCGCGGCACTTCGCGACCGCCTGATCGCGGGCGCGCTCGCCGCGGTGCCCGGCGTGCACCTCTCCGGCGATCCGACGGCCGACGGTCGCCTTCCGGGCAACGTGCACCTCTCGTTCGACGGATGCGAGGGCGACTCGCTCCTCTTCCTGCTCGACGCCGCCGGGGTCGCCGTGTCGACCGGCTCGGCGTGCCAGGCCGGCGTGCCAGAGCCCTCGCACGTGCTCATGGCCATGGGCCGCAGCGAGGCCGATGCCAGGGGAGCGCTCCGCATCACGCTCGGCCACGACTCGACCGACGCCGACGTCGACGCGTTCCTCGCGGCGCTCCCGGCGGCGCACGCGCAGGCCGCGAAGGCCGGGCTCGCCGCTCGCGCCACCTCGTTCGACCGCTGAGTCCGGGCAGGGCGCCTTGCGCTCGCCGCGGCATCCGTCGACCGGAACGCCGCCACGCGGCATCCGCTCAGGAGGCCCTGCCTAGACTGGAGAGGTGAAGGTTCTTGCAGCGATGAGCGGTGGCGTCGACAGCGCCGTCGCGGCCGCGCGCGCCGTCGAGGCGGGGCACGAGGTCGTCGGCGTGCACCTGGCGCTCAGCCGCATGCCCGGCACCCTGCGCACCGGCAGCCGCGGCTGCTGCACCATCGAGGACTCGATGGACGCCCAGCGCGCCGCGAACGTGCTCGGCATCCCGTACTACGTGTGGGACTTCTCGGAGCGGTTCAAGGCCGACGTCGTCGACGACTTCATCTCCGAGTACTCGGCCGGCCGCACGCCCAACCCGTGCATGCGCTGCAACGAGCGCATCAAGTTCGCCGCGCTGCTCGAGAAGGCCCTCGCGCTCGGCTTCGACGCGGTCGCCACCGGCCACTACGCGAAGGTCCTCCCCGGCGCATCGGGCGCCCTCGAACTGCACCGCGCGAGCGCCGAGGCGAAGGACCAGTCCTATGTGCTCGGCGTGCTCACGGCCGAGCAGCTCGCGCACGCGTACTTCCCGCTCGGCGACACGCCGTCCAAGGCGCTCGTGCGCGAGGAGGCCGCGCGCCGTGGCCTCAGCGTCGCCCAGAAGCCCGACTCCTACGACATCTGCTTCATCCCCGACGGCGACACCAAGGGCTGGCTCGCCGACAAGGTCGGCACCGCGACCGGAGACATCGTCGACCGCACGGGCGCCGTCGTCGGCTCGCACGAGGGTGCGCACGCCTTCACCGTCGGCCAGCGCCGCGGCATGCGCCTCGGCACGCCCGCCGCCGACGGCAAGCCGCGCTTCGTGCTCGAGGTGCGCCCGAAGGAGAACACCGTCGTCGTCGGCCCCAAAGAGGCGCTCGCGACCGCGCTCATCGCCGGCTCCCGCTACACGTGGGCCGGGCTCGCACCCGCCGACCCCGCGAGCGAGTTCGCGTGCGAGGTGCAGATCCGTGCGCACGCCGACCCGGTTCCGGCGCTCGCGCAGGTGGTTCCGGATGCCGCGGGCGCGGCCGAACTCGTCGTGACGCCCGAGATCCCGCTCGACGGGGTCGCCCCCGGGCAGACCGCCGTGATCTACGTCGGCACGCGCGTGCTCGGGCAGTTCACGATCGACCGCACGGTGAGCGCAGTGCCCGTCGGCGTCTGAGCCGCCCGCCGATCGTTCGCCGCGACATCCGTTCCCCGAGCCCGGACGACGTCCGTCGTTCAGCGTTCATGCCCTCGAATACTGGTATGCCTCGCCCCCTGTCAAGGCCCGACGTCCCGACGCCGGCGTCACTAGATTCGGGCGGACGTCGCTCGAGCGAGCGGCGCATCCCCCGAGGAGGACGACGTGACCACCCCCCGAGTTCCCGAAGAACGAAGCGCCACGCACCCCGCACCCACCGAGACGACTGCCAAGGGTTCAGCAGCCACCGCCGTGATCGACGAGCGCACCGCCGGCTCGCGCAAGGCCGATCGCAGCGCCGACCAGCGCGACACCGTCGTGCAGCCGACCGTCGACCCCCGCGCCACCGGCGCGAAGGACCGCACGGCGAAGGCCGGCACCGTCGACGAGGGTGCCGCAGCGGCATCCGACGACTCCGAGCGCACCGCGCACGGCGAGCCCGCGCCCTCCGGTGCAGCGGCCCGACGCGCGGTGGTCGCCCGCCAGCGGGAGGCGTTCGGCGGTGTGAAGCTCGGCTCGGCGCTCTTCGGCTGGCTCACCGCGACCGGCACCGCGGCCATCCTGACCGGCACCGTCGCCGGCGCGGCCACTGCACTCGGCATCGACACCACCGATCGGGCCGGTGCGCTCACCGGCGTCCCCTCCGAGAACGTCGGATGGGTCGCCGTCGCCGCGCTCGCCGTGATCCTCCTCGTGTCGTACTGGTGCGGTGGCTACGTCGCTGCTCGAATGGCCCGCTTCAACGGCGCCGTGCAAGGGCTCGCCGTCTGGGTCTGGGCGCTCGTGATCGCGATCGTCGTCTCCCTGGTGAGCGTCATCATCGGCAGCCAGGTCGACGTGCTCGCCAACGCGAACCTCTACCCCCGCATCCAGATGAGCCCCGAGGAGTTCACGGTCGCCGGACTCGTCACCGCCGGGATCGTGCTCGTCGCGAGCCTCGCCGGGGCCGTGCTCGGCGGCATGTCGGGCACCCGATACCACCGTCGCGTCGACCGCGCCGGATTCGTCGAGGAGCGCTGATCCGCGCGCTCGTCGAACCGAGCGCCGGCGAACTCGCATGACGCGCGAGCTCGCCGGCGTTCCCGACGTCGAGCCGCGGGTGCCGCCGGCGGTCACCGCCTTCGCCGATGGTGCGCCGATCACGCCGGTCTGGCGCAACGGCGTCGGCGGGCTGACCTTCCGCGTCGACCGGCCGGCGTCCGCCGGCGGATCGTGCTTCATCAAGTGGAACCCGAGCGGCTCGGGGGAGTCGCTCGCCGACGAGGAACGCCGTCTCGCCTGGCTGCGCGACCGCTTCGCCGTGCCGCGGGTCGTCGCGGCCGGCCGTGACGATTCCGGTGAGTGGCTCGCCACTGCGGCGATCGACGCCGCATCCGCGGTGGCTCCGATCTGGAAGCAACGGGCGGATGCCGCGGCGCGCGCCATGGGCACGGGGCTCCGTCGCCTGCACGACGGCATCGACCCCGCCGAATGCCCGTTCGACTGGTCGGTCGCCCGGCGCATCGCGGTCGCCGAGGCATCCGGGATCATCGTGCCAGACGACCTGCGCGACCCGCCGTCCGTCGATCGGATGGTCGTCTGCCACGGGGACCCGTGCGCACCGAACACGCTCATCGACGCGCACGGCGGGTTCGCGGGCATCGTCGATGTCGCACGACTCGGCGTCGCCGACCGTTGGGCCGACCTGGCCGTCGGCAGCTGGAGCCTGGAGTGGAACTTCGGCGACGGCCACGAGCCCGCGTTCTTCGAGGCGTACGGCGTCGCACCCGACCCCGACCGCATCGCCTATTACCGTGCGCTGTGGGACGCGACCTGAACCGAGCCGGTCATGGGTCGTCCGCGGCATCCGCTCGGCGATGCGTGCCGGCGGATTGCCCGTCGGTGGTCGCTCGTAGGATGAAGTCGTGAGCGAGACTTCGGCTGAGACCGACCTTCCGACCGAATTCGAGGCGGCGCGCGCCGAGGCCGACGCGCTCACCGCTCGCATCGAGGGCGCGCGACTCGCCTACTACGGCGACGGGGAGTCGCCACTGTCCGACGCCGAGTACGACACCGACTTCCATCGGCTCGAGGCGCTCGAGCGGGCGTTCCCCGAGTTGGCGGGCCAGGACAGCCCCACCCAGCAGGTCGGTGCGGCGATCGTCTCGGCCGGGTTCCCCGAGCACGAGCACGCCGAACGCATGCTGAGCCTCGACAACGTCTTCTCGATCGAGGAGTTCCGGGAGTGGGCCGCGAAGGCGCAGGCCGCCGCAGGCCGCCCGGTGCACTGGCTGTCCGAGCTCAAGATCGACGGACTCGCGATCAGCCTCGCCTACCGCGACGGCGTGCTCGAGACCGCGACCACGCGTGGCGACGGCAGGGTCGGCGAGGACATCACCGAGAACGTCGACCTGATCCCGGTCATTCCGCGCCGGCT
Organism: Agromyces aureus; assembly: GCF_001660485.1. Lineage (GTDB taxonomy): Bacteria > Actinomycetota > Actinomycetes > Actinomycetales > Microbacteriaceae > Agromyces > Agromyces aureus. Next base: position 1,992,777 of record NZ_CP013979.1, read on the forward strand.
CGTGGGCTCGGGGTATCCCGACTTCTTCGAGGTGCGTGGCGAGGTGTTCCTGCGCACGACCGACTTCGAGGCGCTGAACGAGCGCCAGCACGAACTCCAGGCCGCGTTCGAAACCGAGTGGGTCGCGCGCGGGCGCGACGCCGACGCGATCCCCACGAGGTACGCAGAGTTCGCCAACGCCCGCAACACCGCGGCCGGCAGCCTGCGCCAGCGCCGCGACAACAAGTCGGAGGCCGAGCTCGTGCTCATGCGCGAGCGCCTCGGACGGCTCTCGCTGTACCTGCACGGCATCGGCGCGTGGGCGCATCCCGAGGTGTCGACCCAGTCGGGCATCTACGAGGTGCTCGCGTCGTGGGGGCTGCCGGTCTCTCCGCACTCCCGCGTGTTCTCGTCGGTTGACGACGTCGCCGGCTACATCGTCGAGCGCGGCGAGCACCGGCACGACGTCGAGCACGAGATCGACGGCATCGTGGTGAAGATCGACGAGCTCGCACTGCACGACGAGCTCGGCGCCACGAGCCGGGCGCCGCGGTGGGCGATCGCCTACAAGTACCCGCCCGAAGAGGTGCACACGAAGCTCCTCGACATCGTCGTCGGCGTCGGCCGCACCGGGCGAGCCACGCCGTACGCCGTGATGGCACCCGTGAAGGTCGCCGGATCCACCGTTCGTCAGGCGACGCTGCACAACCAGCAGGTCGTGCGCGCCAAGGGCGTGCTCATCGGCGACACGGTCGTGCTGCGCAAGGCCGGCGACGTGATCCCCGAGATCCTCGGCGCGGTCGAGCAGTTGCGAGACGGCACCGAGGTCGAGTGGCACATGCCCGAACTCTGCCCCGAGTGCGGCACGGCGTTGCGCGCCATGAAAGAGGGCGACATCGACCTCCGCTGCCCGAACGCCGAGTCGTGCCCGGCGCAGGTGCGCGGGCGCGTGGAGCACATCGGCTCGCGCGGAGGCCTCGACATCGAGGCGCTCGGCGAGGTCACGGCCGCGGCGCTCACGCAGCCCTCGTTCCCGGCCGACCCTCCGCTCGCGACCGAGGCTCGCCTGTTCGAACTCTCGCTCGACGAGCTCGTGCCCATCGAGGTGGTCGTGCGCGACGCCGAGACCGGTGAACCGAAGTTCGACGAGACGACCGGAAAACCGGTCAAGCGAGCGCCCTTCCAGAAGTCGCGCATCACCTACCCGCCGGGCGCCGAGCAGCTAACGGCCGCCGAGCGCCGGGCCGCGGGCATCAAGAAGGACTATCGAGAGGTCGGCCCATCCGAGGCTGCGACCAAGTTGCTCGCCGAACTCGAGAAGGCCAAGACCAAACCGCTGTGGCGGTTGCTCGTGTCGCTCAACATCCGCCACGTCGGACCGGTCGCCGCACGGGCACTGGCCGACTGGTTCGGTTCGCTCGACGCGATCCGGGCGGCAACTCGCGACGAGTTGGCCGAGGTCGACGGCGTCGGCGGCATCATCGCCGACTCGCTCATCGACTGGTTCGCCGTCGACTGGCACCTCGAGATCATCGATCGGTGGACCGCGGCGGGCGTGCAGTGGGCGACCCAGGGGCATCCCGGTCCGGGCGCGGCGGCGGCAGCCGGTGGTGTACTCGCGGGGCTCACGGTCGTCGCGACCGGCTCGCTCGAGGGGTTCACGAGAGACGGCGCCCAAGAGGCGATCATCAATGCCGGCGGCAAGGCCGCATCCAGCGTCTCGAAGAAGACCGACTTCGTCGCGGCCGGGCCGGGCGCCGGTTCGAAGCTCGCCAAGGCCGAAGAACTCGGCCTCCGCGTGCTCGATGCCGCGCAGTTCGCCATACTCGTGACGCAGGGGCCTGCCGCGCTCGACGAGTGAAGTCGCATCCAGCGAACGTCAGGAGACGTCGTCTCCGTTCGTGCAGAATTGATGCAGCAGGACGACGGGGGAGCGCATGGGGATTCCGAACGACGAGGCGAGCGAGGCCACGGCGGGGGCCAGCGACGGGGCATCCGAGCCGGCGAGACCGGCCTCGGCAGGTCGCGACTCGCGGCACGGTCTCGGTCGGCGCACTCGGCCGGTCCCTGAGGCCGGGGCGACCGGCACCGCGACGTCCGAGTCATCCGGTGCCACTCGGCGCGACTTCCTCAAGTTCGGCGGAGTCGCTGCCGCGGGCGCGGTGGTCGGCGGCGGGGTCGGTGCGGCCGTCGGGGCCGCGGTCGGGCATGCCACCGGATTCGCCGAAGGCGCCGATGAGTTCGCCGCGCTCACCCCGAGGGCGACGGCCGGTTTCGACCACCTCGTCGTGCTCATGGGCGAGAACCGCTCGTTCGACAATCTCCTCGGCTGGCTCTACACGCCCGATGACATCTCCGAGGGAACGACCTTCGACGGTCTCGCGTTCGGCGACTACGCCAACACGGCGGCCGACGGCACCGTGATCGAGGCCCACGTCTACGAGGGTTCGACCGACGAGGTCATGGGCATGCCGAATCCCGACCCGGGTGAAGAGTATCCGCACGTGAACACGCAATTGTTCGGCATCGTGGACCCTCAATCCAATGCCGAGGTCGAGGTCGGCGACATGGACGAGCCCTACAATGCGCCCGCCGCAGGTCAGCGCCCCACCATGAGCGGATTCGTCGACGACTACGCGATCAACTTCGAGCGGCTCCGCAAGGGAAAGCAGCCGACCCTCGACGAGCTGAGCGAGATCATGGGCTCGTTCTCGCCCGAGATGCTGCCGGTGCTCTCGACGCTCGCGAAGAACTTCGCCGTCTACGATGCCTGGCACTGCGCCGTGCCGTCGCAGACGTTTCCCAACCGCTCCTTCTTCCACGCCTCCACCTCGCACGGCTTCGTCACCAACAAGCACGACGGCGGCTACGACAAGTGGCTCGACGCCGATGCGGCGCCGACCATCTTCAATCGGCTCGAAGAGGCGAAGATCTCCTGGCGCGTCTACTTCGACGAACTGCAGCTCGTGTCGTTCACCGGGGTGCTGCACGCGCCCGTGCTCCAGCAGTACTGGGCGACCGATCACTTCGCGACCATGGAGCAGTTCTACGACGACGTACGCACCGGCAAGCTCCCTGCGTACTCGTTCATCGAGCCGCGGATGGTCTACAACCACAACGACTTCCATCCGCCGTTCGGCAAGCTGCGCGAGTCCGACGTCGACGGAACCGAAGTCATCGACAGCGCCGTGTCCGACGTGCGTGCGGGTGAACTCCTCGTGCACCGCGTCTACGAAGCCATCAAGACGAGCGCGAGCGCCATCGGATCCAATGCGCTGAACACCCTGTTCCTCATCACGTTCGACGAGCACGGGGGCACCTACGATCACGTGCCGCCGCCCGAGGGCGTGCCGCCGCACGAGGGGGAGGACCCCGGCGAGATGGGCTTCTCCTTCGATCGGCTCGGATGCCGTGTGCCCGCGATCGCGGTCTCCGCCTACACGCAGGCCGGCACCGTCGTGCACGACGCGATGGACCATGCCGCCGTCATCGCGACGCTCAGCCGTCTGCACGGGTTGAAGCCGCTGACCCGACGAGACGCAGGCGCGAACAACCTGTTCAACGCCGTGAACCTCGATGCCCCGAGACATCCGTCCTCCTGGCCGTCGACGACTCCGCAGTACCTGCCGGCGAACCCGCAGGCGAAGCCGCCGCATCCTGCGAACACGCACAAGGACAAGCCGCTGAGTCCGCCGGCCCGCGGACTGCTCGGCCTGCTGCTGGCGAAGTTCGGCCGTGCGGACGAGCCCGAACCCGAGACCTTCGCCGACGCGTACGCGCTGCTGCACAAGTACGGCGACGGGCTCTTCGGCGTGCAGAAGTAGTCCGTCGAACTCGCAGCAGGGTCGGCCCGTCCGCACGAAGGACGACCGGCCGTGCCCCGATAGAATGGATGCATCCCCACCACGAGACGACGGAGCAGCATGTCCGAAATCACTGCGGAGCAGGTCGCGCATCTCGCGAACCTCGCACGCATCGCGCTCACCGAAGAAGAGATCGCGCACCTCACGACGGAGCTCGGCCAGATCATGCAGGCCGTCGAGAAGGTCAGCGAGGTCGCCACACCCGACGTGCCGCCGACCAGCCACCCGATCCCGCTGCAGAACGTGTTCCGCGCCGACGTCGTCGGCGCCGACGTGCTGACCGCCGAGCAGGCCGTCGCCGGCGCGCCGGAGGCCGACGGTTCGCGATTCGTCGTCTCGGCGATCCTGGGGGAGGAGCAGTGAGCGAGATCATCCGCCTGACCGCCGCCGAGCTCGGGGCGAAGATCGCCGCGGGCGACGTCTCCTCGGTCGAGGCCACCCGCGCCCACCTCGACCGCATCGCGGCCGTCGATGGCGCCGTGCACGCCTTCCTCCACGTCGACGCCGAGGGCGCCCTCGCCGCGGCCGCCGATGTCGACCGTCGTCGCGCCGCCGGTGAGTCGTTCGGCCCGCTGGCCGGCGTGCCCATCGCCGTCAAGGACGTCCTCGTCACCGAGGGCATGCCCTCGACCGCGGGGTCGCGCATCCTCGAGGGCTGGATCCCGCCCTACGACGCGACGCCCGTGCGGCTCGTGCGCGAGGCGGGCATGATCCCGCTCGGCAAGACCAACATGGATGAGTTCGCCATGGGCTCCTCGACCGAGCACTCGGCGTACGGTCCGACCCACAACCCGTGGGATCTCGACCGCATCCCCGGCGGTTCGGGCGGCGGCTCAGCCGCCTCCGTCGCGGCCTTCGAGGCCCCCCTCGCGCTCGGCAGCGACACGGGCGGGTCGATCCGCCAGCCGGCGCACGTCACGGGCACCGTCGGCGTCAAGCCGACCTACGGCGCCGTGAGCCGATACGGTTCGATCGCCCTGGCGTCGAGCCTCGACCAGATCGGCCCGGTCACGCGCACCGTGCTCGACGCCGCGCTGCTGCAAGACGTGATCGCAGGCCACGACCCGCACGACTCGACCTCGATCGCCGAGCCCTGGCCGTCGATGGCCGACGCCGTCCGGCGAGCGGATGTCGCGGGCGTCCGCATCGGCGTCGTCAAGCAGCTCGACTCCGACGGCGTGCAGGCGGGCGTGCGTTCGCGGTTCCACGAAGCGCTCGCGCTCCTCGAGCGCAACGGCGCCGAGATCGTCGAGATCGACGCCCCGAGCTTCGAGTACGCGATCGCCGCGTACTACCTGATCCTCCCGGCCGAGGCCTCGTCGAACCTGGCGAAGTTCGACTCGGTTCGCTTCGGCCTGCGGGTCACGCCAGAGGGCGGCGGCACGGTCGAGCAGGTCATGGCGGCCACGCGCGAGGCGGGGTTCGGCCCCGAGGTCAAGCGCCGCATCATCCTCGGCACCTACGCGCTCTCTGCCGGCTACTACGACGCCTACTACGGCAGCGCGCAGAAGGTGCGCACGCTCGTGCAGCGCGACTTCGACGCCGCCTTCGCGAAGGTCGACGTGCTCGCGACGCCGACCGCGCCGACGACCGCGTTCAAGCTCGGTGAGAAGCTCGACGACCCGCTGTCGATGTACCTCAACGATGTGGCGACGATCCCGGCGAACCTCGCCGGCGTGCCCGGCATCTCGCTGCCCGCGGGCCTCGCGCCCGAAGACGGACTGCCCGTCGGCATCCAGTTCCTGGCACCGGCGCGCCAGGACGCCCGCCTCTACAACGTGGGCGGCGCGCTCGAGCGCCTGCTCGAGGCCGAGTGGGGTGCGCCGCTGCTGAGCCGCGCGCCCGATCTGTCTTCGCATGAGATGGCTGCGGCCGAGGAAGGTGCACTCTGATGGCCCGCGCGGCACTCATGGACTTCGACAAGGCGCTCGAGCTCTTCGAACCGGTCATCGGGCTCGAGGTGCACGTCGAGTTGAACACCACGACGAAGATGTTCTCGTCGGCGCCCAACCCGGCCAACTCGGCGTTCCACGACGCGGCGCCGAACACGCTGATCACGCCCGTCTGCCTCGGCCTGCCGGGTTCGCTGCCGGTCGTGAACGAGCAGGCCATCCGCTCGTCGATCTCGCTCGGCCTCGCGCTCGGCTGCGAGATCGCGGCGTCGAGCCGGTTCGCGCGCAAGAACTACTTCTACCCCGACCTCGCCAAGAACTACCAGATCTCGCAGTACGACGAGCCGATCGCCTTCGACGGCGAGGTCGAGGTCGAACTCGAGAACGGCCGGGTCTTCCAGGTGCCGATCGAGCGCGCCCACATGGAGGAGGACGCGGGCAAGCTGACGCACGTCGGCGGCTCGACGGGCCGCATCCAGGGCGCCGAGTACTCGCTCGTCGACTACAACCGCGCCGGCGTGCCGCTCGTCGAGATCGTCACGCGCCCGATCTTCGGTGCCGAGGCCGATGCCCCCGCGCTCGCGCGCGCCTACGTGTCGATCATCCGCGACATCGCGCTCTCGCTCGGCATCTCCGAGGCGCGCATGGAGCGCGGCAACCTGCGTTGCGACGCGAACGTGTCGCTCCGCCCGCGCGGCCAGGAGAAGCTCGGCACGCGCACCGAGACGAAGAACGTGAACTCGTTCCGTTCGATCGAGCGCGCGGTGCGCTACGAGATCCAGCGTCAGGCGGCGATCCTCGCCGATGGCGGCTCGATCACGCAGGAGACGCGGCACTGGCATGAGGACACGGGCACGACGAGCGCCGGTCGCCCGAAGTCCGACGCCGACGACTACCGCTACTTCCCCGAGCCCGACCTGCTGCCGGTCGTGCCCTCGGCCGAGCTGATCGAGGAGCTGCGCGCGGCGCTGCCCGAGGCGCCTGCCGCACGCCGCCGTCGCCTGAAGGCCGAGTGGGGCTTCACCGACGACGAGTTCCAGATCGTGGCGAACTCGGGCATGCTCAACGAGCTGGCCGAGACCGTCGCCGCCGGCGCCACGCCCGCCGCCGCGCGCAAGTGGTGGACGGGTGAGATCGCGCGTCTCGCGAATGCCGCAGACCGCGATGCCACGACCCTGGTGTCGCCGACCCATGTCGCCGAGCTCGCGGCCCTCGTCGAGGCCGGCACCCTCACCGACCGCCTGGCCCGCCAGGTGCTCGAGGGCGTCGTGGCCGGCGAGGGCTCGCCGCAGCAGATCGTCGACGCCCGCGGCCTCGCCGTCGTCTCCGACGACGGGGCGCTCATCGCGGCGATCGACCAGGCGCTGGCCTCGCAGCCCGACGTGCTCGAGAAGATCCGCTACGGCAAGGTCCAGGCCGCCGGCGCGGTCATCGGCGCGGTCATGAAGGCGATGCAGGGCAAGGCCGACGCCGCGCGCGTGCGCGAGCTCGTGCTCGAGCGGGCGACCGCCGAATAGACGAGTCCAGCAGTTCCCTGCGGGCGGTGCCCCGACCTCGGTCGGGGCACCGCCCGCGGTCGTCCCGGGTGCGGGCGTCGTACCGCGCCCGACTGGCGGCGCTCACAGCGGGTTCGGGGCTGGCGACCCTAGGCTGGTCGTCCCCTGAGCGATTGGTGAGCACACATGGGTTTCCTTGATCGACTGTTCGGCGCACCCGACGACCGCGCCACCCAGCCCGCGCGGCGGGTTCCGCAGGCTCCGGCGCAATCGGAGGACGAGCGGGCCGTTGAACGCTACCGCTACCTGCTTCGCACGGCACCGCCCGAGTCGATCGAGGCGGTGCACGCCGAGGCGTTCGCCAAGCTCACCCCCGATCAGCGTGCACAGGTCTACCGGGCCCTGGCCGCCCAGGCGCCCGCGGGGGAGCGCGTCGTCTCCGACGAACCCTCCGCCCTCGCCCGCGCCGCGACGCGCGCCGAGCTGCGGTCGCCCGGCACCATGGAGCGCACCTTCCGGGCGACGGATGCCGCGGGCGGTCGCACCGGCCCCGGCGGCCCGTCGTTCGGCTCGATGGTCGGCGGCTCCATGCTCGGCACGGTGGCGGGCGTCGTGGTCGGCTCGATGATCGCGCAGGCGTTCCTGCCCGGTCCCGACTTCGGGGGCGACGTCGCGGGTGACGGCGGGTCCGCCGACACCGGTGCCGACACGGGTGGCGATGCCTCGGCCGATGGCGGCTTCGGAGGCGATTTCGGTGGTGGAGATTTCGGTGGTGGCGGCGATTTCGGCGGCGACTTCGGCTTCTGAGCACCGTCTCGCCCGCGTGACCGATCGCATGACGGTGGCCGCGGGTAAGGTCGGCACGTGAGCAAGCAGGACGGCTCGTCGAGGCAGGTCACCACGGGGCCCGTCGACGACTCGGCGACCCCGATCCTGCACGTCGACATGGACGCGTTCTTCGTCTCGGTCGAGTTGCTCTCGCGGCCCGAGCTGCGAGGCAAGCCCGTGCTGGTGGGCGGCACGGCGGGCAGAGGAGTCGTCGCCGCGGCCAGCTACGAGGCCCGACGCTACGGCGTGAACTCGGCCATGCCGATGTCCGTGGCCCTGCAGCGGTGCCCGAACGCGATCGTGCTGCAGGGCGACTACCCGTCGTACTCGAAGTACTCCAAGCGCGTCATGGAGATCTTCGGCGAGATCACGCCGCTCGTCGAGCCGTTGTCGATCGATGAGGCGTTCCTCGACGTGTCCGGCGCGCGCCGGCTGCACGGCACCCCCGCCGAGATCGCTTGGACCATTCGCGAACGCGTCCAGGCCGAGACCGGACTCACCTGCTCGGTCGGGGTCGCCGCCACGAAGTACGTCGCGAAGGTGGCGTCGAGCCGGGCCAAGCCCGACGGCATGCTCGTGGTGCCGGCGCACGAGACGGTCGCATTCCTGCATCCGCTGCCCGTGTCGGCGCTGTGGGGTGTGGGCCGGGTGACCGAGGAATCGCTCCTGCGCCTCGGCCTGCGCACGGTCGGCGATGTGGCGGCCATGCCGCCCGACTCGCTCGAGCGGGCCGTCGGCTCGGCGCTTGCGGCCAGGCTGGCGCACCTCGCTCGGGGCGAAGATCCTCGCGCCGTGCACACGACCCGAGTCGAGAAGAGCATCGGGCACGAACAGACCTTCGGCCACGACGTGGTCGATCCCGTCGAGATCCGCCGCGAACTGCTGCAGTTGTCGGGCAATGTCGCCGTGCGCCTGCGCAAGGCCGGGCTCGTCGCACGAACGGTCTCGTTGAAACTCCGGTACGGCGACTTCCGCACCCTCACGCGGTCGCGCACGCTGGGCGAGCCGACGGATGTCGCGCGGCGCGTCTACGACGAGGCATCAGAGGCCCTCGAAGGACTCATCGGCGACGGCCAACGCGTGCGACTCATCGGCGTGCGCGCCGAGAACCTCCGCGAGTCCGGATCAGGCGCGATGCTCTGGGATCCAGATGAGGAGTGGCGCGACGCCGAGCGCACGATCGATCAGGTTTCGGCGAAGTTCGGCAGAGGGGCCCTGCGTCCGGCCTCGCTCGTGCAGCGCGAGGACGAGCGGCGGCAGCGCCGGGAGGCTCGCGCCGAGCACACCGCGGCCCAGCCCGCCGCTGAGCACGGTGCCGCTGGTGACCCGCGGCAGGCTCTCCGGGGGCGGGGCGCAGACGGCGACGAGCCCTTCGACCCGACCGCGGCCGGATGGGGCTGGTAGCCGCGGCGCGGCACGGGTAGCGTGGCGACATGGCTGAACTCGTACTGGACCTGGCAGATCGCGTCGCAGGCGTCGGCGTGAAGACCGCGTACGGCGACAAGATCGAGATCGAGGGCATCGAGGTGGTGCCCGTCGCGCTCGGCTACTACGCGTTCGGAGGCGGCAACGGCACCGGCGACGCCACGTCGAACTTCAACGGCAGCGGAAGCGCAGGTGGAGGGGGCAGTCTGTCCGTGCCGCTCGGCGCCTACGTCGGCGACGGCGGGCGCGTGCGGTTCGATCCGAACCTCATCGGACTGGTGCTGGTCGCGACGCCGTTCGTGTTCGTCGTCGGACACGCGCTGAAGTCGGTGATCCGCGCGCTCAAGCGCTGAGCCGTTCGTCAGCGCTGAGCCGTTCGTCAGCGCTGAGCCGTTCGCGCGAGCGGCTCGACGTCGCTGCTCACCGCGGTGGGTCACGCCGCCGTCCGTCGTGCGCGAGCGCTCGTCGCGCGTGCGTGTACGCTGGTGCACGAACACGGGAGTCCGGTGAGCCGGGCTGAGAGGAAGGTTCTCAACCTTCGACCGTCGAACCTGATCTGGATCATGCCAGCGCAGGGAGGCATCCACATCTCAACAATCCCGTGCCGCTTTCCTTCGAACGAAAGGGCACGCCAGTGCACACGTCAACATCCCCGACCGCCACCTCCGCGGCATCCGGAACCTCCTCCACCTCGTCGCACCGGTTCCGCTGGCGAGTCGTGGACATCGTCGTGGCGAGCGTCATCGGCGTCGCCGTCGGCGTCGTCTTCTGGGCCTGGGGCGTGGTCTGGGGCCCGATCTCGGCTCCGATCGAGGCGCTCCTCCCCGGCCTGCAGGCCGCACCGGCGGCCGTGTGGGTCATCGCGGGCGTGCTCGGCGGGCTCGTGATCCGCAAGCCGGGCGCGGCCCTCTACACCGAGCTCGTGGCCGCCGTGGTCTCCGCGCTGATCGGCAGCCAGTGGGGCGGCCTGCTCACGATCGAGGCCGGCCTCGTCCAGGGCCTCGGCGCCGAGCTCGTCTTCGCGATCTTCCTCTACCGCAACTGGAGGTTCCCGGTCGCGCTGCTCGCGGGGGCCGGTGCCGGACTCGCGATGGCGATCAACGACCTCGTGCTCTGGTACGCGGGCGCCGCACCGCTGTTCGCCACGGTCTACACGATCTCCGCGGTCATCGGCGGCGCGCTCATCGCGGGTGGCCTGGCGTGGCTCGCCGTCCGTGGCCTCGCACGAGCGGGTGCCCTCGATCGGTTCGCGGCCGGGCGCGAGCTTCGGACCGTCTAGTGGCCGCGCGCGGCGAATCGCCCGCGCCGGCCGTGTCGATTCGTGCACGCGGCTGGGGGTGGCGTCACGGTGGTCGGCGCCACCCCGCCGTGCGCGATCTCGATCTCGAGATCGCGCCGGGGGAGCGGGTGCTGCTGCTCGGCGCATCCGGGGCCGGCAAGTCGACCCTGCTGCACGGCCTGGCCGGTGTGCTCGGCGGCGATGACGATGGCGAGACCCTCGGCGAACTGCTCATCGACGGCCGGCGTCCAGCCGACGCTCGTGGGCGCGCGGGTCTCGTGCTGCAGGATCCCGATGCGCAGGTCGTCATGGCGCGCGTGGGCGACGACGTCGCGTTCGGCCTCGAGAACCTCGGGGTCGCGCGCGACGAGATCTGGCCCCGCGTGCGGGCGGCGCTCGACTCGGTCGGTCTCGCGCTCCCGCTCGAGCATGCGACGACCGAACTCTCGGGGGGCCAACGTCAGCGTCTCGCCCTCGCCGGCGTGCTCGCGATGCGCCCCGGACTGATCCTGCTCGACGAGCCGACGGCGAACCTCGATCCCGACGGCGTCCGCGAGGTGCGCGACGCCGTTGCGTCCGTCGCGGCGGCGACCGGGGCGACGCTCGTCGTCGTCGAGCATCGCGTCTCGACCTGGCTGCCGGTCGTCGACCGCGTGATCGTGCTCGGTGCCGCCGGTGGGGTGCTCGCCGACGGGCCTCCGGCTCGGGTGCTCGCGGAGCGCGCGGACGACCTCCGCGCGGCGGGCGTCTGGCTGCCCGACGAGGTGCCATGGCGCGCGCCCGCGACGTCGGTCGGCCCGCGGCATCCGCTGCTCGAGGCCTCGCAGCTCGACGTCGGCCGGATCGCCGGCGTCGCCGTGCAGCGCGGCATCGACCTGCAGGTGGATGCCGGCCGGGTGCTCGCCCTGGTCGGCCCCAACGGCGTCGGCAAGTCGACGCTGGCGCTCACGCTCGCGGGACTGCTGCCGCCGCAGGGCGGGCGGCTCGCGGCATCCGATCTCTTGGCGCAGGGGCTGCGCACCGAACCGATCAGGTGGCGCTCGCGCGACCTGTTGACGCGCATCGGGACCGTCTTCCAGAGCCCGGAGCACCAGTTCGTGGCCGGATCGGTGCGGGCCGAGCTCGAGGTCGGTCCGCGGGCGTTGAAGCTCGGCGAGGGTGAACGCCGTGCGCGGGTCGACGAGCTCCTCGAGGCGCTGCGCCTCGGACAGCTCGCGGGCGCGAACCCGTTCACCCTGAGCGGCGGCGAGAAGCGACGCCTCTCGGTCGCGACCGCGATCGCGACCCGACCGCGACTGCTCGTGCTCGACGAGCCCACGTTCGGCCAAGACGCCACGACGTGGCGCGAGCTCGCGAAGCTCCTCGTCGGGCTTCGCGACGAGGGCGTGGCGCTCGTCGCCGTGACGCACGACGAGGTGTTCGTCGACGCGATCGCCGACGAGCGGTTCGAGCTGCACCCGCAGGCCTTCGAGGTCTCGAGCATCGCCACCTCCGGCGCGAGAGGGAGTGCGCGCCGATGAGCATCGCGAGCATCCGTCCCGGCCTGCCGCTCGCTCGGGTCAACCCAGTGGCGAAGGTCGCCGCGACCGTGCCGCTCAGTATCGTGCTGATCCTCACGCTCGACGTCGTCTCGGCGAGCGTCGCGATCCTGTGCGAGATCCTCGTGTTCACGCTCGTGGGGCTCGGCGGACTGCTCTGGTCGCCCCGGACGCTTCCGATCTGGATCGCCGCGCCGCTCACGGGCGTCAGCATGGTGCTCTACGGCGCTCCGTCGGGTGCCGTGCTGTGGGAGTTCGGCCTGATCCACGTGACCGAGGGGTCGGTGCAGATCGGCCTCGCGACGACGGCCCGCGTGATCGCCATCGCCCTGCCCGCGGTCGTGCTGTTCCTGACGATCGACCCGACCGACCTCGCCGACGGGCTCGCGCAGACGCTTCGCCTGCCGGCCAGATTCGTGCTCGGCGCGCTCGCGGCACTCCGCCTGGTCGGGTCGTCGATCGACGACTGGCGCACCCTCCACCTCGCACGTCGGGCCCGTGGCATCGCCGATCGCGGGGTCGTCCGCCGGTCGCTCGGGCAGGCGTTCGCGATGCTCGTGCTCTCGATCCGGCGCGGCGGCACGCTCGCGACGGCGATGGAGGCCCGCGGTTTCGGCGCCGGCACCGAGCGCACCTGGGCCCGGGTCGCCCACTTCGGCCGCGTCGAGTGGGTCGTCATCGCGGTCGGATGTCTCGTCGCCGTCGTGTCTGCGACGGTCGCCGTCACGACGGGGAGCTGGAATGTCGTCTGGTCCTGACCCGTTCGGCGCGGAGCGCCGATCGCCGGGTTCGGCCCTGCACGCGGTCAGGGCGGCCGTCCGCGGCATCCGCCGACCGCTCGTGGTCATCGACGGGCCGAGCGGTGCGGGCAAGTCGACCTTCGCCGACCTGTTGATCGCCGATTGGCCGGGGCGGGCACCCGACCTGGTGCGCCTCGACGACGTGTACCCGGGCTGGAACGGCCTCGAGCAGGCGGTGAGCGCGCTCCGCCGCGACCTGGTGCTTCCGTGGATGCACGGCGTCCCTGGCCGCCGGCACGCGTGGGATTGGGCGGCGGATCGCCCGGGCGATGAGACCTCGCTGCGTCCGGGCAACGCCCTCGTGATCGAGGGCTGCGGTGCCCTCGCCACCGCTGCTCACGCCACCGGTGCCCGCGTCGGCGCGGGTTCCGCTGCTGGCGAGCGGCGCGTCGTTCGAGTCTGGGTCGACGTGCCGTACCCGCAGCGCCGCGACCGCGCGCTGGCACGGGACGCGGGTGCCTACGACCCGTTCTGGCAGGTCTGGGAGGCGCAGTGGAGACGGTACGTCCGGCGGCTGCCGGCGGCATCCGCCCCGATGATCAGGGTTCGCCTGCCCTGAGGATGCGACTCAGGGCGAGGTGTCAGCCCTGGGCCTCGATGAACGCGTTGATGACCGGGAACGGGTGCGTGAGACGCCAGATCGGCCCCGGGTCGCGGATTTCGGTCGACAGTCGCAGCGGCGAGGAGACCTCGTCGGCGCCCGTCGCGACCGTGACGCGACCGATGTCGCGGGCACTGGACGAGGTCGTGAACGGCTCGACGCTGATGCTGGCCTCGCCGATCGACCCGCCCCACGGCGCCTCCGCGCGGTCGACGGTCGCGATGAGGTCCGATGTGCTTCCCCAGGCCGAAGTGGCCTTCGCGTAGACCGTTCCCTGGGAGATGACGGTCACGGGCGCGGCCGAGGCCGTCACCGACGCGACCGCGGCCGCGATGGCGGGGTCGAGGGTCTCGTAGTCGGGCATCAGCAGCATGACGCCGATGATTCGACTCGGTGCGTTCGCGCCCTCGACACGGACCTCGGTGGTGAACACCGAGGCGAGTCCGGCCTGGTCGGTGTAGCTGCGGGTGATCTCCCGCACCCCGTCGCTGTTGTCGCGGTCGACGAGGTCGGGTGCGCTGTGCGAACCGAGCACCGTCTGGTCGGGCTCGTCGAGCATCGCGGCGAGGCTCGGGTTCTCGAGCACGAGCGCCGTGAGTCGCGCGAGTTCGTCGGCGGTCGTCGTGTTCTCGCCCGAGAGTCCGGTGGTGTCGGCGACCGTGCTGGAGGTGAACCCGGCATCGGCGAGCCAGGCGTTCGCGCCGTCGACGTAGGCGTCGACCGTGCCGAACGCCCATCGCGCGAGCGTGTCGGCGTGATTGTTGCTCGAGGTCAGCATGATCGCCCGCACCACGTCTCGCTCGGTCCACGAGTCGCCGGGGGAGACCTGCAGCGCCCGCGAGCCGTCGGCCTCGTAGCGCAGGTAGTCGGTGTAGTCGGCGGGTCCGATCTTGATGAGCGGCCCTTCGCCCTCGCCCGGGACGGGCAACGGCAGCGAATCGAGGGTCGCGAGCACCGTGACCAGTTTGGCCGCACCGCCCATGGGGACGATCTCGGGGTCGCCGGCCGTCGCCAGCACGGTCGCAGCGCCATCGTCGCCGACGACGGCGAGGGCGCTGGCGCCCGCTTCGGGCAGCGCCAGCGGGGCGGACGCGGGCGCGCCCGTCGCACCGCCGGCGACGGTCTGCACGGTCACCGCGGGAAGCGGGCCGAGCAGCATCGCGGGCGCGTAGACGCCGATGCCGAGGATCGCGACGGCACCGACGATGATGCCGATCACGCGAGCGGGGGAACTCATGGATTCAGCGTACTGGCGCTGACGTCACGCCCAGCCCAACTCGTGCAGCCGGTCGTCGTCGATGCCGTAGAAATGCGCGATCTCGTGCACGAGGGTGACGTGGATCTCGTCGCGGAGTTCGTCTTCGTCGTCGCAGATCGCGAGCAGCGGCTCGCGGTACAGGATGATGCGATCGGGCATCTCGCCCATGCCGTAGCGATCGCGTTCGGTCAGGGCGTAGCCGTCGTAGAGTCCGAGCAGGTCGAGCGTGCCGTCTTCGGGGCGGTCCTCGACCACGAACACGACGTTCTCGAGCCCGTCGATCATGTCGTCGGGCAGTTCATCGAGTTCGTCGACGACGATCGCCTCGAAGGCCTCCGCATCGAGCTGCACGTACGGCTCCGATCGCCGGCGACGGACCTTCGACTGCGAATCGCAGCGAATATTCATTGGGGTGAGTAACGGGGCTTGAACCTGTTGCATCTACTATCCCATGGAGGGGTGAAAATCGCGTGATCGCGGGCGAGTGGCCAATAAGTTGGCGGGTATCACCCTGACCAAGATATTGGCGTACGGCGCCAAGAATATTGATCCGCTGTAGTGCGCACTACAACGGAGAGTGCTTGGCCCGCGCCTCCACAGCGTCCGCGATCACCGCGGCGAACGGGATGCCGAGCGCCTCGCTGAGCGCGTCCGCATGCTCGATCGAGAGTTTCCGGCGACCACGGAGCAACTGCGATATCGTGCCCTGGTTGATGCCTGACCGCTGCTCGAGCTCGTCCTGAGTGACGAGAGACTCTGCTGCTACCTCCGCGAGGACCGCAGCGATATACGGCCAGAGAGGTTCGCGCACGGCTGGACTGTATGTGTTCCCGTGGCCCCCATTTTGGTGATTCCGCCGAACATGCACCCTTGCATATCATTTGCGAGGCAGGCGCTTTCCCTACTAGCGCCGCGAAGGGGACAGTGACGATGCGCAACGAAGCGAAGGTCTGTGGCACGGGGGCGGCATGCGAGGCGTACTGCCCGCTGGTGCGAGTCGGGCGCGACTGCCCCGACATCGACGACATGCTCTCGATGGCAGACATGGCCGGCATCACGCCTTCCGAGCTGCTTTCGCTGCCAACGCTGCAGCACGCGTGAGGTAGTCGGCGTGGTCGACGCCGATCACGTCGAGTATCTCGAACATCTCGTCGAGCCCGAGGGGCGTCTTCCCGTTGAGCTTCTTGCTCAGGTTCGAGACGTCGATCCCAACCTCCGCGGCGACGTTCTGCTGCGTCCAGCGGTTGGCTTTGATATCTGCCTGGAGCTGCTTGGCGTAGGCCTTTGCCCGCGCGCTGACTTCTTGGCTCATGCTGCCAAGGATATGGCGTTTAGCCCCATCTCGGTACGTTTGCGCGCAAAAAACTGATCATTCAGGGCTACCCCTGAGGCCCCCAGTTCACGGGGGTGGTTGCATGAACTTGGCGGAGTTTGCCAAGAAGTTGTTGCGAAACGCCATTGTGCGCGCTACTGTCCTCGTATGCACAAGAAGTTGGCGCCAGACACCAACATCATCACTCGGGTGGTGGAGGTCGTCGGAGGCGAATACGAAGACGTGAACGTCGATGATCTGCTCGCCACGTGCGACGCTCTCGGCGTCGAGCCGGTGGAGCTGCTGTGAACGCGGGGGAGGGGCACGAGCCCTGGGTCGATGCGACCGTCGTCGCGAAGCACATCGGCGTCGAACCGCAGACGGTGCGCGAGTACGCCCGGCTGAAGAAGCTACCCGGCCGCAAGTTCGGCGGGTCATGGCGATTCCGACTCTCGGACATCGATGCGCCGGCCCCCGTGGCCGACCCGTGGGTGCGGAAGAACTGATGGACACGCGCTGGAAGCCCATCCCGGGCCACGAGCACAGTCACGAGGTCTCAGAGTTCGGAGACGTTCGTCGAGTAGGCACCCCGACGCGGGCGCCGAAAGCGCTCCGGCCGATCACCGATCGTACACGCCTGAGAACACGTGGCACAAGCACGACCGGCGGACCGGTCGCAGCTACCGCGTCTGTCGAGAGTGTCGGCGCGCGACCCGCGTCTGACCCGCTCTAGCATCTTCCGCCCTCGTGGGCGGTGCCCCGTCGCGCCTTCGCGGCAACCCCTGAACGGGGTGAATAGAGCTCGCAGTAGGACGCCCTGGAACACGACTCCCGGCTCTGATCACTGCGAGTGCGAAGACCACTCCACAAGCTTCGGCTGGCGGGGCGCGCGAGATCCATGTGGGGCGCGTTCGTGTTGCGGGTGGGCCGGATGGACACGTAACCGCTGCGCACGACGTAGCCGGTGTGAACGGCGCAACACCACATGGCTGCAGATGGCCCCGAGAGGGGTGCCCGATGACGGGCTAAGCGATCACGAGGCAGCCGGCGCTTGCTGGCGGAAACCACCTCTACACGGGTGCCGGGGTTCAAGTCCCCGGAAGCGCACGGGCGGTCGGGCTGCTCATTCCCCCCGGGTGAGCGACCCGACCGTTTGGGACCGCACAAAGAGAAACGCACCGGCGGCAACCGGTGCGAATCAAGAGAGGAAAGCAGATGACCTCAATGGAAATCGTATCGCACGCGTTCAACGGCGTGCAGGTGCGAGCAGAGATCGACGAGCACGGAGATCCGTGGTTCATCGCGGCCGACGTGTGCCGCGTCCTGGAACACACCAACCCGACGATGGCGGTCGCCGCACTCGACGACGACGAGAAGGGTCTCAGCAATGTTGAGACCCCTGGCGGTGCCCAGCTGCTCGTCAGCGTGAGCGAGGCCGGCCTGTACTCGCTCATCCTCCGCTCGCGGAAGCCGGAAGCGAAGGCCTTCAAGCGGTGGATCACCCACGAGGTGCTCCCCAGCATCCGCCACACCGGCCAGTACGTGGCCGAGTCGCCTGAACAGCTCATGGCCCGCGCGCTCGTGCAGGCGCAGCAGACGCTCGAACAGTCCGCGGCCCGTATCGCGGAGCTCGAACCTCGCGCGGAGGCGTGGAACGCGATCGCATCCGCCGAGGGCGACTACTCCGTGGGCGACGCGGCCAAGATCCTCGCCCGCGCCGGCATCCCGACCGGGCCCACGCGACTGTTCACTCAGCTGCGCGACCTGAAGTGGACGTACCGCGGCGCCGACGGCGCGTGGCGGGCGTACGCGGAACGGGTCGAGTCCGGCCACCTCGCGGAGAAGCCGCAGTTCCACTACCACCCGTCGACCGGTGAGCGGGTGCTGGATGCCCCGCAGGTGCGGGTCACGGTCAAGGGCCTCGAGCGGCTGCGGCTTCGGCTGCATGTCGGAAAGGCGGTCGCGTGATGTCCACCCTCGACGCTGAGAACACATCGGCCCAGGTCACGGACGACCTGATCCGTCGCCTGCGGGAGGCAACCCCGCCGCCCACGTTCGACCGCCTCGTGCACGGCGACTGGTTCACCGCCGTCCCCGCCCCGGTGCCCGCGTCTCACGCGGTCGGGCATGGGGTCGTTGGTGTTCCGATGCGCCACCGCCGTGCGACCCGTCTCCGGTTGTGGTGGCGGCGACTCGTCACGCGTGACGTCACGCGTGACGCCCGACTGTTGGCCGACCTCAACGACAGGAGCGGACTGTGAACGCGGTGTGCGCGAGCCACGGTGGCTACGCGGACTGGGAGTGCGAACTCGACGCCGGTCACGAGGATGCCCACCGCGACGCGCTCGACCGCACTTGGCCGAACGAGGGCGAAGACGTTCCGCCCGTGCCGGTCATCGCGGCCGAGAAGATCACGGTCAGCGACGCTGAGCGCGCGCTCGACCGAGGCTACGACGGCGAAATGGAGATCGAGGGCGTCAAGGTCGCGTTCTACGTCGATCCCTTCGACAAGGAGTTCGTCTGGTTCCACAACCCCGGCGAAGATCCCGGCGACGAGGGCGAGCTCGCGATCGCGCGCTTCGAGGTCGAGCGAACGGTGGTGCGCGCATGAGCGGCCCGCACGACATCCCCGACACCGTTCCGCTGCAGTGCGACATGTGCGACCAGTACACGACCGTCACCGAATGGACCGACCCGGCCAAGGGCTGGTTCTACGACGCATGGACGTGCGCCAACCCTGACTGCGGTGCAGGCCACTCCGGCATGTCGGGCAGTGTCCGCGATCTCCACGATGCCGGGTTCACGAGCATCCTCCTCATCCTCCGTGTCCTCGGCGCCGTGCTCATCATCACGGGCCTCCTCGGCCGCAACCTCCACCTCGCCTCCGTCGGCGGGGCCCTCCTCTTCCTCCTCTACACGGTGAGCCTCGCAGCCCGCCACGACCAGAAAGCCGACCACTCATGACCGACCTCACGAAGACCGTCGAGTCGTTCTTCAACATGCCGCCGCGCGACACCTCGAGCGACCCGCTGCAGGCCGCGATCGAGCGCCTCGAGGAGATCCGCGACGCCGCGACCGACGGCGACTGGCAGATCACCATCGAAGGTATCCACGCCGTGTCCGACGAGCACCGGTACGGGTCCGAGTTCGTCGGGTCCATGGCGTCGGGCGCGGACGAGCGGGCCGTCGTCGCGGCGTACGCGCTCATCGACCCCGTGCTCGCGCTCCTCCGCCGGTACCAGGAGTACCCCGACATCCGACTCGAGGAAGCCGTGATGAACCTCGCCAAGGCCGTCGGCGCATGAGCGACATCATGAAGCCGCAGCTCGAGGTCGTGCGCGAGCGCATGCAGCGCGCAACGCCCGGCCCGTGGGGATGGTTCGGCAACACGAAGGCGAACCACGTCTACCTCGCGACGCAACGCTGGGGCCGACACCTGGTCATGGACTTCGCCCGGTGGGGCATGCAGGCCGCGCAGCCCGTGTTCTTCGGCCGCGAAGACCCGGCCGCGATCAGCGAGGGCCGCGTCTCGAACGGCACCTACCAGCCCGCCGCGAAGGTGCCGGTCTTCGAGGTCGCGCGTGACGCGCTCTCCGCCGACGACGGCCGCGTCTACCGCACCGACCTCGTCGGCCTCCGCAACGCGGATGCCGCGTTCATCGCGAACTCGCGCGCCGACGTCGAATGGCTCGTCGGCGAGGTCGACCGCCTGCAGGGCATCGTCGATGCGGGCACCGCGAAGGCCGCCGACGGGACCACGCTCCGCCTGATCGGCTGGACGTGCGAGCACCGGTGGAACACGGACGCAGACGGCAAGCACCTCGGCTGGGACCACCGCAAGGGCAAGCTCGTGAAGCAGACCAACGTCTCCGGATCGACATACACCCTCGGTCAGTGGGGCCACGACGAGCCCGAACGCCGGTGCCCGTACGCGAAGCCCGTGTTCTCGATCGTCGAGCCCGATGCGGTGTCGGCATGAGCGCGTGGGATGGCAACGGCCCCGTCATGCCGGAGACCGTGCAGACCGATGACGTCGACCGTGTCGTGATCTTCGTCCCCGGCACGCCCGTCCCTCAGGGCTCCAAGAAGGGCTTCGCCCGCGGCCGGTTCGTGAACATCGTCGACGACAACGCCGACACGTTGAAGCCCTGGCGCGCCACCGTCGCCCACCACGCGGACATCGGCCGCACGTTCGACGGTCCCCTCGAGGTCACGCTCACGTTCCACATGCCCCGCCCGCAGCGCCCCCGCTGGTCGCGCCCGGCCGTGAAGCCCGACGCCGACAAGCTCGCCCGAGCAATCCTCGACGGACTCACCGACGGCGGCCTCATCGCCGACGACGCCCGCGTGGTCGACCTCCACATCCACGAGGAATACGCCGACACCCGCACGGGCGTCGACATCGAAGTGAAGGCGGCGCGCTCATGACGTGGACCAACCCGGCGAGCGACGACCTCGCAGCCTACGAGCCCGAAGACATCGGGCACGACCCGTCCATGTGCGGGCCCGACTGCATCGAACACGGCATCGTCGCGACCGAGGCCCGCTCGTCCGCGTTCTTCGCCCGACAGAACGGGAGCGCACGATGAGCGACCTGCAGGGCATCGTCCACGACCTCCCCGACGAGGCCTACTTCGCACACGACTCGCTCTCCTCCACGGGCGCACGACGGCTGCTCGACTCGCCCGCACGGTACCGGTGGGAGCAGGAGCACCCGCAGCCGCCGCGGCAGGCCTTCGACGAGGGGCACGCGATCCACACCCTCGTACTCGGAACCGGGTCGAACATCGTCGAGCTCGACTTCGACAACTTCCGCACGAAGGTGGCTCAGGAGGAGCGTGACGCCGTGTACGCGGCCGGTGGGGTGCCGATGCTCGTCAAGGACATGGCACCCATCCGGGCGACCGCAGAAGCCGTGCTCGCGCACCCGACCGCCCGCCGCCTGTTCGAGCAGGACGGGCACGCGGAGACGTCCCTGTTCGCCACGGTCGACGGCGTGCCCTGCCGTGCCCGGTTCGACTTCTACGCGCCCGTCGGCGTCGACCTGAAGACCACCGCAGGCAGGGCCGATCGGCACGGGTTCTCCCAGTCCGCCGCGAAGTATGGCTACGACGTGCAGGACGCCTGGTACCGCGACGTCCGCGAGGTCGTCACCGGGGAGCGCGGCGAGTTCATCTTCGTCGTCGTCGAGAAGGACGCCCCGAACCTCATCGGCGTCCACCAGCTCGACCGCGACTTCGTCGACCTCGGCCGTGCGAAAGCACGTCGTGCCCGCGAGACCTTCCTCCGCTGCACCGAAACGAACACGTGGCCCGGATACCCCGAGCCCATCCAACTCGTCGTCCCGCCCGTGTGGCTCATCAACGACGCAATCGACAAGGAACTCGCATGACCGACATCGTGCTGCCCAACGCAGCCGCATCCCAAGGAACCGCCGTCGAGCAGGCGCGAGCCGTCGCGGAAGTCGCGGCCGCCGTCCGCGTCGCGCAGGACTTCCCCCGCAACGAGACCACCGCCCGCGAGCAGATGCTCGCAACCTGCTCCCGAACCGCAGTTGCGGAGCGGGCGTTCTACGAAGTCCCGAACCGTGGCGCCGGCCTCTCCGTGCACGCCGCACGCGAGCTCGCCCGCATCTGGGGCAACGTCGACTACGGGGTCCGTGAACTGCGCCGCGACGACGAAGCAGGCGTCTCCGAGATGCAGGCGTGGTCATGGGATCAGCAGACCAACGTCCGCTCGACCCGGTCGTTCCTCGTCCCTCACGCCCGCATGAAGGGCAAGGCCCGTCAGACCCTCACCGATCTCGGCGACATCTACCTCAACAACCAGAACACCGGGGCACGGGCAGTCCGTGAGTGCATCTTCTCCGTCCTCCCCGGATGGTTCCTCGCCGAAGCCGAAGACCGCCTCAAGCACACGCTCCGTGCAGGTGAAGGGCAGTCGATCGAGGACCGTATCGCCACGGCGATCTCGAAGTTCGCCGAGATCGACATCACGCAGGCGCAACTCGAGGGACGTGTCGGCCGGCCGACGGCGAACTGGCAGCCGAAGGACCTCGTCACCCTGACGCGGATCTACTCGACCATCAGCATCGACGGCATCTCCGTGGCGGAGTTCTTCCCCGAGCAGCCGCTCAGTCTCGACGCCCTCGACGCACTCGAGCGCACCCCCGGAGAACTCGCAGAGGAGCAGAACCCGTGACCGACACCCTGCCCGGACTCGAAGACCAGACGCCGCCCGCGGGCCCGTTCATCGTGAGCCTGCTCACGAACGCGCTGATCGCCGACGACGCGATGACGCTTCCGGAACTCGCGGCGACCGCCGACTGCAAGACGAACGCCGAGGTCGAGGCGCACTACGCCGCCTGGTACCGGGACACCTACACGTTCCTGATGCACGCCTCGCTCGCGCACGTCCTCATCCGCCTCGAAGAGAATCACCCGAACCTCGCCGCAGGCATCGCGGCCGAGGTGAAGGACTGGCTCGAAGCCGGCGACGCCTACCCCGAATTGATCTGGGAATGGGCGACCAAGCGCGGCCTCGACCCGGAGAAGATCCGCGCCGACGCCCGCACCGCACACGAGGAGTGGCTCGCAACGGTGCCCCGGCACCTGCACACCGCCGTCCCCCTCGACGGCACCGAGGTCGCACCGTGAAGCGCGACACCCGTACCGCGTACCGCGCCCGTGCGAAGGCCACCGAGGCGCACGTCGATGCCGCGGTCGCCGAGGTGAAGGCCGACCGCGACGCGAAGTATGAGACGGCACGCACGGCCTCCCGTCTCGCCGAGGCGCAGCGGGTGCGGTTCACCGCCGCCGACCTCGCCGACGCGACGCACGTGCGCACCACCCTCGGGTGGCACGAGGTCGTCCGGGTCAACGCGAAGACCGTGACCGTGAAGACCGCCTACTCGTGGGACGACCGCGTCCTCATCTCGAAGATCCTCGAACACCGAAAGGTGACCTCATGACCGCTCTGCTCGAGCGCGCCGGATACGCGCGCCCCGCCGTCGACTGGAACGGCCTCACCGTCACGGACCTGTTCTGCGGCGCCGGCGGCTCGTCGTCGGGTCTCGTCGCCGCCGGGTATCAGGTCATCATCGCGGCGAACCACTGGGCGAAGGCGATCGAGTCGCACCAGCTCAACCACCCGGAGACGGACCACTCGAACGCGGACATCTCGCAGGTGAACCCCGGGTTCTTCCCCCGCACTGACATCCTGTGGGCGTCGCCCGAGTGCACGAACCACTCCGTCGCGAAGGGCGTGAAACGGCAGCGCGCGACCGACGCGATGCTGTTCGACGTCGACGGCACCCGCCCGCTCGCCGACGAGGCCGCGAACCGCTCGCGCGCCACGATGTGGGATGTGCCCCGGTTCGCCGAGCACCACGCCTACCGGGCGATCATCATCGAGAACGTCGTCGACGCATACCGGTGGGTCATGTTCCCCGCCTGGCTGCAGGCGATGGAACTCCTCGGCTACGAGCACGAGCTCGTGTGGCTGAACTCGATGCACGCGCAGGGCGGCGGGCTCCCGGCGCCGCAGTCGCGCGACCGCATGTACATCGTGTTCTGGCGCAAGGACACCGCGACGGCGAAGCGTCCGCGGCCGAACGTCGAACGCTGGACGCGCCCGCTCGCCGTGTGCGCTCAGCACGGCGAGGTGCGCGCGGTGCAGGCGTTCAAGAAGGCCGAGCGGTGGGGCCGCTACCGGGCGCAGTACCTCTACCGGTGCCCGGCGTGCGCGGCCGTCATCGAGCCCGCATGGCTGCCCGCCTCGAGCGCGATCGACTGGTCAATCCCGGGCGAGCGCATCGGCGACAAGAAGAAGCCGCTCGCGGAGAAGACGAGGGCCCGGATCGAGAAGGGCATCGAACGCTACTGGCGCCCGCTGCTCGTCACGGCCGCGGGGAACACGTACGACGGCATCACGACGGGCTCGAGCTACCTTCGCGCACGTCCGATCGACGACGTCATGCCGACCCAGCACACGACGGCATCCGAAGGCCTCGCGGTACTGCCGCCGTTCCTCACACAGTTCCGTGAGCGCGAGCGCACTCTCGACCCGGCGCGCGACCCGCTGACGACGCTCGTAGCCGACGGCGCAGGGCACGCGCTCATCACCGATGGCATCCATGGTGGCGGCACCGTGCAGTCAGCCCGCGACGCGCTGCTGACGCAGACGACGGCGCAGACGAAGGGCCTCGCCTACGCGCCGCTGCTCGTGCCCGTCGAGGGTCGCGAGGGGAAGGTCGCGGCATCAGCCGACGGCCCGCTGCGGACGCAGTCGACCAGGAACGAGACGGCGCTCGTCGTCCCGCTTCGCAACCACGGTGTGACGAAGCCGGCGACGCACCCGATCGACACCGTGAGCGCGAACGGAAACCATCACGCGCTCGTGATGCGCAACAACGAGGGAGGAGCCGAGATGACCACGCCCGTGCACGAGACGCTCCGGACGCTCACGACCGGCGGGCATCAGTCGCTCCTCACGCCCTACTACGGCGCGAGCGAGTCGGCGAAGCCCACGAGCGATCCCCACGGCACGCTCACCACGACCGACCGATACGGACTCGTCGAGTCGGAGCTGTCGCTCGACGTCGACGACGTCATGTTCCGCATGCTCACGCCCGACGAGATCAAACGCGGCATGGCGTTCGCATCCGACTACGTGCTGCTCGGCACGAAGCGCGAGCAGGTCAAGCAGGCCGGGAACGCGGTCACGCCGCCCGCGGCGCGCGACCTTGGCCTCGCCGTCGCCGAGTTCCTCAACGGCGAGCTGGTCGCAGCATGAGCGTCACGATTCAGGTCGAACTCCCGGATGACGTCTACCGGGCGCTCATGCCGAAGGCCGATGAGGCGGGCACGCAGGTGCACCGGCTCGTGGCGGCTGCGGTGACGCGGTCGGTGCGGCGTCCGGCGAAGCAGACGAAGGCGCGTGACGCGAAGCAGCAGCGAGCAGCCGCCGCCCGCGCCGCCCGCCTCGAGCGCGACCGCCGCATCATCGAGCTCAACGGACAGGGATGGTCGGACAACCGGATTTCGAAGGAGCTCGGTACCTCGCCGGGCACCATCGGAGACGCCCGGCGCCGCCTGGAACTGCCGAAGCGGTTCGCGAAGTTCGGCGAGGAGTTGGCGACGTGATCGGCCCGAAGGTGGCGAAGCCCACCGCGGCCGCCGAGCGCGACGCCTACGAGATCGCGACCCTGCGTGACGCGGACACGTGCCAGCGGTGCCGACGGTACTGCGGGCCGACCGCGCGAGATCACCGGAAGAACCGCTCCCAAGGCGGCCAGACGGTGGCGTCGAACCTGTGCGTCCTCGGGCTCGGCTGCCACATGTGGAAGACCGAGAACCCGGAAGACGCCGTCGACGACGGTTGGGCCGTCCCGGGCTGGCCGCGCGCCGACTGGCGGCAGTGGCCGGCCCGCCGGTGGGTGAAGCACCCCCTCGGGTACCTCGACCTCGTGTGGGTGCTGCTCGACGACGTCGGCGGCTGGGAAGTCATCGACGAGACCGACGCGCGCGAGCGCATGAGACAGATGGGTTGGGAACCGTGAGCTTCACAGCGAAGTACCCGGGCCGGTGCGACGACTGCCGTGAGGCGATCGAGCCCGGCGACGACCGCACCCTCGTGCACGTCGTCTGCGATGGGCCCGGCGTCGACCAGATGACGGACCTCGACCGGGACGCGAAGCGCGAGGTCTGCCCCGAGTGCTTCCTCCTGAAGCCGTGCGTCTGCGGGGTGTTCTGATGGCCCGCGGACGCATCATCCATCCCGACTTCTGGACCGATGGGGTCATGATCGGCCACACGCCGTTCGCCCGCCTGTTCTACATCGGCACGTGGAACTTCTCGCTCTGCGACCAGGGGCACCTGCCCGACGACCCGATGGGGTTGAAGCTGAAGATCCTGCCCGCCGACCCGGTCGACGCCGTCGGCCTCGTCGACGAGCTGCTCACCTCTGGGCGGCTGCGGCGCATCACGATCAGCGACGGCCGCACGTTCCTCTGGGCGCCGAAGTTCTCCGAGTGGCAGACGTCGGACACGCGCAACAAGCCGCGGTGCCCGGTCTGTCGAGACACCGCGATTCCCGCAGAAACACATACGGGATTTGACGGGACTGACGGAGATTCCACAAACCCCACTCAGAGGGGAGGGGAGGGGATGGGAGAGGAAGTAGAGGGGAGGGGAAGCGCCGACGGCGCCCCCACCCCCTTCTGCCCCAAACACCCCGGCGGAACGACCGCCCCGTGCCGAGCGTGCGGCAACGCGCGTGAGGCTCGCAAGGCGCACGACGCGGCGGCCCGATCGAAGCCGACCGCCCGCCCCGTCAAGGCCGGCGAGTGCGCTCACAAGTCGATCCACTCAGGCCGTTGCGATGACTGCGGCCACCTCGTGAAAGGCGTAGCCGCATGAGCACCGCGGACATCGCGTTCAGCGCGTTCCTGTCGACCATCACCCCGGGCCGGGTGAAGCGCGAGCGGTGGCAGGAGCCGATCGCCGTGACCCTGGCCCGCAAGTACGACCACGAGACCGAACGCCTCCGGGCGTCCATCCACACCAACACGAAGGAGCACGCAGCATGACGCAGCGCATCTGGTACAACGCCGACGTCGACTACATCGGCGCCGTCGGCATCTCGTCCGTCCGCGAGATGGCCGAGCTCGCTGTGAAGGAGCCCGACATCACCGATGCGCTCGGGCTCCACGAAGTCGAAGACCCCACCGTCGAGCAGGTCGAGGAGGTGCTGAACGAGCTCAACATCGAGGCCTCCCGTGTGCCGGCCGCCGTGCTGCACAACGAGCGATGGGACGGCGTGATCGCGACCATCCCACTCGACGCGAAGCCGGGAAGCGGCTACGTCAAGGTGCTGGGGACGAACCTGTGAGCGTCGAGACGATCATCCAGTCGGCTCCCCGCATCACGGAGACGATGATCGCGGCTCGATTCTGGGCCAGCGTCGACGTGCGCCGCCGGCACGAGTGCTGGCCGTGGCAGAAGGCCTCGCGCAACGGCTACGGCGTGTTCCACCCGACCAAGGGCGAGACCGTGGGTGCGCACCGGTTCGCTCTGGAGATCGCGCTCGGTCGGCCGCTGGCCGAAGGCATGCAGGCACGGCATCTCGTCTGCGACAACCCGCCCTGCTGCAACCCCGCCCACCTCGCCGAGGGGACGAACGCGGACAACGTCGCCGACATGGTCGGCAAGAGCCGCCAGGCGCGCGGCTCCATGAAGTCTCGCCTCGCCGAGGCCGACATCGTCTCCATGCGTGAGCGCGCCGCTCAGGGCGCGCTCCTCGCAGATCTCGCCGTCGAGTACGGCATCGCACCATCCCTCGTCACCATGATCGTCCGCGGACAGCGCTGGAAGCACGCTGGCGGACCGATCACCCTCACCTACCGAAAGGCATCCGCATGAGCGGCGAAACCATCATCACCGTGGTCGGCAACCTCACAGCAGATCCCGAACTGCGCTACACGCAGGGCGGTCTCGCCGTCGCGAACATGACCATCGCGTCGACGCCGCGCACGTTCGACCGGCAGGCGAACGAGTGGAAGGACGGCGAGGCGCTGTTCCTGCGGGCGTCGTGCTGGCGTGAGTTCGCCGAGCACGTCGCCGGCTCGCTGACGAAGGGCTCGCGCGTCATCGCGACAGGCCGCCTGAAGCAGCGCGCCTACGAGACGAAGGAGGGCGAGAAGCGCACCTCCATGGAGCTGGAGATCGACGAGATCGGCCCCTCGCTACGGTACGCGACCGCATCCGTCACCCGGGCACAGTCGAACCGGGGGCAGACGTCGCAGGGATCGGCCCCTGACGCCCCGTACAGCCCCGAACAGCAGTCGGGTGACACGTGGGCACCCTCGAACGGTGGTGAGGGCTATGGCAACGAGCAGCCGTTCTAAGCGCGACCCGATGGACGAGGTGCGACGCATCCTCGCCGAAATGAAGGCGAACGGTGTGACGATCCACACGAGCCCGGCGCCCGGCCGAGAAGCATCGTTCGGTGAGCGGGCGATGGGCGTCATCGACGCCGAGGCACGGAAGCTCGGCATGACCTACGGCGACGACGAGGCGGTGCGCTGATGGGCGCGAACGATGCACGCGAGCAGCTCGAGGTCGGGCAACGCCTGATCGCCGAACTCGAAGCAGAGAACGCGAGGCTCCGCGCCGAACTCGCGGACTGGCTCAGGGAAGCGCAGGCGCGATCGATTCAGCGTGACAACCTCGCCCGCCTGCACGAGGTCGCCACCGAGCGGAACGCTGAGCTCGCCACCGAGCGCGACGAGTTCCGTCGCCTGTTCGCGGAGTGCCACCCGGTGCACCTCAAGGGCGTGCAGGAGGCTGCCCGCCTGGCCGCCGTGGTCGAGCATGCGAAGGAGATCGTCGGCGATCCGGCACCGGAGTACATGCCGGGCAGCGAATACGCACGTCGGGTCTTCGCTCTACGCCCGCTGCTCGCCGCCGCCGGCACGGATGCCGCACTCACGGCGTGGCACGCGAAGCAGCACGAGGGCGAGACGATCGCGCTCGAGGGTGACTTCATCACCGTCACGGTGGACAAGTGCACGTGTTGCGGCGCTGACCAATACGGGCACTCCGCGCACGAGCCGCACTGCGGGACGGAGCCGCTGCAGAACGTGGCAGACGCCGTGCGCGAGGTACGCGCGAAGGCCCTCGAAGAGGCTGCCGATGGTCTGGCCGCCGATCCGGCCGCGAAGTCGTGGGAGCTGTGGGACTCGGATCGTCGCGAGTACTGCACCCCGATCGACTGGCTCCGCGTCCGCGCTACCGCGACCCGGGAGGGACGATCATGAGCGGCGTCGTGTTCCACTGTGCCGAGCTCCATGAGCGGATCGCCGAACTGCTCCGGATGCTCGGCAAGGAGCGCGGGCTGACCCTCACGGAGTGCTCCCGCTGCGGCGGGCTGATCGTCGCCCACGTCGAGGGCAACGACGAGCGCAACGAGGCGATGGAGATCTGCGGGGCGTGCGGTCTCGCAGTCAACGGCGAGAGCCGAGCAGATGCCATCGATGCCTCCGCGGACTGGCTCGAAGCCATCCGGCACGAGACATGGAACGGCGGCCAACGCCGCCCATCGAACTACCGCGCCGCGGCGGCTGACCTCCGCGGACACGCGAACGACATCAGGGAGGGACGATCATGACCGACGAGACCGAGTACACGCCCACGACCGAAGAGATTCGGGAGGCTTGGGTGATCGTGGACGAACCTGACACGGGGTCGGCGCCACCGCTCTGGATCGCCCCCGAGTTCGACCGCTGGCTGGCCGAGCATGACGCCGAAGTAGCAGCCAAGGCGCTCGAAGACGCCATCGCGTTCATTGATGCCTCTCCTGCGGTCACGTGGACGGGCAAGGGTGGCGTGAAGTCACGGTTAGTCGCTCTGCGTGTATCGACGGGCGGTGAGAACCATGGGTGAGCCGAGCATGCGCGAACGGGTGGCGCAGGCGATCGACAAGGCGCTCGACGGCGACTGTGGGTACGGCGTTGGCGACAGCGTCGCGGACGTGATTCTCCCGTTGATCGAGGAAGCCGTGACCGCCGAACGGGAACGATGCGCCGAACTCGTCGAGCGCGACATGGTGCATGGCGACTTCGATCCGACATGCGAGGCGGACATCGGCTACTACGACGCGATGGTGAAGTTCGCTGCCGCTATCCGGGGCGGTGAGAACGAATGAGGGTGCGCATCACGAGCGGTCGGGTGAGAGTTCCCGGCCCCGGCCGCGGCCCTTCAAGATGGCGCCCGCATCGCACGCAACTGCACTGGTTCGCGACCCTGCGTGACAGCGACGGCACCATCCTCTGGCAGGACGACTGCCGCGACCTCGGGCGCCTCCTCGATTTGGCCCGGCCCATCGCCGCCGCCTTCGACTGCGTGGAACGTCTCGGTCAAGAGTTCGAGCCGTGGGACGACATCGTTGAAAGGGCTGAGATATGAGCGCGTGCGAGGTCGACCGGACATTCCCTGAACCCGACGTGAAGGAGACCGACCATGGCTGAGAAGTGCGACCAGATCATCAGCGAGGGCGAGCGCTGGTCAGTGTTCGACATCCTTGACGCCGCAACCATCGCGTCGTTCGACTCGTGGGGCGTGATGTTCCCCGAGGAACGTGCCCGCGAGGTTTTCGAGTCCTACCCGCGACGCGCGTCACTGCTGCGCGAGAAGGTCGTGAAGTACGAGCGCGAGATCGTCGACATCGACCCGATCGAGGACGACGGCTCGCCCTCAGAACCCGACGAGGCCGAGGAGGCGGAGCGTCGCCGCGCGTATCAGGCAGGCGAGTGGTGCGGTGAGTGTCGATGGGGCGTGGTCGAGGACCCGCCGTGCTGCACCCTCCCTGAACCCGACGTGAAGGAGGCCGACCGATGATCGGGCAGCGCATCTGCTCGTGGGCATGCATGGAGACTCGGCACGACGACTGCACGGGAGGCGGGTGCGTCTGCCGATGCCACGTCCACCCTGACGATTCAGGGAAGGCCACCGGATGAGTCCCCGCCCCGCGTACACCCCACCCACCCGAGCGCCGGAACCGATGAGCCCATGCAAACGCGGATGCTGCTGGTCGCCGTACGGCCACTCGACGGCCGCCGGCGCGGCCTGTACCTGCCACACCCAGACGGAAGGAACCACGACATGACCGACGACTTCCTCAACGTGATCGAGCGCCCGTGTGCGCGCCAGTGCGTTCGCGCCGCCACCGAGGCTGACCCGCAGATCCTGCCCGCGACCCACGGCCGTTACTGCTCCCGCTGCTGGGGGCGCATCGACCAGGCGCTCATCCAGGCACCCGAGCTCACCGAACACATCCTCGGCAACGTCACCAGCACGGGTCAGGCCGGCGGCGAACGGGTCGACGCGACGAAGGATGCACCACTCCCGTTCAACGAGGGCGCGTTCGCGGACGCCAACGAGCTCTACTCGCTCCTCGCATACTGGTGCGGCATCTGGGCCGACTACCTCGAAGTGCACACACCCGCCCCAGCGAAGCGTGCATGGCGACGGAAGTCGGGAACGGTCGTCGGCCTCCCCGCGGGCACGACGCCGCAGATCGGTGCCCGCGACGTCGGGCTCATGACTCGCTGGCTGCGCGAACGCCTCGACAACATCCTCGACCTCGCACCCGAGGACGTCGACGAGTTCGACGAAGCGATCCGCGACGTGTGGCGCATGAACACGCGCTGGCCGCGCATCGAGAAACCCCGATACTCCGACCTGGAGTGCCCCGCGAGCGAGTGCGAGGCGAAGATCGCCGTCTACCCGCCAGCCGAGGCAGGCGGAACGAAGTCGGTCGCGTGCGACGGGGGACACTACTACTCGGAGGAGGAGTTCGACGAACTCACCGTCCAGCTGATCGCGCAACGACTCGAGCGTGCCCGCCTTGCACGAAAAGCAGGCAGACAACGCCAGTCCGCGGGCCGGACGGACCAGCAGAAAGCGGACGACGTGCGCGCGGCGCTCTGGCAGAAGTACGGGTGGGTCGACGGGAAGCCGGGCGAAGAATCCGCCTGACACGCCGACTTGACATGACTTACGGTCAGCCGCAGTTGTATAATCGTCGTGTTAGGTTGCGCCCGCACGGGTCGCACAAGCGAAAGGGCTTCCACTCAGGTGGGAGCCCTTCTTGCGTTAACCCCCGAGTGTCGAGCCGGGGCGGGCCGGAACCATCCACCCTCCCTCGCCCCGGCGACACGTCACAGACTCACAACCGAAGAAGCCGAAGCCGGGTCAAGCCGCGGTCGGCACCAAGGCCTTCATGTCGGGCCTGCCCTCGGGCGAAGCGCAAGCAGATGTCCGCCACGTGCGAGGGCACGCGGGTAGCGAGTCGGTGCTGCCACCGTCAGCCGTTCAATCGGCATCGCCCCGCGGCCCTCGCCGTGTGCACGACCACAGGAGGGCCCCGATGAAGCGCCCCACCCTCTGGCTCACCGGACTCCTCGCCGCCGCCCTCGCCATCGTCACATGGCTGAACGTAACCGGCCCCTGATGCGCTACGCCGCCGGCTTGGTACTGGGCGCCACCATCGCGACCGTCATCGCCTGCACATGGCGACTCATCATCCCCGCTCTTCTCGCGAGAGGCGACACCCGATGAGCTGGCTCCGCGACCTCGCCGACACCGCCGAACAGAACCTCACCAACGCCATGGACGACCTCACCCCAGAGGAGCACGACGAATGAGCGCAGAGACACTCGCGGGCGTCGCAGAAGCCATCCGCGAGCACGTCGCCGACACCCTCGGCCCCGAGTACATCCTCACCGACTGGTTCATCGGCTACGCCACCATGTACCACGAACCCGACGCCGACGAAGGCATCGGGTTCACCCACTCATACGCGACCTCGAGCACCGCACCTCACGCGGTCCTCGGCGTCGCACAACTCGCAACGGCCAGCCTCGAAGGCGACCTCTTCGGCGACGGAGAATGACGTGCCCTCCTGGGACCTCTGGCTAGACCACGTCAACGTCCTCAAGCACCGACACCACAAAGAACTCGCCGCCGTCGAAGCAGCCCGCGCCGAAACCATCTGGGAACTCGAATACGTCGCCCAACTCGCACAGACCATGGTCAACGCCCCACACACTGACCGTGAACGATGCGCGACCGAAATCACCGCAGTCATGCGCAACGCCGGCCACTGGGACGCAGGGAGCCACTGATGCCCGACGACACCGAGTACGTCGGCGCCTGCGAGTGGTGTGACACCCCGTACAAGTCCGCGGCCGCACTCATCGCCTGCGAGATCCGCTGCGCACAGGACCGCGGACGCGAGTAGGGGAACAGCATGCAGCTCACCCAGGCCGAGCACGCCGCATCAGAAGCCAGCGGCATCGAGGGTGAAGACCTTCGCTCGGCGCTCGAAACTGCCTGCCGGCTCGCAGGAGACGACACCCCGCTCGACAGATGGCTCGAGCGCATCAAGAGGCTCACGACAGGTGAGACCTTCGCGGAGTACGGCCACGACGCAGGGCGCGTCGTCCTAGCCCTCGCCTCGCACCACAACGGACCAACAGACATGCAGGAGGACATCATGACCAGCACCACCGAGACCGTGTACGGCGTCGCCCGGGGACAGAAGATCCTCAGCGGCGGATTCGCCAACGTCGAAGGCGCTCGCGCCGAGAACGCATGGTACGAGAAGCAGGCAGAGGGCATCGGCCTGAAGCCTGACACCCGGGTCGTCACCTACGACATCACGACCACGGTCGAGACCGGACGGCCGACGACGTACGTCGAGCCCGAGCCTGACGTCGCAGCCGAGACGGCAGAGGCGCCCGAGAGCGACCCTGCCGGAGAGCCCGACGCCGACTAGGCCGAGCGCATGGCCTGGCACAGCAGCAACCGCAGGGCCACCCTCCCGAAGGACTGGACCACCGTCCGCAAGCGCATCCGTGCGCGAGCGGACGGCATGTGCGAACACCGAACCAACGGCCGCCGCTGCACCAACCCAGGCACCGAGTGCCACCACATCGGCTCAGCGACAGACCACCGCGACGAGATGCTCGAGTGGATCTGCAGCGACTGCCACAAGGTCGAGACGCAGAAGCAAGCACGAGCCCAGCAGCACGCCAAGTACACGGCGGCGAAGAAGCGCCCGACCGAAGCCCACCCCGGCATCCGCACCCGGAAGCCCTGATATCGAAGACCGCTCACCCTGTCGGGGGTGAGAGCCCACGGCTGGACTGATCCCCAGCGCGGTGGGCATCACCTGTACCCACCGACATGGGAGCCAGACATGGCCGAACGAACCTGCACCCGCGACGACTGCGACACCGAGCTCTACGCCAAGAGCCTCTGCCGACGCCACTACAAGCAGACCCGCCCCCGAACGCCCGACGTCCTCGAGACGGTCGCGTGCGACGGATGCAGGGACAACTACCAACGCCCCAAGCGGAAGCACCGCTACGCCGGGTCGTTCTGCTCCTACCTCTGCCGCGACTACGTGCGCGTCGGCCGCGGACTCACGTGCGACCTGTCTCCCACACATTGGGCTGTGGCATGGGGCTCGACATGCCCATGGACGCCGAAGCCGACCGCCTCCCGCATCTTCCAATGCGGGGCCTGCGGCGAATGCGGCACCCCGATCACAGAACCGACAGGCCAAACGCCATCGGCATGGTGCTCGCGCGTGTGCGCACGCCGAGTGGAGCGCCGCCGTCGTCGAGCCCGCGAGCACGACGCGCCCGGCGAGTACCTGTACGTCGACGTGATGCGCCAGTACCGCCGCCAAGGCTACGTCTGCGCATACTGCGAAGCCCCATGCTCCGGACTCCCCGAGCCTGAACACGTTGTCCCGCTCAGTAGAGGCGGACGCAACGACATGACCAACCTCGTAGCCGCATGCCGAACCTGCAACTCCGACAAGAACGACATGACCCTCAACGAGTGGCAGACAGACCGCGCACGTAGAGGACTCATGCCCGTACGCATCGACGGAGACGCGTTCACACACCTCGTGCCAGAGGTCAACACCCCGACAGGCACCGCCTACCGCCACCGCGACGCGGCGTAGCGACAGGCACCCTGCCCCCCTCCCCCCTTGGTCCTCCACCA
Source organism: Agromyces aureus (assembly GCF_001660485.1). Taxonomy (GTDB): domain Bacteria; phylum Actinomycetota; class Actinomycetes; order Actinomycetales; family Microbacteriaceae; genus Agromyces; species Agromyces aureus. The sequence goes on from NZ_CP013979.1 coordinate 2,027,626, forward strand.
TGACCGACGGGCCTAGCAATCAAGGATCTGCACGCATTTTCGGGTGGTTTTTCGACTAGCAGGGCTGGTCGCAGGGTCTAGGAGGCTCAGATGGGTGCACGGAAGGCGCCAGAAGGACTCGGCGCGAAGGCGAGGGCGTTCTGGACGGAAACGACGAAGGTCTACGACCTCTCGGCGCATGAAGCGCTGATGCTCGAGGGCGCCTGCCGTGAGATCGACCTCATCGACAGACTCGAGGATGAACTCGACGGCGCAGCGCTCGTCTCGCGCGGTTCGATGGGCCAGGACGTGGCACACCCGCTGCTGGGCGAGGTTCGTCAGCACCGTGCGGCGTTCGGATCGATCATGAAGCAGCTCCGACTCCCCGAACTTGAGGACGAGGCACCGATGTCGCCGCGTTCGATGCAGGCGCAGGCCGCGGCGAATGCCCGGTGGAGCCGTGGCGCGTAGGCGCGCCGCTGCGAAGCACGACGACTCGTCCGAGATCCTCCGGTACTACCGCGACCTGCTGAACGAACCCGATGAGCGGCCCGACTACCGGTATCCGCCGGCCCACCTCGGCCCGACGTGGGAGACGGACGACCGCGGTCGGTTCATCCTCCCGGAGCGGTCGATCGGATGGGCGTCGCTCGTCTGGGCTGGCCAGAAGCTGCAGCTGAAGCGTGGCGTGCCGTGGCAGTTCACCGCCGAGCAGGCGCGCATGTGGCTGTGGTGGTACGCCGTCGACGAGCGCGGGACGTTCGTCTTCGACCGCGAGGGCGTCATCCAGCGGCTCAAGGGTCACGGAAAGGACCCGTGGGGCGCGGTCTACTGCGCGAACGAGCTTGTCGGCCTCCCCGTGTTCGACGGGTTCTCGAAGGGCGAGACGCTCGCGACCGAGCAGCCCGATGCGTGGGTCCAGGTCCTCGCGGTCACGCTCGAGCAGACGAAGAACACGATGCGCCTGTTCCCGCGCCTGTTCACGGACGACGCGAAGGCCGAGTACCGGCTCGCGATCGGTAAGGAGCACATCTACGCGCTCGGCGACGAGCGATACCTGCAGGCGCTCACATCGAACCCGACCGCGCTCGAGGGCAAACGCCCGACCGCGACTCTCGCGAACGAGACGCACCACTGGCGGGCCAACAACAACGGCATCGACATGTACGAGGCGCTCTCACGAAACGCGGCCAAGTCCGCCGAGGGCGTCAACGGCCGGCTGCTGCAACTCTCGAACGCGTACGAGCCCGGCATGGACTCGGTGCTCGAGCGTACCCGCCTCGCATACGAGCTTGCTCAGGCGCGTCCGGACGAGATCCTCCTGCAGGGCCTCATGTACGACTCGCTCGAGGCTGGCCCCGAGGCGCCGCTGATCGACCCGGACAACCCGGACGTCATCAACGACGTGATCGAATCCGTCCGTGGCGACTCGACGTGGCTGAACGTGAAGCGTCTACGGAAGCAGGTCGAGGACCCACGCATCCCGCCGTCGCAGTCGCGTCGGTTCTGGTACAACCAGATCACCGCGAACGAGGAGTCGTGGGCGGACCCTTTCGCCGTCGAACGGCAGGCCCGGCCCGAGTCGAAGCTCGAGGCCCGCGACGAGATCGCACTGTTCTTCGACGGCTCCAAGTCGGACGACGCGACCGCGATCGTCGCGTGCCGGATCTCCGATGGGCAGGTCTTCACGATGGGCCTCTGGCAGGCTCCGCCGAAGGCACGCCGCGGCACCTGGACGGTGCCTCGCGGAGACGTGAATCAGCGCGTGCGGCAGATCTTCAAGGCCTACCGGGTGGTCGGGTTCTTCGCTGACCCGTCACACACGCGCGAGGACGGCACCCTCGACAGGTACTGGGCGCCGCTGGTTGACGAGTGGCACCGCGATTTCGGCGGGCAGTTGCTCGTCTGGCCGCAGAACAACAAGCACTCGGTGTCGTTCGACATGTCGAACCGGCACGGTGAGGGCGCGAAGTTCGTCGAAGCGGCGGAGCTGTTCGTCGAGGACCTCGAGAACGGCGACCTCTTCCACGACGGGAACCCGGAGCTGATGCGGCACATGAAGAACGCCCGTCGGTTCCCGACTCAGCACGGTGTGTCGCTCATGAAGGACGGGCCAGAGTCGCCTCGGAAGATCGACCTCGCGGTGTGCGCGGTCGGTGCGCGGATGGTCCGCCGGCTCATTCTCAATCTCGCCGCAAAGCGCGGCCCCAAGGGAACAGTGTGGTGATGCTGTGAAGCGCAACGACGTGATCGAGCTCGCCCAAGAGCAGCTCATCCCCCTGTGGCTGAAGGAGCGCAAGGATCAGACGGTCCTCCGGGACTGGGCGCGAGGCGTGCACGTGTCGCCCTTCAAGCCGAAGGAGTCCGACCCGGAGCTCGAGTCCCTGCTCGAGAAGACGCCGGTCCCGTTCATCATGCTCGTCGTGTCGATCCTGGCGCAGACGATGGACCTGAAGGACTACCACCCCGGCGACGAGGCCATGCACGACGACCTCTGGAAGATCTGGCAGGGCAACCGCATGCCGATGCGCCAGAAGCGCCTGTACAAGGCGTCGCTGCGCGGGCAGGGCTACACGATGCTGCTCCCGGGCGAGCCGGTGCCGGTCGCGAAGATCTTCTCCGCCCGGAACATGGTCGCGGTCTATCAGGACCCCGAGGCCGACGAGTGGCCGATGTTCGCCGCGTACGGCGAGCAGGCCGACCGGAACCACTTCCACTTCACCGTCGCCGATGAGGGCGAACTCCACACCATGCAGATGGGCCCCGAGGGGCAGGAGCTCGAGTTCATCGAGACGAACGTCCACCGTGCCGGCATCACCCCCGTGATCCGGTACTCGGGCGGCGTCGACGACGAGGGCGCCGTGATGGGCGAGGTTGAGCCTCTCATCCCCATCCAGGCGAACATCGACCAGACCAACTTCGACCGGCTCATCACGCAGTCGTTCGAGGCGTGGAAGGTGAAGTACATCACTGGCATGGCGAAGCCGGAGACGGATGCCGAGGCCGAGCGCATCAAGATGGTGCTCGAGCGCGGTCACATGCTGCTCATCGAGAACCCCGAAGCGAAGGTCGGCACGCTCGACGCGTCCACGCTCAACGGGTACATCGAGGCCCGCCGCGACTCGAAGCAGGACCTCGCGTCGACGGCGCAGATCAGCCAGAAGACGATCGTCGGCTCTCAGTCGAACAACTCGGACGGCGCGGAAGCGCAGGCGGCCGAGGAAGCATCGACCCAGCGCAAGATTCAGGACTACCTGACGGCGTTCGGCGAGTCGCACGGCCAGTTCTTCCGCCTCGGCGGCCACCTCGCCGGCATCAAGGGCGCATGGGAGGACTACGCCGGCATCGCCGACTGGGCGAACTCGGAGATCCGCTCCCTGTCGCAGGTCGCTGACGCGGTCGGCAAGCTCCGCACGCAGGTCGACGCCCCGATCGAGGGGCTGTGGGAGATGATCCCCGGCATGTCGAAGGAACGCCTCGACCGGTGGAAGGACCTCCGCAAAGAGGACCGCGACAGCGACCCGCTCGCGCAGGTGGTGCGCGGCATCCAACAGCCGTGAACATCACCGAGATCGCGGAGGCGTACGGGGCAGAGCAGGCCGACCTGAACAAGGTCGCGGCGGCACGGCTCGCAACGTTGTTCCCGGCGCTCGATCTGAAAGACCTCGAGCGGTCGGCTCCTGGCTGGATGTTCGGCGTCGAGGCGGTCACGCTGGCGCACCACGCGAGCTCGCAGTCCCTCGCCGCCGACGTCTACTCCGACGTTCGCCGTGAGGCGGGCGTGAAGAGCCGGGTCGGGTTCATCTCCTCCGACCTGAACGGCGGCAAGCTGCGCGCGTCCCTCACATATGAGGGTGTGTACGCGGGCAAGCATCTGCTGTCCATCGGGCAGCAGATCCCCGACGTCGCACGCATCCTGCTCGCCAACACGTCCGGCATCGCCCTCAAGCATGGGCAGGCCGGCGGCCGGGACCTGATCGCCGACACCGGGAAGAACGACCAAGCATCCACGGGGTTCGGGTACATCCGCATGACGGGCGCGAGCCCATGCGGTTTCTGCGCGATGAAAGCGCTCGGCACCTACCGGTCCGAGGCGACCGCGGGTCAGGACTACCACGACCACGACCGCTGCTACGCGCTCCCGCGCGTGCGGGACGCGCTCCCCGAGGGGTACCCGGATCGTATGGCCCAGTTCCAGCAGGTCTACGACGAATCGGTCGTTCTGCGCCGAGGCCCGACGGGCGGCTTCCTCGTCGACGTGAAGCCGACGATCCGCAACATGAACCGCGCGATGCGGGCCGCATAGAGCTTCCCGGCGCGATCGCCGGGAGAGTACCACCCGCCCATGAGGGGCGGGCGATCCCTAGGAGGGACACCATGTCGCAGGGCGACAACATCGAGACCGAGCGTGTCTTCGGTCTCCCGTTCCGTACGAACCTCGAGCTGATGGGCATCCGATTCTTGGATGCCGGCGGCGACGGAAGCGGAGCCGGTGACGGCGACGACGAGGACGACTCCGACGACGAGCAGGGCTCGGGTGCCGGGGACGACGCTGACGAGCAGCACTCGGACAGCGACGAAGACGAGGACGAAGACGAAGGGTTCGACGGCGACTTCGACGCGAAGCGCGCCCGCCGCACCATCGACCGTCTCCGCCGCGAGGCAAAGGCCGCCAAGGCCGACGCCGCCGCGGCGAAGCAGGGCGGGCCCGACACGTCCGCGATCCAGGCGGAGAACCTCCGCCTGAAGGTCGCGCTCAAGACGGGCCTCGACGCCGACCTCGCCGACCGGCTGAAGGGCACCACCGAGGACGAGCTCCTCGAGGACGCACAGAAGCTGCTCGACCGGTTCTACCCGGAAGAGAAGAAGCTTCCGAACCGGCAGCCCAAGCCCCGCCTCCGCGGTGGCAAGGACCCGGACGAGGAGCCCGAGCTCACCGCCGACGACATCGTCAAGAAGGCGCTCGGCCGATAGACCCGCTGGGGTTCGCCATGAACCCTTCTGCGGCATCAACCCATCCCAAGGAGGACCCTCATGGCAAACATCTTCCAGAAGGCGACCCGGCTCGCCGGAACCGCGCTCGCGATCCTCAAGCGCGAGATCAAGCTGCCCGGCATCTTCACCTTCAAGTTCGGCATCGCCGACTTCAAGGGCGCCGCCGGCGACACGGTGATGGTGAAGCGGCCCCCGCTTCTCCGTGCCCGTGACAAGGGCTGGCGCAACTCGAACGCGATCGTCGTGGACGACCTCGCACAGTCGAAGATCGCCGTCAAGCTCGACAAGTTCCCCTACAGCGCGGTGCACCTCTCGCCCGAGGAGGCCACGCTCGACGAGGTCAACTACGTGCGCGACATCCAGAACCCGCAGATCCAGGCGATCAGCGAGTTCTACGAAGACGTCATCGGCGACACCCTCGCCGCGGCCGACTTCGTGCTCGAGGTCAACTTCACGCCGACCTCCCCCGCCACGGCCTACAACCACGATCCCGCGACCGTCGCGCTCCGCGCCCGCAAGCTGCTGAACGACGCGCGCGTGCCGGCGTCGGGCCGCTACTGGCTCGTCGGCTCCTCGGTGTCCGAGTCGATCGCCGGCCACCCGCGCCTGCTCGCTGTGGACACGTCGGGACTGGGCGAGGCGCTCCGTGATGGCGTCGTCGGCAAGCTCGCCGACTTCACCATCATCGAGGTGCAGGGCTTCGACGAGACGGAGTCCTACTTCGTCCACGAGACCGCGGTCGCGCTCGCCAACGTCGCGCCCGTCGTGCCCCGGGGTGCGACGTCGGGTTCGTCCATCCAGGCGAACGGTGTCGCGATCACGCAGATCTTCGACTACGACTCGGTGTACGCGAAGGACCGCTCCATCGTGGAGTCCTTCGTCGGCGCGGCTCCGGTCCTCGACCCCGAGGTCGACGCCTCGACGAACCTCATCCTCCTCGATGAGGCCGGCGAGCCCGTCATGGCGTTCTACCGCGCGGTCAAGGTCACCTTCGGTGACCAGGGCACCACGCAGTCGAACGTCTGGACGACTCAGGTGACCGGTTCGCCCACGGGCGGCTCGTACACCGTGACCGTCGACGGCCAGACGACCGACGCGATCGCGTTCAACGCGTCGAACGAGACGATCGCGAACGAGATCAACGAGCTCAGCTCCATCGCCGGCGTCAAGGTCACGGGCACCACGACCAAGACGCTGAAGTTCACCGAGCCGGTCCTCGTCTCGGCCACGGCGTCGCTCACCGGCGGCTCCACCCCCGGTGTGACCGTCACCAAGGTCTGACCCACCTGCGGCGTCCCCGTCCCGACCACCGGGGCGGGGACGCCGCACAGCCCGGAAGGGGGTAGCCCATGGGCGCTCCGCTCGCAGACCCCGCCCGACTGGGCAGCTGGCTCGGCCTCGGACCACTCGACGGTGACAACCTCACCCGGGCGACCGAGGTCATCGGCACCATCTCGGACCTCGTTCGCGGTGAAGCCCGGCAGAACGACTGGACGCTCGAGACGGTACCGGCGAACATCGCCGCGATCGTGCTCATGGTCTCCGTCGAGTGCTGGGTGAACCCGGACAACAAGACGTCGGTCACGATCGAGGAGATCACCCGACGGTGGGAGCAGGGCGACCTGTTCTCTGCGTCGCAGCTCGCGACCATCCGCTCGTGCCGTCCCGGGCAGTCCTCGGGGCTGTCGACCATCGGCACCACGCGCGGCTACCACTCGCCCACGGTGCAACTCTCCGCGGTCGAGGGCGGGAACCCGGTGAGGCTCTATGACGGCCGCGGATATTGACCTGCTCCTCGCCAGGCGCGAGGCAGAGTCCGAGATGCGGGACAAGTGCATCATCGTCGACCCCGCTGGGTCGAAGACGTGGAACGCGGCGACGCTGCAGTACGACGTCACCCCGCTCACGATCTACACCGGCAAGTGCAAGGTCCGCTTCGGCAAGGTTGGCGTCCGCCAAGGCGAGCAGGCCGGCCAGATCTTCATCGACCAGGACGCCACGCTATCGCTCCCGATGACTGCACCCGGGTCTGCTGGCGTCCGCAAGGACCACGTCGCGACCATCACCGAGTCCGCGACGGACGACGCACTCGTGGGCGTGGTGCTGAAGGTCGGCGCGGCACGCCGGCAGTCCAACGCGACCTCGCGCCGCTTCCCCGTGGAGGAGACCCAGTGAGCATCGACTTCGATTTCTCCGAACTCAACACGTTCGCCGTCGAGATCGAACAGGCGGATCGGAAGCTTGCGGGCAACGTCGTCAAGGCGGTTCGTACGTCCGCGTTCCGCGGTCGTCGCGCCTGGCAGAAGTCCGCTGAGGGCAACTCGAGGACACATCTTCGTGGCTACCCGGCCGCCGTCGACTATGACGACGTCAAGAATGACGGCGGTTCGATCGGCACCGACCTCGGCCCGAATCTGTCGAAGGGCCAAGGCCCGCTCGGCTTCGTCGAGGATGCACCCGGCGGCGTCAACGCCGCCCCCCAGCGGAACTATCTTGCCGCCGAGAAGGTCATCGAGAAGGACCTCGTGGTCGGTGTCCTCAAGGCTGTCGACGACTCGCTCGGGGGTGTGTGATGCGATCCGCGCACATGGCCGCTTTCGTTTCGTGGCTGGATGCTGGCATCGCACCTATCGTGCATGACTCGACCGCGCCGACGAACCCTGACGGGACGATCATTTGGGCTTCGTATGTGGTCGCGTTCGACACCGGACCCGACGACCTCGACGACGAGCGCCTGGCGGCATCTCAGCGCGTCGACTCGAAGGGCGACTACCGGTTCGTGACGAAGTCCGTCGGCATCGACCCGTTCGCGGCTCGGCAGGTCCGCGACGCGGTCGCGACGAGGATCACCGGGCATCGGCTCGTCGTCGCCGGCCGCGCATGCGGCCCGGCGTACTGGGACCCCTCGAACGCGCCCGTTCAGCGGGACACATCGGTCACGCCGCCCCTCTACTTCATCGAAGACGACTGGGTCGTCCCCTCGGACCGCGCGTAGCGGTCCCATCCTCTTCACCGTCACACCGTGGCGGTGCCCCCGGCATGGCCGGGAATCCAACCGGTGGACTTACTGAAGGAGATTCGCCATGCCCGATGTCGCAGACGTTGTGCCCCCCGCCATCGACCAGAAGGGCAACACCGTCATCTGGTGGGTGCCCGCGAGCCCCGGCATCACCGCCCTGAACGCGCCGAAGGCCGCGACGGAGCTCGGTGCGGCCACGACCTTCCGCATCACGCACTCGTTCACGCCCGACGGGTGGACCCTGACCGGGTCCCAGGCGAAGACGACCGACGACCGTCTCGCGCTGCCGACGCCGCTCGAGGCTCTCGACTCGCTCGTGAACACGTTCGGCGACGGCATCAAGTACGTCGACTCGTCCGCGGCGGGCTCCGCGGCCGTCGTGCTCGCAACGCAGACCTCGCTCGCGGGGTTCTTCGTCGAGCGCCGCAACGTGTCGAACGGCACTCTCGCGGCCGCGGCGCAGAAGGTGCGCACCATCCCCGTCACGCTCGGCCCGCAGATCCGCGGCCCGATCGACGGTACGGGGAAGTTCACGTACCTGCAGCAGGTCGCGCTCACCGCCCCGATCGTCGAGGGCACGACCGCGGCCTGACCCCCAGACCCCTGTGCGGCCCGTTCCACCGGGCGGGCCGCACAGGTCACACCTCATCACCCGGTGGACACCCGGTGGAGGAATCATGTCGGAACGCAAGGTCAAGGTCAGCCTCGAAGCTGACGTCTCGGATTTCACGCGGAAGGTCGCGGAAGCGCGCCGCTCGCTGGACGGAGTCCCGCTCACGACGCCCGTCGAGCCCGACGTGCAGGCGGCTATCCAGCGGTGGGCGTTCGACCACGGCGAGGACCTGAACCGCCGCCTCGAGCCGTTCGGTCTCGGCAACTACAACATCGCCATGCCGGTCTTCCGCCGTGTCGTGACGCTCGATGAGGAGGGCCAGAAGTGACCTCATTCGAAGAGCGCCTCGCGAAAGCCAAGGCAGCGAAGGAAGCAAGCCGCGAGTACCGAGACGTCCCGGTGATCCTGGACGCGGGCCTCGGCCAGCTTGTCGATGAACTCCGCGACGAACTCATGGTCGCACAGCAGGAGGAGGCCGGCGACGAGCGTCTCGCGCAGACGTTCGAGCGCTCGGACGCGCTGCAGGCGAAACTCGACGCGGCACTCGAGGAGGCTGCCGACCAGCTCGTCACGCTCCGGTTCAAGGAGCTCGACAGCATGGCGTGGGCGGACCTGAAGTCGCGTGCCCCGGTTCGTCTCGGTGTCGACATCGACGAGCAGTTCGGCTTCAACGTCGACCTCGTCGCTGTGCTCGCGTCCCCGATCTGCGGCTTCCGCGTCGAAGATGGAACCGAGCACGAACTCACCGAGGAGCAGTGGCGTGATGTGTTCGCCACGATCTCGGGCTACGAGACCACCCTCGTGGGTGACGCGATCTTCGACCTGAACGTCGCGACGCCGGCCCGTCGACTCGCCGCCGCAAAAAAAGCCTTCGCGACTCGCCAAGGCTGAGAGCCGAGGTCCGCCTCGCGATCCGCATGGGCGTTCCAGTGTCGCAGCTCGCGACCTGGCCGCCCGCGGATGTCGCGCTCGCTCTCGCGGAGCTCGCGATCGAGGCGGATACCGGACGGTACGGCGAGTCGCTGGCGGAAGCCACCGACCCGAGAGCAGACCCGAACGCGTACGGCCCGTACAGGTACGTCCCCGAGGGGCCGTTCACCAACCAAGCAGAGCGCACCGCGAAGCTGGCCGAAGAGCAGTGGCGGAAGGACATGCCTGAAGGCACGTCAACCGCGGGGCTGTTCTGGACGGTCCGGAAGGTCGAGCAGACGCCGCTCAGCGACCCAGCTTCCTGAAGTAGCTGGCCCCTCCGAAGAGCGCGATCGCCCCACCTAGTCCGGCGAGCACGGCGCCGACCGCGACGAGCGCGGACGCGAGCACGCCGAGCGCGAGCAGCAGCACGCCAACGCCTGCCAGGAAAAGCCCGAGGGCGATCTGCGAAGCCCAGACGGGTGTCGTGGCCTGGCTCTGCGTTCCCTGATCGGTCATAACTCGAACCCTACAACTTCAGACCGGCGCCGCGTCAGTGGCCGCCCTGACCCAATTCGGGAGGTGCGGCATGGCTGAACGCGTCGTGAAGGTCTCACTCCGGGCCGACATCAACAACTACCTGTCCGGCATGGAGCAGGCCCGCAAGAAGACCCAGGAGACCGGCTCCGAGGCCGAGAAGACCGCGGCGAAGCTCCAGCAGCAGAAGGAAGCGTTCAACCTGCTGGGTGGCACGCTGCTCGCCGCAGGCACCCTCGCGGCTGCCGCGGTCGGTGTCGCGGTGAAGAAGTGGATGGACTTCGATCAGGCGATGTCAGCGGTCGCCGCTGCCACGCACGAGACGTCGGCGAACATGGGCCGCCTGCGTGATGCGGCGCTCGAGGCCGGCGCGCGGACGGTGTTCTCGGCGACCGAGGCAGCGAACGCGATCGAGGAACTCGGCAAGGCCAGCTTGACGACCGATCAGATTCTTTCTGGTGGTCTCGACGGCGCCCTCGATCTCGCAGCGGCCAGCGGCATGGGTGTCGCTGACGCTGCAACGGCCGCAGCGATCGCCATGAAACAGTTCGGGCTCAACGGCAAGGATGTTCCCCACATCGCCGACCTGCTCGCCGCCGGTGCAGGCAAGGCCGTGGGCGAGGTCTCTGACCTGTCGATGGCGCTCAACCAGGCCGGGCTCGTCGCGAACGGCGCCGGGCAGTCCATCGAGGGCACCACCGGCGTTCTGGCCGCTTTCGCAGACGCCGGCCTCCTCGGATCGGACGCGGGAACCTCGCTGAAGTCGGCGATCATCGCTCTGCAGGCGCCCACCGACAAGGCGCGCGCCGAGATGGAGAAGTACAACCTCTCGTTCTACGACGGCAACGGCAAGATGCTGACCTACCAGCAGATCGCAGGACAGCTGGAGACGAACCTCGGCGGGCTGTCGGACGAGACCCGCAATGCGGCGCTGGCGCAGATCTTCGGCAACGACGCTCTCCGCTCTGCAAACGTGCTCTACGAGCAGGGCCAGAAGGGCATTCAGCAGTACATCGATCAGACCAACGACGCCGGATACGCGGCTGAGACCGCAGCCGCTCGCCTCGACAACCTCGCGGGGGACTGGGAGCAGTTCGGCGGCGCCGTGGAGACGGCCTCGATCAAGGCTGGCGAGGCTGCTGACGGGCCGCTGCGCACGCTCGTGCAGGCCGGCACCGAGATGGTCACCGCATGGTCGGACGTCGACCCGGTCCTGCAGCAGGGCGCGCTCGCGGTCGCGGCCGTCGGTGCTGCCGTCGCGGTCACGGCAGGACTCGCGCTTCTCGGAGTGCCCAAGATCGCGGACTACCGTGCCGCACTCGCCACGCTCGGCACGACGAGTGGTCGTGTCGCGAAGGGCGCCGCCGGCGCGGGCATCGCGCTCGCCGCGCTGACGCTGATCGTCACCCAGCTCGCATCCCAGCAGGCCGAGGCTCGTGCGAAGGCTGAGGCCTACGCCGACACTCTCGAGCAGGGAACAAATAAGGTCACCGACGCGACTCGCGAGATGGTCGTGCAGAACCTGCAGGCGAAGCAGTCACTCAACGTCCTCGGCATCGAGGTCGACGCGATCCAGTTCGACTCTGCCGCCGACGGCGCGGAAAAGCTCGGCCTCAACGTGTCGGACGTCACCGACGCCGCGATGGGCAGCGTCGACGCGCTCGAGCGTGTCGCGGAGGTCACGAAGCTCCGCAACCGCACGGACGCCGAGGCGGTCGCGATCCGCGAGAAGCTCGGCCTCAAGGAGGGCGAGTTCGCCGACGCGATCGACTCCGTGATCAACGGCGTCAAGGGCGAGTCCACGTCGATGGACGAGGCCATTCGCCTCGCGAAGCAGAAGACCGAGGCCACAGAGGAATCCGTCTCAGCCACCAACGACAACTCGGCGGCCCTCGCGGAACTTTCGGGAGCCGCGGCCGATACGAAGGGATCGATCGGCGAACTCGCGGAGTCGATCCGCGGGTTCGGTGCGGCGGAACTCGACACGCGAGACGCCGCACGCGAGTTCCAGGACGCGTTGGCCGCTCTCGACGAGTCGGTCATCGCGAACGGCACGTCGCTCGACATCACGACCGAGGCCGGTCGCAGCAACGAGGCGGCGCTCGATGGCATCGCCCGCGCCGCATTGGCCTCGGCCGGCGCGATCGCCGAGCAGACCGGTTCGGAAGACCTTGCAGCCGCGGCGGTCGACGCCGGTCGGCAGCAGTTGATCCTGAAGCTTGCACAGTTCGGCATCACCGGGCAAGCAGCGGAGGACTACGCCGACAAGCTCGGGCTGATCCCCGGCAACGTCGACACGGCCGTCGTGCTGAACAAGACGCAGGCCGAGATCGACCTCGACAACTGGGTCAACCAGTACCGGGTCATCCACATCGACACCCGCGTCGCAACTGGACCGGGTGGTACGGGCGGACAGGTCGTCGGCAAGGCGCACGGCGGCATCGTCGACTACTACGCCCGCGGCGGCATCCGCGAGAACCATGTCGCGCAGATCGCGCCCGCAGGCTCATGGCGTGTGTGGGCCGAGCCCGAGACCGGTGGCGAGGCGTACATCCCGTTCGCGCCGTCGAAGCGTGCGCGCTCGCTCGAGGTCTGGGCCGAGACTGGCGGCCGGCTCGGCGTTCCCGGGTTCGCTGACGGCGCCGCAATGCCGCCTGTCTACGCGCAGCAGCGCTGGACGTCGCCGACACAGGCGAAGACCACGCAGCAGTCGCTGGATGGGATGCGGATCAGTGGTCGCCTGGATCTCGGGAACGGGTTGACGGGCATGATCGACGGTCGGATCGAGTCGGCGTTGTCGGCTGAGGAGTTCGCGCATTCGACGGGATTCGGGGGTGTTCTGTGACGCAGACGATCCAGTACGACAAGAACCCGTCCGGTGAGGGTGCGGCCGCACGTGTTTCGCGTGCGGCCGCGACTCCCACCATCTCGACGGACACGGGCACCGGGTGGCCGGCACTGGGTTCGAAGTCGCATAAGGCGGTTGCGACGGCGGTGACGATCTGCACGACAGGTCTCCCGAACGCCGATCGTCCCGCTGCCGCGGCGGGTGAGCTCTGGTCGACGCAGGTGACGGTGCGTGCCTTGCAGGCGTGCACCATTCAGGCGGGCCTCGCGTTCTATGGGACGCTCGGGGCAACGCTGGGGACGCTGCGTGGCACGGTCACGAGCGCCGCGGTTACGTTCGCGGCCGGCGAGGTGAAGACCCTGACCATCGACGGTGCGCTCGCGCCCGCGCTGACGGCGTCCGTCGACCTGCAGGTGTCTCGCACGATCGCCGGCGCCCCTGCGATCGGTGACGCGTTCTACGTCGACAAGGTGACGCTGACGAAGACCGCCACGTCGGTCCCGTACCGCGACCCGACGACGAGCCCTGCAGCGGTGTGGTCGGGGACGGCGGATGCTTCGACGCAGGTCTACTACGACCCGACCGTGACGGTCGTGCCGTACGAGGACGACGCCCCCACCCCGCGGGTGGACATCACCCTCACGGACCTGTACCCGTCGGCCCTGACGGTCACGGTGCGGCAGATCAGCGCCGAGGGCACCGTCAACGTGCGTGACGCGATCCGGAAGCCGGACACGGCGAACGCGTTCTTCGTCACCGACTACGCGGTGCCCCCGGGCATCCCGGTCACGTACCAGGCGCAGCAGTACTCCGCGACCGGTGCCGAGCTCGGGCTGACGGGAACGGCGACGACTCAGGTCAACTTCGCCGACCCTTCGACCGTCGTCATCCAGGACCCGCTGAACGCGAAAAACTCGGTCCGGGTCGAAGCGAAGTCCGACTTCGGCGGCCTCGTGGCACGCAAACGCGACGTGCAGCTCTACCGCCGCGGGTCCGACACGATCGCGCTCATGGGGCAGATGGGGCTCCTCGAGGGTGTCCCGTTGCCGGTGCAGACGAAGACGATCGCCGACGCGGAGAAGCTGACGAAGGTCCTTGCCGTGTCGCAGGTGCTCGTCAGGTCGATGCCCGGGTATCTCCGCATCCCGAGGTGCTTGCACGTCGTCGTCGGCGCTCCTGTGGAGTCTCCGGTGGACGTCAGTTGGGGTGGCACGTGGTCGGTGTGGCCGATCGTCGGTGACGAGGTCACCCCGTCGGAGATCAACTCGATCGCGTCGCCGTTGACGTACACCCGGTTCAAGGCGACGTACGCGACGTACACGGCCGCGAAGCTCGTCTACTCGACGTACCTGCAGGCGAAGCAGTCCCCGCCGCCCGACATCTGATCTGGAGGCTCCATGTGGTCCACTGACGCCGCCCTCTGGGAAGCCCTGCGAACGCACCAGAAGGATGCCCTCACCGTGGGTGCGGCGTTCTACATGGGCGCGGTCACGGCACCCGATCTGAAGGTCGTGCAGTCGGGGTCGGTTGACGTCCGGGGCGACTCGGATGTGCAGTCGACCTCGACGGTCACCGTCATCGGCACAGGCGGATCGCTGGTGCCGAAGGCGAAGGATGCGCCCCTCGCGACGTACGGACAGGAGCTCAGCCTCCGAAGGTCCGTCGTCGTCGGGTCGACGCGTCTGGACATCCCCCTGGGGAGATTCCGGATCACGGACGTCACCGGCTCGAATGAGCGCCTCCGGTCCGGTGTCGTCATGGACTGGTCGGTCCAGTTGCGGTTGCAGGACCGGTTCGAGCAGATCCGCGCTGATGACTTCCTCGCCGCAGATGGGCCCCGGGCGGGCGGCACCGTGTACTCGGAGCTTCGACGCCTGTCACCGATCCCGGTGCAGACGAACACTGCCCTCGCGGATGCTTCGGTGCCGTTGTCGACGGTGTACGACACGCGTATCGGGGCGATCCGAACCCTGTGCAGCATCCTCGGCGCCACCCCGGCACTGACCCGCGACGGCGTCCTGATGCCCCGCAAGACCGATCGATGGTTGACGGACACGACACCCGATTTCACGATCGATGGCGTCGTCGACTGGCAGGACTCCATGTCGAACGACTTCTACAACCAGGTGCAGGTGCGGTCGACGGTGAACAACGACCTCGTGGCGTACTCATCGATCACGGACATGTCGAACCCCCTCGCAGTCGGCAGGGCGGGCGGGCGCACGTATAAGACGGCCGCGCCGATCTACGACACGCAGGCCGCCGTGAACGCTGCCGCGGTCACGTACCGGGACCGACTCGCGAACCGCCGTTCCCGGACGGTGGACGTCGTGTGCACCACGGAGGCGCTACTCCTCGACGTCGGCGACTTCGGTCTCGTGAAAGACACGTTGACGGGGCGGCAGGTGCTCGGTGAGGTCACGTCGATCCGGTACCCGCTGAACCCGGCCGAACCCATCCCGCTCACGCTGACGGTGTCGGAGGAACGATGAAACGCCTTGGTGAAGCCGCCGCGCGCGCGGAGCAGCAGCTCGCGCAGGGCGCCTCGGACATGTCCGTCGGGCAGTGCGTCACCGTCAACGACGCGTCCGTGCCGCCGATGGTGCAGGTCAACCTCGGCGGTGGGGTGCAGTGGATGCCGTACACCGGCGCACGGCCGTGGCCTGGTGAGCGTGTCCTCGTCGGGTACCTCGGACGCAAGCCCGTCTGCCACGGGCCGATCTACGGTCACCCGCTCGGGACGGTCGTCTCGGTCGCATCCGGGATCGTGACGGTGACCGGTGATGACGGGCAGACGTACCGGTACTCGTGTGCGTTCGCTGACACCCTGTCGACATCGAACCGTGTCGCGATGCATCACGCGGCCCGTCAGGTCATCCACCGGATGTCGGCGGAACCTCCCGGGTCGACGTTCACGCCCCCGCCCGAGCCGCCGCCCGTGTCAGTCGTGCAAACCCGAACGTTCAGCCCTATCGACTCGGGCGACTGGTACTACTCCGGCAGCCGTTGGTACGGGCAAGAGCCGACGATCTCGGAGAACCATGCCGGGTTCTACTTCTACGGCACCCAGATCGCGGACACCATCCCGGACACCGCAACGATCATCTCCGCGACGATGTGGCTCGTCGAACTGTGGGACAACGTGCCCGGGACGCCGTCGCAGCTCGGGTCGCACGGCAACCCCACGAAGCCCGGCTTCGCGCCCGGCCTGTCCGGGTCGCTGACGGTGAACAACACCGGCAACTACGACGTGTCGTCGTTCGCGAACGCCCTGAAGACGGGGGCGCAGTTCGGCCTCGGCTTCTACCGTGGCAACGGGTCACCGGGCACCGGATATCGGGCGTACGGGACGTACGCGCAGTCCGGTGCGATCACCATCACCTGGTCGTAGACCACCCAACCATTCGCATGCCGCCTCCGGGCGGCGTTCGTCGTTAAGGAGCCCCCATGGCTGGAATCACCGGGTGGACGAACACCCCGGACACGTTCGACCCCGCACCCCAGATCGACGCCGTCTACGGGCATATCGACGCGAAACTCGCGACCCCCGTCGCGAACGCCGCCGCGCTGCCCGCCTCGGGGAACTGGATCGGGCGGCAGCTCATGGCGTCCGACACGGGCATCGTGTGGGTGTGCACCGCGCTCCCCGGAACGTGGAAGCGGCTCGCGCTCGCTGACGACTCCGGGTGGACGGCCCTCACCCTGAACGGGTCGTGGACGGCGAATGGCGGCGGCACGAACCCGCCCCTCGCGCGCGTCCTGAACGGGCACCTCGAGATCACCGGCCTCATCGACCGCGCCGCACCGGCCGGCGGCACTGCGTTCACGCTCCCGGTGGGGATGCGGCCCGTGAAGACGGCAGTGGTGTTGGCGTTCTCAAACTCCGGCGCATGCGGCCTGTTCATCCCCGCCTCGGGTGTGGTCGACGTCATCAGCACAGCAGGCACGGCACTCACAGGCGCAGTGACGAGCATCTCGCTCACCATCCCCCCGCTGCCGATCCTCTGACAGGAGTGGACCCATGACGCACAACCCGTTCGCCGGCGTCCGCATCACCGGCACTTGGGAGGACCACGCCAGCTACTCCGCTGGCGGCACCGACCTGCCACTCGGCTACGACACCGCCATTCCCGCGCCCGCGTCCGGCACGCTCCGCACCTCGGGTGGGTCCGGTGAGTGGGCGTGCGGCTGGGTCGGGTCCGCGGGGCGCCGTTCGATCCTCACCCTCGACACGCCCCTGCCGCGACGCTCTCCCCGCCGCTCCTCACCTTCCGAGGCTGAGGGGCCGATGGTCGCGATCGTGCTGCAACACCAGTCCGCGTTCGCCGGGCAGGGCTGGCATCCCGAGGGCGCGATCATCGGCCGCTCGGGTGCGTCGGCGAACGGGAAGGACTACGGCGGAGACATCCACCTGCACTGGCACGGCCTCGACGCGCAGGGCCGCCGCCTCCGCATCGAATCGTTCCTCAACGGCGCCAGCACCGCCGGCGGGGGAACCGCGACCATCCCCGACGAAGCACCCAAACCACCCACCAGACGAGAGGGCGACACCATGCCTACGTTCATCCGCACCGCCCAGCACGGGCACTACAGCGTCGCCCCGGGCGTCGTCGTCGGGATCGGCAACCCGAACTTCATCGACTCGGCCGTGTACGTCGCCGCGCAAGTCCCGGGTGGCCCTCTGCCCATCGTGTACGACGTCGCACCTGACGACCTCGCGAACTTCATCTACGGGCTCTCCGGCTGCCCGGCCACGCATATCCCCGCACCGAACTACGCCTGGTACGCCGCGATCGCGTACGCGAAGACCACGCCCGAGGGCGACAGCTTCCGTGACCTCGGCCCCGGCGAACTCGACGAGCTCGCGTCGAAGGTCCGCGCCGCGATCATCAAGCCCCTCTGATGACGGAACCCGAGCCCGGCGGCTGGGAGTTGATGCGATCCATCAACTCCCTTCGAGAGTCCGTCGACAAGCTCGCCGCAGGCATGGTGACGCAGGGCACGCTCGCGATCATTCAGGCCGCGCAGAAGCAGACCGACGACCGGCAGGACGCCCGGTTGAAGGAGCTTGAGACCGAGCTCGCTGAGGCGCGGAAGACGAAGGCGCAACAGTGGTTCGCGATCGGCCTGTCGATCCTCGGAATCGTGGGGACGATCATCGCGGGCGTCATCGTGTTCAACCTGAACCGGGGGGTCGGCTGATGACCGATGCGAAGGGTACTCGCGCGTGGCGGGTCGCGACCGTGGTTGTCGTGCTCCTCGCCGTCGCCGCGGTCATCGCGGGCGGTGTGTTCCTCGCCGTCGCGAACACGCAGCTGCGGCTCGAGCTGGCGTCCGCGCACGACGACTTGCAGGCGTCGCAGGAGAACGCCGAGGCGCTGTATCAGCAGCTCCTCGACGAGGGCGTGCGGCCCGACGCGGAGAAGCCGTCCGAGGTGGTCAGCCCGCTGCCCGGCACGCCCGGCGCTGACGGGCCGCAGGGCCCGCGCGGCGCTGACGGCCGCGACGGCGTGCCGGGCGCATCCGGCGCCGCGGGTACGGCCGGGCAAGACGGCAAGCCCGGGCAGATCGGCGCGGCCGGCCCGGCCGGGCAGGACGGCGCTCCCGGCGCGTCCGGGGCCGACGGTGTACCCGGGCCGCAGGGCGAACCCGGCCCGGCGGGACCGCAGGGGGAACCCGGACCCGCCGGCCCAGCAGGGGCACAGGGCGAACCCGGGGCGACGAACGTGCTCGAGCAGTGGACGTTCACCGTCAACGGCACGACGTTCCTGTGCGCCATCACTTCCAGTCAGCCGTACGCGTACGACTGCCAGCCAACCCCACCGAAGGAGTAGCCCCATGGGCAAGCACGAGTATCTCGTCCCCGCGGACACGAAGCGCGCCGCCGCGCGCGGCTTCATCCGCACCGCATCCCAGTCGCTCGCGTCCGCGATCCCGACGTCGGCGATCGCGATCAGCCTGACCGGCGAGTTCTGGACCGGCGTCGCGCTCGGCGTCGGCGGCGCGCTCGTGACTGCGGGCCTCGCCGGCGGTGCGTCCGCGCTCTCGATCCTGTCGAAGGGCATCCCCGAGGACTACCAGCCCTCGCTGCCAGCCTGACCCCTGCACGACCTGACGCCCCCGACGCCCGCTCACCTCGAGCTGGCGTCGGGGGCGTTTCGTCATGCCCGGAAGTCGGGGTACCCCTGGAACGGTCGCGGACCGTGCGACGCGATGAACGCGTGGTGCACGCCCTCGAGCGATGCCCGCAACGTCCGCCACCTGCCGACGGGTTGCCCGCGGAGCTCGCCGACGTAGCCGACCTCGGCGCCGATGCGGACGATCCTCACGGTGCCGTACGCGTCGCCCTCGGAGTCGACCATCGTCCACACGCCCGGGGGCGACTCGACGGCATCCATGAACGGATGCCAACGAGGTGCGTCAGCGGGCATCAGCCGGCCAGGCTACTGGTTCGCCGCCACCAGCGTCGCGTAGCCCCCAGCGTCTGCGCCGTCGGCCTCGCATGCTCGCGCGACTGCCTCGACATCCTCGGAATAGGCGTCGCGGTTGTCCATCCACACGATCATGTGCGGCGGCTCGGGGAGGTTGTCGACGAGCGCCTGAATGCGCGTCTTTACGTCGCCATCGGCGATCAGGAGTGCCTTGTCGAACTCGGCCGGGATGTCGGTCTCGAGGGCATTGGCTCCGGTCACGGCTTTCCCGACGGTGACAGTCACTTCGCCGAAGGTCTCGCAGGCCTCGACGTTCGCGGAGACAGGTGCGCTCGTCTCCGTGGGCTCGGGCGGTGAGGCTGGCGAGGCGCTGCATCCTGCGAGGAGGAGGAGCGTGGCGGCGGCGAGTAGGAGCCTCTTCATGGTCGCGAGCATATCTGGCTACGCCTCGATGCGGGGGAGCACGTTCGACATGATCGCGGCCATGGAATCTGACATCTGCGTCTGCACGTCGGGTAGCAGGTGCCCGTACGTGTTAATCGTCGTCGTGATGGACTCGTGCCCGAGGCGCTGTTGGATGAACGGCAGCGGCTTGCCGTCGGCGATGAGCCATGACGCACCCGTGTGGCGCAAGTCGTGCGGGGTCGGCACGGGGTCGAGGCCCGCGCGGACAACAGCCTTGTCCCACACCTTCCGGAACGGCGAGTACCACTGGCGTCCGCCGAGAGGCCCGGTGAACACGTAGTCGTCTGGCGCGCCGGGTGCGCCAAACTGCTGGACGAGCTCGGGCCACAGCGCGATCGTCCGTCGGCCGCGTCTCGTCTTCGTGACGCCGATGCGCGTCTTCTCATGGCCGTGCTTCTTCTTCCACGCCTGGTGGAGGCTGACCGTCGGGGGAGTGGTGTCGCCGTGGACGTGCTTCCACTGCAGTGCGGTCGCCTCCGACCATCGCGCCTGGGAGCCGACGAGGAACGCTACGAGCGGTCGGTAGTGCTCGGGCGTCGCTTCGTAGAGGCGAGCGAACTGCGCGCGCGACAGGAACACTGCCTCTTCCTGCATGCCTCGCGACAGGCGAGTGCGGTACGCCGGATTCTCGGTGGCGACGCCGTGCGTCTGTGCGCCCTTGAGGACGCTCGAGAGCAGCGCATGGTAGTTCCGGATGGTCTTTGCCGAGAGAGGCTTGGAGGATGCCACACGGACGCCGCCAGCCGTGACGCGCGTGGCGGGCTGCGCCTCCTGCCACGCGACCCACTGGCCGATGTCCTGTTTCGTGATCGAGTCGACTGGGTACTCGCCGAGCGTGACGAGGAACGACCGTTCGGCGATGCGCCTGTAGTCGTCGCGTGTGGCGGGGTCGATTCCAGTGAGCAGGCCCGACTCGGGGTCGAGGTACTTCACCGTCCAGTCGCGGAGGGTGATGACGTTCCGGCCTTCACGCCGGCGCCTGAGGACGTCGCGGGCGGCTGCGCCATCGACTCGGTCGACGAGCGCCGCGAACTGGGTCGCGCCGCGCTCGTCATCGAAGGTGTCAGTGACGACCTTGCCGTCGATGCGGTGCTGGACACGCCATACGATCTTGCCGGACTTCAGCTTGTGCGGTCGCGCGTTGACCATCTGAGAGTCTCCTTCGCTGGCGACTCAACCCGATGTAGTGCGGGATGTAGTTTCAGCCTTCCGGATGACCCTACAGCCCTTGTATTCATTGGGGTGAGTAACGGGGCTTGAACCCGCGACCTCCTGGACCACAACCAGGCGCTCTACCAACTGAGCTATACCCACCATGCACCTGTTCGACTCGCGATCAGGCAACTCGACGAGCTTACTACACCTTGACGTCGAATTCGTTCACGACGGCCTCGGCGATGTCGTGGAGTTCGGCACTCGTGGGTCCGGGGTCGGCAACGAAGACCGCGCGACGGTAGTAGCGCAGCTCGCGGATCGACTCGAGGATGTCGGCGAGGGCACGGTGCCCACCGTTCTTGGCGGGCGACTGGAAGTACGCGCGCGGGTACCAGCGGCGAGCCAGCTCCTTGATCGACGACACGTCGACGTTGCGGTAGTGGAGGTGCCCGTCGAGGCGGGGCATCTGCTTCGCGAGGAACGCGCGGTCGGTGCCGATCGAGTTGCCGGCGAGTGGCGCCTTCTGCTCGTCGGGCACGTGCTTCAGCACGTACTCGAGCACCTGGTACTCGGCATCGGCGACCGTCACGCCGTTCGGGATCTCTTCGATCAGGCCGGACGCGGTGTGCATGTTGCGCACGAACTCGCCCATGTTCTCGAGTGCGCTCGCGTCGGGGCGGATCACGATGTCCAGCCCCTCGTCGACGGGGTTGAGGTCGTAATCGGTGATCACGACGGCGATCTCGACGAGCTCGTCGACCTCGAGGTCGAGGCCGGTCATCTCGCAGTCGATCCAGACCAGTCGGTCGCTCGCTGTTGCCATGCCGCGAGTCTACCGGTGCGCTCCGACACGGGCCGGATGCCGCGCACCGCCGCCCGGGGACGTGGTTCGACCACTCGTATTTCGGTGCCCCCGGCAGGAATCGAACCTGCGACCGACAGATTAGAAGGCTGCTGCTCTATCCGCTGAGCTACGGGGGCCGGTTCGGCCAGCTTACCGGGCTTCGGGGCACTACCCTTCGACGGGCACCTCGGTGTCGTCGTCGCGCGGGCGGGCCGAGGCATCCGGAGCCCGCTTCCTGAGCGCGAGTCCGATGAGCGGGAACAGCAGGACCGACAGCATTCCGGCGCCGATCAGGGCCGCGGCGGTGCCGGAATCGAGGTCTCCCGTGTCGACGCCGATGCCCGTGACGGCGACGATGATCGGCAGGCCGGTCGCCCCGAAGAGGGCGGTCGCCGCGATGGTCCACCGGTCGGCGCCCACCGGTGCGGCGAGGATCGACGGAAGGCCGCGCACGACGAGGAGCAGCACCAGGAAGATCGGAACGAGGGCGAGCGTGGCGGGGTCGCCGAGCGCGTCGAGGTCGAACGTCACCCCGGTCATGATGAAGAAGACCGGCACGAGGAATCCGTAGCCGATCGCCTCGACCTTCGTCTCGAGGAGGCCGCGATCCCGCTCCGGAGCGCCGGAGATGAGCACTCGGTAGAGCACCCCGGCGGTGAACGCGCCGAGCAGCATGTCGAGGTCGAGCACGATGCTGAGCGCGAGCAGCGCGATGAGCACGAGCATCACGAGCCGCACGCCGAACTGGGCGCTCGTGTGCATCGTCGCGGTGATGACGACGTGCAGACGCTCACCGCTGCCCCTCGCGGCGGCGAAGATCGCGATCCCGGCGATCAGGGCGAATCCGATGAGCACGATCGCCGAGAGTCCGGGGTCCCGGCCGGTGAGGAAGAGCGAGATCGCGAGCAGCGGCCCGAACTCGCCGACGGCGCCGAGCGCGATCACGGAGAGGCCGAACGGGGTGCGCAGGTCGCCGGCGTCACGGAGGATCGGCATGACGGTGCCGAGTGCCGTCGAGGTGAGCGCGATGCCGATGAACGCGGCCGCCGGCAGGTCGGGGGCGAGCAGCACGGCGATTCCGAACCCGGCCGCGAGCGAGACGATCCAGCCGATCGCCGCCCGGCTCAGCGGTCGCCCTCGGATCGTCCGGAAGTCGATCTCGTTGCCCGCGAGGAAGAAGAGCATCGCGAGGCCGAGGTCGGAGAGCAGCTTCACGAAGTCGTCCGGCCTGATCCAGCCGAGCACGTCGGGGCCGAGCACGATGCCCAGCACGATCTCGAACACGACGAGCGGCACGGCGACCCAGATGCCGACGGCCCGCACGAGCAGCGGGGCCGCCACCGCGATCAGCGGAATGAGCACCATGGTGCCGATCGAGATCTCCATGTCACCCTCCTCGCGCGTGCGGGCCGTGCTGCCGCGCGCACTCCGCCGATGCTATCCAACGAGTGCAGGCCCGCACGGGACCCGCGCTGCGGCCGGCTCGCAGTCGAGTCGTAGCGCCGTCGAAACACGCCGGCGGTATCGTCGTGGCATGCGAGACCTTCAGGCGGACATCATCGCCGAACTCAACGTCAAGCCGACCGTCGAGCCCGCCGAGGAGGTGCGCGAACGGGTCGAGTTCCTCAAGGACTACCTGCGCACGACGGGCGCCTCCGGGCTCGTGCTCGGCATCTCGGGTGGCCAGGACTCCTCGCTCGCCGGTCGCCTCTGCCGCATCGCGGTCGACGAGCTCGTGGCCGAGGGGCTGCCGTCCAGGTTCGTCGCGGTGCGACTTCCCTACGGCGTGCAGCACGACGAGGCGGATGCCGCGCTCGCGCTCGAGTTCATCGAGCCTCAGGAGACGGTGACCTTCAACATCCGGCAGGGCGTCGACGGGCTCGCAGCGGACTTCGCGGATGCCACCGGCACGCCGATCAGCGACTTCGGCAAGGGCAACGTCAAGGCGCGCCTCCGCATGGTCGCGCAGTACGCCCTGGCGGGTGAAGGAGGACTGCTCGTGGTCGGCACCGACCACGCGGCCGAGGCCGTGACCGGCTTCTTCACGAAGTTCGGCGACGGCGGGGCCGACGTGCTGCCGCTCACCGGCCTGACGAAGCGTCAGGGTCGGGCGTTGCTTCAGTACCTCGGGGCACCCGACCGGCTGTACCTCAAGACCCCGACGGCCGACCTGCTCGACGGGGATCCGGGGCAGGCCGACGAGGCGAACCTCGGCCTCGAGTACGCCGACATCGATGCGTTCCTCGAGGGCGAGCAGATCGACGCGGGGGTCGCCGAGCGCATCGAGACCCGCTACCTGCAGACCCGGCACAAGCGCACGGTGCCCGTGTCGATGTTCGACGAGTGGTGGCGCTGACGCGCTCCAGCGTCGCGTCACCCGGGCGCGGAGCTCCGCGGCGCCGGACATGGCCGAGGCCCCACCCGGATCGGGTGGGGCCTCGGCCGAGCTGGTTCGTTCGCGCTCAGGCGCGCGCGTCGTCGAGCGACGGCGTCGAGGGCTGCGAGGCCGTCTGGGTCGGGGTCGGGGCCGTGTCGCTCACCGGTTCGGTCGGCGACGAGATCTCGGTGGCCGAACGGTACCGCTCGTGGTGCTGCTCGGCGACCCAGGTGTCCTGTTCGTCGAGCGCGGTCTGTTCAGGCTCCTGACGCTGTGCACGCCAGCGCACGAGGTCGTTCTGGAACTGCTTGCGCGCCCGAGAGGGGTGCCGCTGCCAGTCGAGCAGCCGATCGCGGAACTCGGCGACCGCCGGGTCGAGCTGGTAGCCGAACGTCGCCGAGGCGCGCTTCAGCTCGTGGAGCTGGTGCGCAGCCCAGTTCGCCGCGACATCCGAACCACGGATCGGCAGGAGACGCACATGGATGTCGGCCTGACCGACGGTGCGATCGGCGAGCACCTGTTCCTGCGGCGTGAGCGAGTTCCAGACGGAGGCCTCGGTCGCCGCGTCGACGAGCGCGGCGATGGCCGCGGTCTTGAGTTCGCGGTCGCGCTGCGCGACGAGCCGCTTCACGGCGCTCGTCGCGATCCACGCGCTGAGCAACGCCGTGACCACGACCGCGAAGACCAGCACGGCGGCCGTGAAGACGGTCGACTCCGCCTCGCTCGAGGTGAGCCATGAGATGAGATCGTTCCACCACTGCATGTGCAGAGGCTAACGGCTGCCGCGGCATCCGCCCGTCATCGCCGTCGGCGCGCCCGATGGTGCGCCCGCGAGTTCTCCGCGGACGCACCATCGACGCGCGGTTCGCTCAGCCCAGCTGGGTGCCGTGCGCCGCGAACGGTTCGATACGGGCGATCTCGTCTTCGGTGAGTGCGGGTGCCTCGAGGGTCGCGACGTTCTGCTCGAGCTGGGCGACGCTGGACGCGCCGATCAGCGCGCTCGCGACGAGCGGCTGCCGCAGCACCCACGAGAGCGCGAGCTGCGCGATGCTCTGCCCGCGCTCGTCGGCGATCTCGGCCAGGCCCCGCACGCGCTCGAGGTATTCGGCGCTGATGCGGTCGGGGGAGAGGAACCGGCTGGTCGCGGCGCGAGAATCCGCGGGCACGTCGCCCGAGAGGTAGCGGTCGGTCAGCAGGCCCTGCGCGAGCGGCGAGAAGACGATGCTGGCCGCGCCCACCTCTTCGAGGACGGGGAAGAGTCCGTCTTCGATGTGGCGGTCGAACATCGAGTAGCGCGGCTGGTGGATCAGCAACGGAACGTTCTCCGCCGCCAGCGCGGCGGCCGCGGCGGCCGTCTCCTCGGGCGAGTAATTCGAGATGCCGACGTAGAGCGCCTTGCCCTGCCGGACGGCGCTGACGAGTGCGCCCATGGTCTCCTCGATCGGCGTCTCGGGGTCGGGGCGGTGCGAGTAGAAGATGTCGACGTACTCGAGCCCGAGGCGGCCGAGGCTCTGGTCGAGCGACGCGAGCAGGTACTTGCGCGAGCCGTGGTCGCCGTAGGGCCCGGGCCACATGTCGTAGCCGGCCTTCGACGACACGATGATCTCGTCGCGGTAGGGCGCGAGGTCGGTAGCGAGGATGCGGCCGAAGTTCTCCTCGGCGCTGCCGTACGGCGGGCCGTAGTTGTTCGCGAGGTCGAAGTGGGTGATGCCGAGGTCGAACGCGCGGCGCACGATCGCACGCTGCGTGTCGAGCGGGCGGTCGTGGCCGAAGTTGTGCCAGAGGCCCAGCGAGAGCGCGGGCAGCTTCAGCCCGCTGCGGCCGATTCGGTTGTACTGCATGGCGTCGTAGCGCGTCGGTGCTGCCAGATAGGTCATGCCTCGACTCTATTCGGGCCCCCGACGACTCCTCCTCCCCGACGTCATGGATCCTGCGGAAGTACACCGTTCGGCGTCGAGCCGACCGTGCGCGGGGGCGATTCGGCGAGGGTTGGGCCACGCGGCATCCGGTCCTGAATCGGCACGAGGCAGCCGGATGCCGCGGCCCGGCCCGGCCGGCACGCTCGACCCCTCGCGCCACCACCGTGCCACCGACACCCGCACCACCGAATTGGAGCAGACATGACCGACAACATCACCGTGATCGGCGCCGTGGGCAGCGACCCGCGCGTGCACACCACCGCGCAGGGCCTCACGATCACCTCCTTCCGCCTCGCCTCGACGCGTCGCATCTTCGACCGGGTGAAGGGCGCCTGGGAGGACGGCGAGACCAACTGGTACACCGTCTCGACCTTCCGCCAGCTCGCGAAGAACGCCTCGTCCTCGATCCGCCGCGGCGACCGCGTCGTCGTGCACGGCCGCTTGCGGCTCCGCTCGTGGGAGAGCGGCGAGAAGTCCGGCACGGCGATCGAGATCGACGCCGAAGCGGTCGGGCACGACCTGACCTGGGGCACCACGTCGCTCTCCAAGACGCGCGCTGCGGGCGCTTCGGGCGGGCCGGATGCCGCGGCGGCCGCCTCCCCGACCGTCGCCGAAGGTTGGCCGGCCGACCCCGTCGACGCCGCGGGCGATGCCGACGAGCGGGCAGCGGCCGCCTTCGCCTCCGAGCGGGAGGCCGAGCGCGCCGACGCGGAGACCGACGGCGACCGCGACGCGTCGGTCGACGATCGGGCCCTGGCGCTCCCGTTCTGACCGGCGTCGAACGGGCGGCAGCGCCTAGACTCGCCTTCGGATGCATCCGAGGGCATCCCGATGGGGGACCGATGGCACGGCACAGCGCTTCCGCGGCCCTGGCGATCGCCGGGGCCGCGTTGTTCGTCGCCGTGCTGACCGGGTGCACGGGCACGCCGTCTCCGACGCCGTCGGCGAGCCCGTCGGACTCGCGCCCGCGGCCCACTGACGCGGCGACCGCGGCACCGGTCGGCCTGCACCCCGACCTGCCGGCCGCCGACAACCTTCCGTTCTTCGACCAGGTCAACCAGCAGGTCGTCGCCGCGAACGCCGCTGCCGGGGGTCGTGACTTCATCGACGCGCTCGTCGCCGCCGGGTTCGATCGCGCGGCGATGCAGGTCACGTCCGATCAGACCTCGCTCGGCGAGCCGGCCGACTCGGTGCAGTTCTCGGTGCTGTTCAACGACGGATGCCTCGTCGGCCAGTACGGACCGAAGTCGGGCGGGTACCACGGCGTCGTGCAGGCTGCGCTCGGAACCGGCGGATGTCTGATCGGGCAGACACGACCCATAGACTGGTAGGCGACATGGCGGATTACATTTACTCGATGGTGCGCGCCCGCAAGGCGGTCGGCGACAAGGTCATTCTCGACGACGTGACGATGGCGTTCCTCCCAGGGGCCAAGATCGGCGTCGTCGGCCCGAACGGTGCCGGTAAGTCCACGATCCTCAAGATCATGGCCGGACTCGACCAGCCCTCCAACGGCGAGGCGAAGCTCACGCCCGGCTACTCGGTCGGGATCCTGATGCAGGAGCCCGTGCTCGACGAGACCAAGACGGTGCTCGAGAACGTGCAGGAGGGCGTCGGCGAGATCAAGGCGAAGATCGACCGCTTCAACGCGATCTCGCTCGCGATGGCCGAGCCCGACGCCGACTTCGACGCGCTCCTCGCCGAGATGGGCACGCTGCAGGAGGCCATCGACGCCGCCGACGCGTGGGACCTCGACTCCCAGCTCGAGCAGGCGATGGACGCCCTGCGCTGCCCCCCGGGCGACGAGCAGATCTCGGTGCTCTCGGGCGGTGAGAAGCGCCGCGTCGCGCTCTGCAAGCTGCTGCTGCAGAAGCCCGACCTGCTGCTGCTCGACGAGCCGACCAACCACCTCGACGCCGAGAGCGTGCTCTGGCTCGAGCAGCACCTCGCCAAGTACCCCGGCGCCGTGCTCGCCGTCACCCACGACCGGTACTTCCTCGACCACGTCGCCGAGTGGATCTGCGAGGTCGACCGCGGTCGCCTCTACCCCTACGAGGGCAACTACTCGACCTACCTCGAGAAGAAGCAGGAGCGACTCTCGGTCCAGGGCAAGAAGGACGCCAAGCTCGCCAAGCGCCTCGCAGAAGAGCTCGACTGGGTCCGCTCGAACGCCAAGGGCCGTCAGGCGAAGTCCAAGGCCCGTCTGGCTCGATACGAAGAGATGGCGACCGAGGCCGAGCGCACCAGGAAGCTCGACTTCGAGGAGATCCAGATCCCCGCGGGTCCGCGTCTCGGCGACATCGTGCTCGAGGTCAAGAACCTGAAGAAGGGCTTCGGCGACCGCACGCTCATCGAGGGCCTCAGCTTCTCGCTTCCGCGCAACGGCATCGTCGGCATCATCGGCCCCAACGGCGTCGGCAAGACCACGCTCTTCAAGACGATCGTCGGCCTCGAGCCGAGCGACGACGGCAACGTCAAACTCGGCGAGACGGTCAAGATCTCGTACGTCGACCAGTCGCGCGGCGGTATCGATCCGAACAAGACGCTGTGGGAGGTCGTGTCCGACGGGCTCGACTACATCCAGGTCGGCAAGACCGAGGTCCCGAGCCGCGCCTACGTGTCGACGTTCGGCTTCAAGGGCCCCGATCAGCAGAAGCGCGCCGGCATCCTCTCGGGCGGTGAGCGCAACCGCCTGAACCTGGCACTCACGCTCAAGCAGGGCGGCAACCTGCTCCTCCTCGACGAACCGACCAACGACCTCGACGTCGAGACCCTGTCGAGCCTCGAGAATGCGCTGCTCGAGTTCCCCGGTTGCGCCGTGGTCATCACCCACGACCGGTGGTTCCTCGACCGCATCGCGACCCACATCCTCGCCTACGAGGGCACCGAGGAGAATCCGTCCTACTGGCACTGGTTCGAGGGCAACTTCGAGTCGTACGAGGCCAACAAGGTCGAACGCCTCGGCCCCGACGCCGCGAAGCCGCACCGCTCGGCGTACCGCAAACTCACGCGCGACTGATCATGCGCCTGCACGTGCCCACCCCGTTGCGTTGGGGCGATCTCGACGCCTACGGGCACGTCAACAACGCCCGGATGCTGGGCCTCCTCGAGGAGGCCCGCATCCAGGCGTTCTGGGTGAACGACGACGGCACCGCCGAACACGCCGTCGGCGCGTCGACGGCCGTGATCGACGCGACGCCCGGGTCGAGCACGCTCTCGCTCATCGCGCGGCAGGAGGTCGAGTACCTCGCACCGATCCCGTACCAGCGGCTGCCGCTCGACATCGAGCTGTGGATCGGCAACCTCGGCGGTGCGAGCCTCGAGGTCTGCTACGAGGTGTTCTCGCCGGTCGGCGTCGAACCGCGCGTGCTGTACACGCGGGCCGCGACCACGATCGTGCTGGTCGACGCCGCGACCGAGCGTCCGCGGCGCATCACCGCGGTCGAGCGCGACGCGTGGACGCCGTACCTCGAGGCGCCGATCTCGTTCCGCCGCCGCTGATCCTCCCTCGGCGGGTCGCCCCGCAGACGCTGATCGTGCCTCTGTGCTGAGTCGTACCCTGCGCGCCGCCGTCAGCGTTCGAGCGGCGTGTCGCTGTACGACCCCTCCCAGACGGCCCGACTGCCGGACTCGCCGATGCGGACGACCGTCCAGATCGCGCCGACCGCGACGATGATCGCCACCACGGTCAGCACGATCGCCACGACGACGCGCACCGTGCGGTTCACGCCCGCCGCGGCATCCGGAACCGTCATCGACCCGTCGGCTGACGCGTCGAGCCGTCGCCGTGCGCGGCGTCCGCGCACGACCGTGACGACCTGCCACGCGGAGACGAGCACGGCCACACCCAGCACCGCGTACAGCCACGGCACGATGTCCTCGCCCTGACCCGTGTGCGCCTCGATGAGCGGCGCCGCGGGCACGCGAGCCTGCAACCACTCGCCTGCGGCGACGGTCACGAGGCCGAGCGGCACGAGCAGCACGGCGGCGATGAGCGCCGGGATCCACAGCACGCGGCGAGCACCGGGCCACGCCGCGAGCACCACGAGCAGCACTGCCACCGCCGGGACGGCGATCACGACCACGTGCACGAGCAGCACGTGCAGCGGCAGTCCTTGGAAGACGTACTCGAGGTCGCCCATCTTCAGGACGCGGCGACGATGCGGTCACCCGAGACGGAGACCGCGATGGGCGTCAGCGGGTCGATCGCGGGACCCCGGATCACGTCTCCGGTGGCCGCATCGAAGCGCGAGCCGTGGCATGGGCAGTCGAACTCGGCGCCGGCGGCGTTCACCGGACAGCCCTGATGCGTGCAGATCGCGCTGAAGCACACCACCGCGCCGGCCGTCGGCTGCGCGAGCAGCACGGGCGCGCCGTCGAGCGTGGCGGCGAGGCTCCCGCCGACCGGCACATCGGAAAGGGCTCCGATGTCGGCGCCCGTCGCCGGTTGATCCGGCCCGGCGGACTCGGCGGGCGGCTCGTTCGTCACCTCGGGCGTCGTCGGCGTCGACGCGGACGGCTTCGCGCTCGAGGCGGGTGGCGACGCGGGCGCGCAGCCGGCGAGCACGAGTGCGCCGCCGAAGGCCCCCGTCGCTCCGAGGGTGAGAATCGTGCGTCGGGTCGGTTCGGTGACATCCGCCATGAGGGCTCCTCGTTCGCTCCACGTCGCGCGACTTCGCGCTCCAGCCATTGTGGAACGGAACCCCGCGGGAAGCGAGCCTCGCCGCGCACTCCATCGGGCACGACGGCAGACGCTCGGATGAGGGCCTTGACGATCGCAAGTGGGCGGTGTCGATCGGATGTCGGCCGCCGCAGTCGGGCGATCAGTGCCCGCCGGGCGCCCGCACCATGCCCTCTTGCGCCACGCTCGCGACGAGCACCCCTTCGCGCGTGTAGATGCGGCCGATCGAGAGACCCCGACCGCCCTGCGCCGACGGCGACTCCTGCACGTAGAGCAGCCACTCGTCGACGCGGGCGTCGCGGTGCCACCACATGGCGTGGTCGAGGCTCGCGACGCGGAGCCCGGGTGTGGCCCAGGGCAGGCCGTGGGCGCGCAGCACGGGCTCGAGGATCGAGTAGTCGCTCGCGTAGGCGAGCGCCGCGCGGTGCTGCTTCGGGTCGTCGGGCAGTCGGCCGACCGCCTTCATCCAGACGGCCTGCCGCGGCACCCGCTCGCCCTCGACGCCGAGGTAGATCGGGGAAGGGATGTGGCGGACATCGAAGGCGCGCTCCGACGACCAGAATTGGGCCATGGCGTTGTCGAGGTGACCGATGAGATCGGCGGTCGAGGGGAGCGACTCCGGGTCGGGCAGGTCGGTCGGCATGTCGACCTGGTGCTCGACGCCCTCGTCTTCGGTCTGGAACGACGCGATGAGCGAGAGGATCGGCTCGCCCTTCTGGAACGCGTGGGTGCGCCGCGTCGAGAACGACCGGCCGTCGTGCAGGCGATCGACCGAGAACGTGATCGGGTGGTCGACGTCGCCAGGCCGCAGGAAGTACCCGTGCATCGAGTGCAGCACGCGGGCTTCGTCGACGGTGTGCATCGCGGCGATGAGGGACTGCGCGAGCACCTGACCGCCGAAGACCCGGCCGAGCGGCATCCACTGCGACGGTCCGGTGAAGATGTCCTCCGTCGTGCGCGCGCCGGTGTTCGTCAGGCGGAGCGTGCTCAGCAGGCCGTCGATGGGTCCGTTCATGGGGTCTCCGATATCGCTCCAACGGTGGCTGCGGCATCCGTCGGGCGGAATGAGACCGAACGCGGGCGCGCAATTGGTAGTTTAGACAGCAGATGGTCTCTCAATTCACGCTTGCCGACAGCCTCTCGCTCGGCGACCTGCACACCTACCTGCAACGCGCGGGCCGGGTCGAAGACGGGTCGGTACGACTCATCGCCGGCTCCGGAATCCTCGCGGTCTACACGGCGATCCTGTACCCGCGCGGCATCCTCGACGAGAGCCCGACGGTGCTCGGCCTCCGCACGTTCTCACTCGTCGACACCGAGGACTTCGACTCGGTCGTGCCGATGCGCTCCCTCGTCGACCGCATCGTGCGGGCCCGCGGCGAACTCGGCGAAGACGACGAGTCGCGCCCGGTCACCATGTCGCGCCCGCCCGAGGTCAACACCGTCACCTGGGCGGGCATCTCCCCTCCCAGAGGCGGCTGGCGAGCGCTCGGTGAGACGGATGCCGCGACCCTCGAATCCGCGGCCCGTGCCGGGATCGACGAGGTCGCCGCAGCGATCCCGGCCGGCACCGGTGAGCAGCTCGTGCAACGCGTGCGCTCCGAGGTCTGGGGGCGCGGCGTCGACGGGGTCGAGTATCTCCCGACCGGCGCGGCGTTCGCGGCCTTCAGCCTCGGATTCCTCGGCGAAGACGAGGTGCGCCTGTTCGAGACGGGTCCGTGGACCCGTCTCAGTTCGCGGCGCGGGCACGTGCTCGTGCGCCGCAAGCCCTGGACCCTCAAGGCATAGCGCGAGTCGCGGCCGTCGGCCGATCCGCCCGGGAGCGGAGCGGCCGACGGAGCCGGATCAGCCCCTGGCGACCGCGCGCCCGGCGGTGCGCCCGGTGAAGAGGCATCCGCCGAGGAAGGTGCCCTCGAGCGCACGATAACCGTGCACGCCGCCGCCGCCGAAGCCCGCGGCCTCGCCGACCGCGTAGAGGCCGGGCACGGGTGCACCCGTCGCGTCGAGCGCCTGCGCGTCGAGGTTCGTCTGGATGCCGCCGAGGCTCTTCCGCGTGAGGATGTGCAGCTTCACCGCGATCAGCGGCCCGGCCTTCGGGTCGAGGATGCGGTGCGGCGTCGCCACGCGGATGAGCTTGTCGCCGCGGTACTTGCGGGCGCCGCGGACGGCCGTCAGTTGCAGGTCCTTCGAGAACTCGTTGTCGACCTCGCGGTCGCGCGCCACGACCTCGCGCTCGATGTTCGCCGTGTCGAGGTCGACCTCGGGGGAGAGGGCTCGCATGCCCTCGAGCAGTTCGTCGAGCGTGTCGGCGACCACGAAGTCGACGCCGTGCTCCTTGAACGCCTCGACCGGGCCGGTCGCGCCCGAGCCGACGCGTTGGGCGAGCAGCTTCAGGTCTTTGCCCGTGAGGTCCGGGTTCTGCTCGCTGCCCGAGAGGGCGAACTCCTTCTCGATGATCTTCTGCGTGAGCACGAACCACGTGTGCTCGTGTCCGGTGGTCTGGATGTGCTCGAGCGTGCCGAGGGTGTCGAATCCGGGGAACAGCGGCACCGGCATCCGCTTGCCCGTCGCGTCGAACCAGAGCGACGACGGCCCGGGCAGGATGCGGATGCCGTGCATGGGCCAGATCGGATCCCAGTTCGTGATGCCCTCGGTGTAGTGCCACATGCGGTCGCCGTTCACGAGACGTGCGCCGGCCTGCTCGGAGATGCCGAGCATGCGCCCGTCGACGTGCGCCGGCACGCCCGAGAGCATGTGCTCGGGCGGGGTGCCGAGCCGCTCGGGCCACGCCTCGCGCACCAGATCGTGGTTGCCGCCGATGCCGCCCGACGCGACGATCACCGCGGGCGCGCGCAGTTCGAAGTCGCCGACGACGTCGCGGTTGCTCGACTCGCCGCGCCCGGCGGCATCGGGAGCCAGGACCGCACCCCGCACCCCGACGACCGCGCCGGACTCGACGATCAACTCGTCGACGCGATGCCGGTGCCTGAACTCGACGAGGCCCGCCGCCTCGCCCGCCTTGACGCGGGCGATGAACGGCGCGAGCACGCCGGGGCCGGTGCCCCACGTGATGTGGAAGCGGGGCACGGAGTTGCCGTGGCCGATGGCGTTGTACCCGCCGCGTTCGGCCCAGCCGACGATGGGGAAGAACCGCACGCCCTTCTGGTGCAGCCACGCGCGCTTCTCACCGGCCGCGAAGTCGAGGTACGCGTCGGCCCACTTGCGACCCCACTCGTCCTCGTCGCGGTCGAAGCCCGCCGTGCCGTCCCAGTCCTGTCGCGCGAGGTCGAGCGAGTCCTTCACGCCCATGCGCCGCTGCTCGGGGGAGTCGATGAGGAACAGGCCGCCGAACGACCAGTGCGCCTGCCCCCCGAGGCTGGCTTCGGGCTCCTGGTCGACGATGAGCACGCGCTTTCCCGCATCGACGAGTTCAGCGGCGGCGACGAGGCCGGACAGGCCTGCTCCGACGACGATCGCGGCGGGTTCGGGGCGGCCAGCGGGTTCTGGTCGCGCGGCGGGGGTTGCGGGCACTGGGGGACTCCTTCGTCTCACTCGCGTGCGGCTCGGGCGCACGAGGGTCGGGTCACTCCTCGAACGTGTTCACCATCGCGAACGCCGCACGCTGAAGATAATCCCACAGAGTCTCCTCGGCGAGCGGCGGCAGTTCGAGCGCGTCGACCGCGGTGCGCATGTGCGCCAGCCAACGGTCGCGTGCATCGGGGTTCACCTTGAAGCCCGCGTGCCGCATGCGCAGGCGCGGGTGTCCGCGCTGCTCGCTGTAGGTGCCGGGGCCGCCCCAGTACTGCTCGAGGAAGAGCAGCAGCCGCTCCTCGGCCGGGCCGAGATCCTCCTCGGGGTACATCGGGCGCAGTACGGGGTCGTCGGCGACGCCTCGGTAGAACTCGTGCACGAGTCGTTCGAACGTCGGTCTGCCGCCGACCGTCTCGTAGAACGAGGCGCCCAGCGCCGAGCCGTGCTCGCTGCCCCGGAGCGGCACCGAGGCCGGAGGCACGGCGGTGACGGGGACGGATGTCGGTGGCAGGCGCTCGTCGGTCACGATGGGGCTCCGGGGGTCGTCGGCGGTTCGGCGGGTGGCGTGGCCGGGGGCTTCGGCGCGCCCTTCGCGCGCTGCGCCCGCTTGGCCTTCGCGGTCGAGGCCTTGACCGCCTCGTTCGTGAGCACGGCGTTCGGCGAGGTCTTCGGCGGCTTCGCGCCCTTGACGCGAGTCGCGCCGTCGAACCCGGTGAGCACGACCGAGCTGAGGCTCGGCAGCCTGAGCCCCATGCCGTCGACGGTGCGCTTGAGCCGCACCCGCAGTTCACGGGCGACGTCGTCCTTCGACGAGGTGCGCACCTTCACGACGACCCTGAGCACCATGGCATCGTCGGAGATCGACTCGAGCCCCCAGATTTCGGGGCGTTCGAGGATGCGGGCGCGCCACTTGCTCGACTGCGCGAACTCGTTCGCGGCCTTCAGGAGTTCGGTCTCGACCTCGTCGACGTCGGCCTCGTACGGCACGGCGAGGTCGACGATCACGCGGGCCCAGCCCTGGGACATGTTTCCGACGCGGAGGATCTCGCCGTTGCGCACGAACCAGAGGGTGCCGTTGACGTCGCGCACCTTCGTGATGCGGATCTGCACCTCTTCGACGATGCCGGTCGCAGGCCCGAGATCGACGACGTCGCCGACGCCGACCTGGTCCTCGACGACCATGAACAATCCGTTCAGCACGTCTTTCACGATGTTCTGGGCGCCGAAACCGAGGCCGGCGCCGATCGCGGCGGAGAGCAGGGCGAACGACCCGAGGATGCCCTGGTCGATGGTGCTCACGATCATGAGCGTCACGATGATGAACAGCGTCACGTTGACGACGTTCGTGAACACCGACCCGAGTGTGCGGGTGCGCTGCACGACGCGGACCGCCGCGAGCGGCGAGGCCTGCAGCGCCTGCGTGTCGGTGACGTCCTGCTTGCGCTTGACGCCCGAGACGATCTGGCCGACGACGCGCTCGATGACGAAGTGCAGGATCCAGCGGATGAGGAGCGCGACGGCGATGATCACCACGATCCGGATGGACTTGCCGACGATGTCGCCGCCGTTCTCGGCCCAGTACGACGTGAAGTCGGTCCAGACGTTCATGAGGCGCTCGCCTCGGCTCGGCGGATGTTCCGGGTTCGGGGCAGGGTGTTGGCGACCATCGGAACGAGTCTACGCAGCGTCATCCGGGAGTCAGCCGAGCGCCTCCGCGTCGCACGCCCTGGCCCGCAGGGCTCGCTCGAGCTCGTCGAGCTGCTCGGAGACCAGGCGGTGCAACGGCGCGGGCGCGGGGTTCGCCGCCAGCCAGGTGCGGGCCGCATCGGCGACCTCTTCGGTGACGAGCGGTGCGGGGAACAGCCGGTTCACGACGAGCGAGGCCATGGTGAAGCTCCGGGTCGCCCAGACCTCCTGCAGCATCGCGAAGTACGGGCCGATGCTCGAGGCGAGCAGCGTCGGCGTCGACGTGCGACGCCAACCGTCGGCGAGTGCCCTGGCGAGGTCGTTCGAGAGATCGGCGTCGGTCGCGACGCGCTGCCACGCGGCATCCTTCACCGCCTGATCCGGTCGAGCCGCTCGCGCCGTCTCGGCCAGTCGTCGTCCCTTGGCCGTGTCGTCGAGCACGAGCGCAGCGTTGATCTCGTCGTCGATGACCTCGTCGGATGCCGCGACGAGCGTCGCGCGCGCGATCACGAGCTCCCAGCGGAGGTCGAGGTCCACGTCGAGGCCGTCGAGCTTGATCGACCCGTCGAGGAGGCTTCCGAGCACGTCGGCGTGGGCCGCCGAGCTCGCGAGTTGCGTGAAGGCCTTGACGAACTGCAGTTGCGCGTCGGATGCGGGTTCGGCGAGCTCGGCGAGCGCCCACACGGCGTCGCCCGCCTCGGCCGCGACGCGTTCGCGGCGGTCGTCGGCGAGGTAACGCGAGAGCGCCGCGTCGAGGCGGGCGAGCGCGAGTCCTCGTGCTGAGGACTGGGTCTCGTGCCCGACGCTGCCGAGCACGAGGCGCACGAAGTCGGTCGCGGCGAACTCGGCGTCGCGCACGGTGTCCCACGCCGAACCGAGGATCACGGCGCGTGCGACCGGGTCGCCGAGGTCGCTCAGGCGTTCGACGGCCGTGGCGAACGAGTCGTCGTCGAGTCGGACCTTGGCGTAGGTCAGGTCCTCGTCGTTCACGAGCAGCAGGTCGGGGCGAACGAGGCCGACGAGTTCGGGCACCGGGGTCGAGGCGCCGTCGACGTCGATCTCGAAGCGGTGCGTTCGCGCGAGGGAGCCCGAGCCGTCGTCGGCCGCGTCGCCCGAGTAGCAGCCGATCGCGAGGCGGTGGGGGCGGAGGGTCGGATGTGCGGCGGCCGCGGTCTGCTCGATCACGGCCGAGGTGATCAGTCCGGCGTCGTCGGACTCGAGCACGGCGCGGAGCGTGTTGACGCCCGCGGTCTCGAGCCACAGTTCTGACCACCGGCCGAGGTCGCGCCCGCTCGCGCGTTCGAGCTCGTCGAGCAGGTCGCGCAGCGTTGCATTGCCACCGGCGTGCGCCCGCAGGTAGGCGCCGACGCCGCGCTGGAATGCCTCGAGACCGACCCAGGCGACGAGTTGCTTCAGCACCGACGCACCCTTGTCGTAGGTGATCGCGTCGAAGTTCACCTCGACGTCGGCGAGGGACTCGATGGGCGCCACGATGGGGTGGGTCGACGGCAGCTGGTCCTGTTCGGCCGCCGACGTCTTCTCGTCGCTCGCGAAGGTCGCCCAGACCCCCGTGAACTCGGTGACCTCCGAGGTCGCGAGCGTCGACGCCCAGGTCGCGAACGACTCGTTCAGCCACAGGTCGTTCCACCAGCGCATCGTGACCGAGTCGCCGAACCACATGTGGCTGAGCTCGTGCAGCACGACGATCGCGCGCTGCTCGCGTCGCGCATCGGAGACCCTCGAGCGGAACAGGTAGTTCTCGTTGAACGTCACCGCTCCGACGTTCTCCATGGCGCCCCAGTTGTACTCGGGCACGAAGATCTGGTCGTACTTGCCGAACGGGTAGGGCACGCCGAACGCGCGCTCGTAGAACGCGAGGCCCGCCTGCACCGTGTCGAACATCACGTCGGGTTCGGCGTACTGCGCGAGCGAGGCGCGCGTGAAGAGTCCGAGGGGGATGTCGCGGCCGTCGGTGCTCGTGGCGGTGCCGTGCCATTCGGCGTAGGCGCCCGCCACGATCGCGACGATGTAGCTCGAGATCACGGGCCCGGTCTCGAACGCCCAGGCCGCGGCATCCGTCGTCGCATTCGCGTGCGGTGCGACCGCGACCGGTTCGGGCGTGGGTGCGTTGCTCAGCACGACCCAGGTCGCGGGGGCGGTGATCGTGAACCGCACGGCGGCCTTGAGATCGGGCTGGTCGAACACCGCGTAGACGCGATTGGCCTCGGCCACGGCGAATTCCGTGTAGAGATACACCGCCTCGTCGACGGGGTCGATGAATCGGTGCAGCCCCTCGCCCGTGTTCGTGTACGCGCACGTGCTCACGATGCGCAGCTCGTTCGCAGCCTCGAGCCCGTCGAGGGCGACGCGTCGGCCGTCGGATGCCGCGGCCGGATCGATCGTGCGTCCGTTCAGCGTGATCTCGTGCACCTCGCGCGTCGTCGCCTCGATGAACGTCGCCGCGCCGGCGACCGCGGCGAAGCGCACGACCGTGGTGGACGCGAAGACCTCGCCGTCGCCGGTGAGGTCGAGTTCGACCTCGTACGACACCTCGGCGATGATCGCCGCGCGCTCCTCGGCTTCGATTCGGGTGAGATCGGCAGCGGGCATGGGCAGGGCCTCCGAGTGGTCGTTGACGGGCCAGCCCAGCCTACTGAGTCAGGCCGAGCCGGCACGGGGGAGCAGGCCGTGCTCGTACGCGTAGATCACCAGCTGCACGCGATCGCGGGCGTCGAGCTTGAGGAGCACGCGTCCGACGTGCGTCTTCACGGTCGACTCCGAGAGCACGAAGTCGGCCGCGATCTCGGTGTTGCTCCGGCCCTCTGCGATGGCGATGAGGATCTCGTGCTCGCGGGCGGTCAGCGACGACAGCCCGGGCGCCTCGGCGGCCGCCGGGCGGGGCAGCTCGGCGCCGAACAGCTCGATCATGCGGCGCGTGACACGGGGTGCGAGCGCGGCCTCGCCCGCGTGCACCGTTCGGATCGCACCCGCCAGCTCGACCGGGCGCGAGTCCTTCAGCAGGAATCCGCTCGCGCCGGCGCGGATCGCGGCGAACGCGTACTCGTCGAGGTCGAACGTGGTCAGCACGAGCACCCGGGTGGGTCGGCCGCCCGCCACGATCGCCTCGGTGGCCGCGATGCCGTCGACCCCCGGCATCCGCACGTCCATGAGCATGACGTCGACGTCGAGGGCGGCGACCAGGTCGATCGCGCTGCCGCCGTCGTTCGCCTCGCCGACGACGACGAGATCGGGTTCGGCCTCGAGCACCATGCGGAGGCCGGTGCGCACGAGCGCCTGGTCGTCGGCGATGGCGACTCGGATGGGCCGGCCGGCGGTGCTCATGGGCGTTCCTCCTCGGATTCGGCGTCGTCGCGGGAGCGGAGCTCGGCGTGCAGCTGCCAGCCGCGGATGGAACGGGGACCGGCCTCGAGTGTGCCCCCGTACAGCGCCACGCGTTCGCGCATGCCGACGAGGCCGTGGCCGCCGCTCGCAACCTCGGGGTTCGAGGCGGCGGCCGCGTCGTCGACGACGTCGACGTGCACCACGCCATCGACGTGCGCGACGCGGACCTCCACCGTATGCGCCGTCGCGGCGTACCGGAGCGCGTTCGTGAGGCCCTCCTGCACGATGCGATAGACCGTGAGCTGCAGGTTGGGATCCTCGATCGGCGGACCAGCGGTGGTCAGCTGCACCGGGAGGCCGGCCGAACGGAAGCGCTCGACGAGCGCCGGGATCGCGGCAGCGCCCGGCTGGGGCGCCAGTTCTTCGGAGGTCACGGCGGGCTCGGAGAGCACCCCGAGCATGCGCCGCATGTCGGCGAGGGCGGATCGACCGGTCTCGGCGACGAGCCGCATCGCGTCGGCGGCCCGATCGGGATCGCGGCCGGCGATCGCCGAGGAGCCGTCGGCCAGGGTCACCATCACCGTGAGGCCGTGCGAGACGATGTCGTGCATCTCGCGGGCGATCCGCGATCGTTCGACCGCCGTCGCGAGACGCGCCTGCTGGTCGCGTTCGCGGGCG
This sequence comes from Agromyces aureus, assembly GCF_001660485.1. Taxonomy (GTDB): domain Bacteria; phylum Actinomycetota; class Actinomycetes; order Actinomycetales; family Microbacteriaceae; genus Agromyces; species Agromyces aureus. Next base: position 2,067,635 of record NZ_CP013979.1, read on the forward strand.
AGGTCGTGTGCCCTCGCGATCAGGGCGTTCAGATAGCGACGGCGGTTGCCGACGGTCACTCCGATGAGCGTCGCGATCAGCAGCAGCACCGTGAACTGCGTCGCGGAGGCGGGTGCGTCGGCGCCGAACGGCGCGACCGTGTCGTCGGCGTGCGCCCAGACCGCGATGTACGACGACGCCGTCGCCACGACGACCGAACCGCCGAACCCGATCCACGCGGAACGGGTGGAGCCGTAGACGGCCAGCGCGTAGAGCCCGAGCAGCATGGGGAACACGTCGGTCGACCCGAACGGGTACACCACGAGGCAGACGCTCCACGAGACCACCAGGAGCAGCCAGGGGCGGCACCGACGAAAGAGCAGGATCGCGGCGCCGGCGACCGCGATGGCGACGAGCTGCGCGATCGTGATCCAGAGCGGCGGCGGCGTCGGGCCGAACCCGAGCACGAGCGAGCCGATGAACGTCGGCACGACGTAGAGGGCCGCGATCAGCGAGTCGGTGAGCCACGGATGCCGCGCCCAGAACTGGCGCACCACCCCGGGCGGCTTGGGCAGACGCAGTTCTCCCCCGACCACCGAAGCCGGGTAGCCGGGGGAGAAGGATGCGTCCGACATGTACGGGACTCTACGCGTCCCGTCGCTTCAGCAGCGCGGCGGCGCCGACGACGGATGCCGCGACCCAGCCGAGCACGATCAGCAGGTTCACCCACACGCCGAGGGCGTCGCCGGACGGGCCCGCGGTCGTCGACGTGAACATGTTCATGCCGGCGCTCGAGAGCAGGTACGGAACCAGGTCCTGGGCCCACTCGGCGGGGATCATCGCGAGCACCGTCGGCAGCAGCAGGATGAGCCCGAGCACTGCCGCGATGCCGCCTGCACTGCTGCGGAGCATCGTGCCCACGCCCAGCGCGAAGACCGACACGAGCGCGAGGTAGAGCGCCCCGCCGAGCAGCGGCAGGAACACGGCCGGGTCGGTCAGGCTCGCGGACACGTCGCTGCCGGCGAACACCGCCGACGAGACCGCGAAGGCCAGCAGGTTGGCGACGAGGCCGACCACGAACGTCGCGACGAACAGCACGACGGCCTTGGCCGCGAGCGCCGGGAGCCGCTTGGGCACGGCCGTGAGTGTCGAACGGATCATGCCCGTGGTGTACTCGCCGCTGATCACGAGCACGCCGAGCACGCCGGCGACGAGCTGGCCGAAATAGACGCCGAACACCGAGGCCTGCAGCACGAGCTGCGCCTGCTGGTCGGCCGGTGCCGCGCCGACGTCGAGCCCGCCGCCCATGCCGCCGACCATGCTCAGCGACATGATGAGCGCCATGCCGAGGGAGATCGCGATCACGATGAGGTACGACCACGTGGTGGAGCGGAGGCTGCGGAGCTTGATCCACTCGGAGCGGAGCACACCGGCGAAGGTCAGCGAGGTGGGGCGGGTGCGCTGCGAGGGGTGTGCCTGCTGCGCGGTGATGGCGGTCATCGGACGGCCTCCGTACGGTATTCGACGGCGTCGGAGGTCAGGGCCATGTAGGCCTCTTCGAGCGACGCGCTGAGCGGGGTGAGTTCGTGGATGGCGAGTCCGTGCTGTGCGGCGAGATCGCCGATGCCGGATGCCGGGAGCCCGGTCACCTCGAGCACGCCCGCCTCCGAGCGGATCACTGCGATCTCGGGGGCGGCGAGCAGCTCGGCGAGCTGCGAGGCGTGCGGTGAGCGCACGAGCACCCGCGCTCGCGTGCCGCCGGCGATGATGTCGGCGACCGGTGCGTCGGCGATGATCTCGCCGCGTCCGAGCACGATGAGGTGGTCGGCCGTGAGCGCCATCTCGCTCATGAGGTGCGAGGAGAGGAAGATCGTGCGGCCCTCGGATGCGAGGTGGCGCACGAACTGGCGCACCCACAGCACGCCCTCGGGGTCGAGGCCGTTGACCGGTTCGTCGAGGATGAGCGTCGCCGGGTCTCCGAGCATCGCGGCGGCGATGCCGAGTCGCTGGCCCATGCCGAGCGAGAATCCGCCGACGCGTTTGCGGGCGACGGATTCGAGGCCGGTGAGCTCGATGACCTCGCGCACCCGGCTCGCGCCGATGCCGTGCGTGGCCGCCATCGCGAGCAGGTGGTTGTAGGCGCTGCGGCCGGTGTGCACGGCCTTCGCGTCGAGCAGTGCGCCCACCTCGTGGAGCGGGGCTCGATGCGCCGCGTACGGCTTGCCGTTGACGGTCACGCCGCCGGCACTCGGTCGGTCGAGCCCGACGATCATGCGCATCGTGGTCGACTTGCCGGCGCCGTTGGGCCCGAGGAATCCGGTGACCTGTCCTGGCCGGACGGTGAAACTGATGTCGTTGACGGCCGTCTTCGCGCCGTAGCGCTTGACGAGCCCTTCTGCCGTGATCATGCCTGCAACGCTACGGATCGGCGGCGGGCCGCACATCCGCCTCGCGAATGGTCCGGGGCGGGTCGAGGTGGTACCGCGGTACCACCTCGACCCGCCCCGGATCGGCTGTCAGGCCTGCTGCGCGTCGCGCTCCTGCGCCACGAGGGCGCGGTCGACGCCGGCGAGGCGCTCGATGACGAGGCGGCGCAGGGCCGGCACGTCGGGGTGCGCGTCGAGCCAAGCACGGCTCGCGTCCGCGAGCCCCCGGTTCGCGAGCGGCGACGGGTACAGCCCGTCGACGAGCTTCTCGGCGATCGCGTAGCTGCGGGACTCCCACACGGGCTCGAGCATCGCGAAGTACCGCTCGACGAACGACTCGAGCAGGGCCGGATCGGTCGTGCGCACGAATCCGGCGGCCGACTCGCGCACGATCGTGTTCGTCGCGGTGTCGACGTCGATGAGCGAGGCCCAGGCGCGCTCCTTGCCCTCGACGGTCTGGATCGCGGCACGGGCGTGGGCGGCCGACTGCTGGCCGGTGGCCGTGTTGTCGTCGGCGAGTCGCGCGTCGATCTCGGCGTCGCCGGCGCGCCCCGACGCGACGAGGGCGATGAGCAGGCGCCAGCCGAGGTCGGCGTCGATCTCGAGGCCGTCGAGTCGCACGGTGCCCGCGAAGAGCCCGGCGAGGTCGTCGACGTGCGAGCCGTGCTCGGCCAGGCCCGCGAAGTTCGTCACGAACTGGAACTGGGCGTCGCTGCCGGCCTCGGCCTCCTGCGCGAGGCGCCAGAATCCGTCGGCGACCGCGCGGAGGGCGTCGGCCTGGCGGGACGGCTCGGTGTAGGCGCCCGCGGCGAGCGCCGCGTTGGCGAGCACGATGCGCAGGGTGGTCGACTCGGTCTCGCTCGCGATGTTGCCGAGCACGAGGGCGAGGTAGTCGCTCGCGCGCGTCTCGCCGTCGCGCGTGGCGTCCCACACCGAGCTCCAGACGAGGGCGCGGGCCAGCGGGTCCTCGATCTCGCTGAGGTTGGCGAGCGCGACGCCGTGCGAGGCGTCGTCGAGGCGGATCTTCGCGTAGGCGAGGTCGTCGTCGTTCAGCAGCACGAGCGCGGGGCGCGCGAGGCCGACGAGCTCGGCGACCTCGGTGCGCTCGCCGTCGACGTCGAGCTCGACGCGGTGGTCGCGCACGAGCTTGCCGTCGACGAGGTTGTAGAAGCCGATCGCGAGGCGGTGCGGGCGGATCGTGGGGTAGTCGGCTGGCGCCGACTGCAGCACCGTGAACGCGGTGATCCGGCCCTCGGCGTCGGTCTCGATCTCGGGGCGCAGCGTGTTGACGCCAGAGGTCTCGAGCCAGAGCTCGGACCACTCGGTCAGGTCGCGGCCGCTCGCGGCCTCGAGCTCGACGAGCAGGTCGGCGAGGGTTGTGTTGCCCCACTGGTGCTTCTGGAAGTAGGCCGAGACGCCCGCGAAGAACGCGTCGATGCCGACCCAGGCGACGAGCTGCTTCAGCACCGAGCCGCCCTTGGCGTACGTGATGCCGTCGAAGTTGACGAGCACGTCTTCGAGGTCGTTGATCGTCGCGACGATCGGGTGCGTCGAGGGCAGCTGGTCCTGGCGGTAGGCCCAGCTCTTCTCCATGGAGTTGAAGGTGGTCCACGCCTCGGTCCACTCGGTGGCCTCTGCGGTCGCGATGGTCGACGCCCATTCGGCGAACGACTCGTTCAGCCACAGGTCGTTCCACCACTTCATGGTGACGAGGTCGCCGAACCACATGTGTGCGAGTTCGTGCAGGATCGTGACGACACGACGTTCGCGGATCGCGTCGGTCACCTTCGAGCGGAACACGTACGCCTCGGTGAAGGTGACGGCGCCCGCGTTCTCCATGGCGCCGGCGTTGTACTCGGGCACGAAGAGCTGGTCGTACTTGGGGAACGGGTAAGGCACGCCGAACTTCGCCTCGAAGTATTCGAAGCCCTGCTTGGTCTTCTGGAACACGTAGTCGGCGTCGAGGTACTGGGAGAGGCTCTTGCGGCTGAACACGCCGAGCGGGATCACCCGGCCGTCGGAGCTCGTGAGTTCGTCGCGCACGACCGCGTACGGGCCGGCGATGAGCGCGGTGATGTAGCTCGAGATGCGCTGCGTGGGCTCGAACGCCCAGGTCTTCGCACCCTCGTGCGCGTCGGCGGGCTCGGGCGTCGGCGAGTTCGACACGACCTCCCAGTGCGCGGGCGCGGTCACCGTGAAGCGGAACGACGCCTTCAGGTCGGGCTGCTCGAACACGGCGAACATGCGGCGCGAGTCGGGCACCTCGAACTGGGTGTAGAGGTACACCTCGCCGTCGACGGGGTCGACGAAGCGGTGCAGGCCCTCACCGGTGTTCATGTACGTGCCGTCGGCCTCGACGACGAGCTCGTTCTGCGCGGCGAGGTTCGACAGCTGGATGCGCACGCCGTCGCTCACCTGTGCGGGGTCGAGGTCGACGCCGTTCAGCGTGACGCGGTGCACGGCGGCGGTGATGGCGTCGATGAAGGTCGAGGCGCCCGCGGTGGCGTCGAACCGCACCGTCGTCGTGGTCTTGAACACCTCGGGGCCGGTGGTCACATCGAGCACGACGTCGTAGTCGTGCACCGTGACGAGCGCCGCGCGCTCCTCGGCTTCGGATCGGGTGAGGTTCTCTCCAGGCACGTGGGCTCCTTCGCGGATATCTGCGCGGCTCGTGGCCGCGGGCAACGCGAACCAGCCTAGCCCTCGCCACCGGCCCCGGCATGGTGTGTTCGCCCGCAGCGAGGCCGCCCCGGGCGAGGCATCCCGAGCGAGCGGATGCCGCGCCGCAGCGCCGAGCGTCGGCTCACCAGTCGGAGCGCGCGTAGTCCTTCAGGAACACGCCGGTGACGTCTTCGCCGGCCTCGCCGCGCACGATGGGGTCGTAGACCCGGGCGGCGCCGTCGACGAGGTCGAGCGGGGCGTGGAAGCCCTCCTCGGCGAGTCGCACCTTGGTCGGGTGCGGGCGCTCGTCGGTGATCCACCCGGTGTCGACGCTCGTCATGAGGATGCCGTCGGCCAGCATCTCCTTCGCGCTCGTGCGCGTGAGCATGTTCATCGCGGCCTTGGCCATGTTCGTGTGCGGGTGTCCGGGGCCCTTGTAGCCGCGGCTGAACACGCCCTCCATCGCCGAGACGTTGACGACGTACGTGCGACGCGCCGGGGATGCGGCCATCGACGCCCGCAGTCGGCTCACGAGGATGAACGGGGCCGTCGTGTTGCAGAGCTGCACCTCGAGCATCTCGAGCGGATCGACGTCCTGCACGACCGCGCTCCAGCTGTTCTCGTGGTGGAGGTCGGGCACGAGGCCGCCCGCGTCGATCGCGGTGCGGTCCGCGAGGCGGGCGAGCGAGCTCGAGCCTGGTGCGAGGGCGAGCGCGGTGAGGTCGTCGGCGGTCATGGTCCCGGCGAACAGTCCCGACGAGAGCACCGGGTGGCTGGACACCGAGTCGGCGAGCGCGAGCGGGTGCGCGTCGTTCGTGTGGCCGAAGCTCACGAGCTCGGGCATCGGGCCGTCGGGCAGCGGCGAGGACTCGGCCTCGACGAGCGGCGAGTACGAGCCGGGGGAGCGGCGCACGGTCTGCGCGGCGTTGTTGATGAGGATGTCGAGGGGGCCCTGTGCGGCGACGTCGTCGGCGAGCGCGATGACCTGCGCCGGGTCGCGCAGGTCGATGCCGACGATGCGGAGCCGGTGCAGCCACTGGTCTGCGTCGGGCATGGCGGCGAAGCGCCGAGCCGCATCGCGCGGGAACCGGGTCGTGATCGTGGTGTGCGCGCCGTCGCGAAGCAGCCGCAGCGCGATGTACATGCCGATCTTCGCCCGGCCGCCCGTGAGCAGTGCGCGCCGGCCGGTCAGGTCGGTGCGGGCGTCGCGCTTGGCGTGGCTCATGGCGGCGCACGTCGGGCAGAGCTGGTGGTAGAACGCGTCGACGAGCGTGTACCGCTGCTTGCAGATGTAGCAGGGGCGGGCGACGAGCAGTTCACCAGCGGTGCGCGCGTCGGTGCCGCTCACGAGGTCGGCCCCGCGCGTCTCGTCGTCGATGCGGGTCGGCGCGCCCGTCGCCGTCGCCGCGATGACCGCGCGATCGGCGTCCTGGATCACCTTGCGCTTGACCAGCCTGCGGGCGGACTTGACCGACTTGAACATCTTCGCGGTGGCGTGACGCACCGTCTCGAAGTCGGGGTCGGTCTCGTCGAGCTCGCTGAGCGAGGCCAGCACGCGCAGCGTCGCCTCGAGGTCGGCGGCGTCGATCTTGGGCGCGCTGGAGTCGGCGTGGTCGGCGGTGGGCATCCGCTGATTCTACGGCGTGTCGTCCGACGGTTGGCTGTGTGCGTTGCGCTCGCCGCGGTGCCGGTCAACCGTGCGCGCACCCGCGGCCCGCCGCGGCATCCGCACCGGGAGTAGCGTGACGCCATGAGCACCAGCACCGACGCCACGGCCTCGACCGCCGAGCGCTACCGCGCCTTCGCCGACGTGGAGGCGAGCGGCATGTCGGCGACGTACGAGGCATGGGCCGACGGCGTGGCGACGGATGCCGCGGTGCAGGCCCTGATCGACGAACTGCCCCCGCCCAAACGCCAACCCAACCTGGTGTTCTCGGCCGCGCGCCTGCTCGGTGCCGAACCCGGCCCGTACCCGGCGTTCGCCGCCTGGCTCGCCGAGCACTGGAGCGCGGTGCGCGAGGTCGCCCTCTCGCATGCGACGCAGACCAACGAGGCCGCGCGCTGCGCCCTGCTCCTGCCCGTGCTCTCCGGCATCGAGGGTCCGATCGCGCTGCTCGAGGTGGGCGCCTCGGCCGGCCTCTGCCTGTACCCCGACCGGTACGGGTACCGGTACACGGGCCATGCCGTCGGGGGTTCGGTGCGGCTCGATCCCATTCCCGGACCGGGCAGAGGCGACGGCGCCGTGGAGCTCGAGTGCACGGTGCGAGGCGGCACCCCGGTTCCCGTGCCGAGCCGAATGCCCGAGATCGTCTGGCGTTCGGGCATCGACCTGAACCCGCTCGACGTGCGTTCCGAAGCGGATGTCGCGTGGCTCGACGCCCTCGTCTGGCCCGAGCACGACGACCGACGGGCGCGGCTCAGTGCCGCCGCCGCGATCGCCGCCGCCGACCCGCCGCACCTCGTGAGCGGCGACCTCAACGAGCAGCTCGCGGCGCTCGCCGCAACCGCCCCGGCCGACGCGACCCTCGTCGTGTTCCACACGGCCGTGCTCATGTACCTCGACGAGCCGGGTCGTGATCGCTTCGTGCGACAGGTGGGTGACCTGCCAGGGCACTGGGTCTCCGCGGAGGCCCGCCGGGTCCTCCGCGGCATCCGCCTGCGCGACGAGGTGCCGAACGAGCCCAGCGACCTCGTGCTCGCCCTCGACGGCGTGCAGGTCGCCTGGGCGCAGCCGCACGGGCGGGCGCTCACGTGGGCGCCGAATCCCTAGACTCGACGCATGCGCATCCATATCGCGACCGACCACGCCGGCCTCGAGTTCAGCCGTACGCTCGTCGACCACCTGACCAACGCCGGTCACGAGGTGCTCGACCACGGACCCGCCGAGTACGACGCCCTCGACGACTACCCGGCCTTCTGCATCAACGCAGCGCTCGCCGTGGCCGCCGACCAGTCGGCGGGCGTGCACGCGCTCGGCATCGTCTTCGGCGGTTCGGGCAACGGCGAGCAGATCGCCGCGAACAAGGTCGTCGGCGTGCGCGCGGCCCTCGTGTGGAGCATGGACACCGCGATCCTCGCGCGCCAGCACAACGACGCGAACGTCATCTCGATCGGTGCGCGCCAGCACACCGTCGAAGAGGCGATCCGGTACATCGACGCGTTCATCGCGGAGCCGTTCTCGGGCGATGAGCGCCACGTGCGCCGCATCGCGCAGCTCGCCGAGTACGAGACCACGGGCGACATCGCGGGCAAGGGCGTCGACCGCCCGGCGGCGACCGAGGCGTAGGCGCCGCGTGCCTGAGGGGCATTCCGTCCACCGCATCACCCGGCAGTTCGAGCGCAACTTCGTCGGGCACGTCGTGCGCGTCTCGAGCCCGCAGGGCCGGTTCGTGCAGGGTGCGGCCGACCTCGACGGCCGCCGGGTGACCGATGCGCGGGCCGTCGGCAAGCAGATGTTCCTCGGGTTCGAGGGAGACCGGTGGCTGAGGGTGCACCTCGGCATGTACGGCGCGTGGGACTTCGCGGGCGACATCCTGATGGACGCCACGATCGCGTCGGCGAACGGCCGCATGGGCCAGACCAACCAGCGCGGCACCTTCCTCGACGCCGAGAATCCCGACGCCGTGGTGCTCGACTCGGCAGGAGAGAACTCGATCACCTCGATCGGCGCGCCGCGGCGCACGCGCCTGCGCATGTCCGAGTCCGAGAAGGAGGGCGCGCGCCCCGAGACGTTCCCGCCGGAGCCGATCGGCCAGGTGCGGGTGCGGCTGCTCACCGAGACGGTGTGCGCCGACCTGCGCGGCCCGACCGCATGCGAGGTGCTCGACCCGGCGCAGGTCGAGGCGATCGTCGCGAAGCTCGGCCCCGACCCCTTGCTCGATCCCGGTCCCGCCTCCGAAGAGCGCTTCACGAGCGTCGTGCGGCGCAAGCCGACGCCCATCGGGTTGCTCCTCATGGACCAGAACGTCGTCGCCGGCATCGGCAACGTCTACCGCGCCGAACTGCTGTTCCGTGCCCGGCTGAACCCGCACACGCCGGGCCGGCTGGTTCCCGAGGAGGTCGTGCGCGACCTCTGGCGCGACTGGGCGAAGCTGCTCGCGATCGGCGTCGAGACCGGGCAGATGATGACCATGGACGACCTCGACCCCGAGGCCTATCGTGCCGCGATGGCCAGCCGCGACGACCGCCACTGGGTCTACAAGCGCGAGGGGCAGCCGTGCCGCGTGTGCGGAACGAACATCGTGCTCGAGGAGATGGGCGCCCGCAAGCTCTACTGGTGCCCGAGGTGCCAGGCATGACAATGCGACCGACGGATGCCGCGGCGCCGCTGCTCCTCGCCGGTGCGCGCCTGCCGGGCGGGGCCGGCCTCGTCGACCTGCACGTCGCCGACGGACGCGTCTCGTCGATCCGGCCGTCAGGCGGCCCGATCGAGCCGCAGGCCGAGCGCGTCGCCGTTCGTCGGGTCGAGCTCGACGGCCGATTCGTCGTTCCTGGGCTGCACGACCGTCACGTGCATGCCTCGCAATGGGCCATGGTGTCGCGGCGGCTCGACCTCGCCTCGGCCGACTCGGCCGCGGGCGCCGCGGCGCTCGTCGCGGCCTCCGTCGACGCCGGTGCGACCGAGGTCATCGGCTTCGGCTACCGCGACGGGCTGTGGGCCGATGCGCCGACGCGCCAACGCCTCGACGCGGTGTCGGGCGAGGTGCCCGTCGTGCTCGTCTCGGCCGACCTGCACGCCTGCTGGGTGAACTCGGCCGCAGCACGCCGGCACGGCGTGCTCGAGGCGGCCGGCCAGTCCGGCATCCTCCGTGAAGGCGACTGCTTCGCGCTCGTGCGCGAGCTCGACGACATCGCCGACCACGTGCTCGACGAATGGGTGGGCGAGGCCGCCGATCGGGCCGCCGCACGCGGCGTCGTCGGCGTCACCGACTACGAGATGCGATGGAACCGCGATGACTGGGCCAGGCGGGCCGCCCGCGGCATCCGCTCGCTCAGGGTGTCGTTCGGCGTCTACACGCAGCACTTCGAGCGGGCGATCGTCGACGGGCTCCGCACGGGCGAAGCGGTCGAGGGCACGGGCGGGCTCGTGACCGTCGGCGGCTACAAGGTCATCACCGACGGCTCGCTGAACACGCGCACCGCCTGGTGCTTCGACCCGTATCCGGGCCTCGAGGGCCACGAGCACCCGTACGGGCTCTCGACGGTGCCGTTCGACGAGCTCGTGCCGCTCATGCGACGCGCGGTCGAAGCCGGGCTCACGCCGGCCGTGCACGCGATCGGCGACCACGCCAACGCACGCGTGCTCGACGCCTTCGAGGCGCTCGGCAGCGACGGCTGGGCGCGACGCGGCTCGATCGAGCACGCGCAGCTGCTCCGACGCGACGACGTGGCGCGCTTCGCCGAGCTCGGCGTCGTGGCGAGCGTGCAGCCCGAGCACGCCATGGACGACCGCGACGTCGCCGAGCACTACTGGCCGGGCCGCACCGACCGCGCGTTCATGCTCGCCGACCTCGCGGCGGCGGGCGTCGAGCTCGCCCTCGGGTCCGATGCGCCCGTGGCGCCGCTGGATCCGTGGGTCGCGATCGCCGCCGCCGTCGGCCGCACCCGCGACGGCCGGGACCCGTGGCATCCCGAGCAGGCGATCGAGGCGAGGGTCGCGCTCGCCGCGTCGACGAACGGCGCCGGTGCCGAGGTGCGAGCGGGCGCCGCGGCGGACCTCGCGGTGATCGAACTCGACCCGTTCGCCGCCGGCGCCGACGCACTGCGTACGATGCCGGTCGCCGCGACATTGCTGGGCGGCCGGTTCACGCACTCGACGCTCGGGTAGCCCGAGCCGGCACGATCGCCCACGGGGGAAAACCCCCGAACCGACTCGGGCGTCCTCCGGCTGGGGCGGCGGGCCGCGGTTCGCGAGGCTTGTTCCATGCTCCAGACCCGCCTCCGCAGACCCGGCGCGACGATCGGCAGCGCCATGGCCGCTCTCGCCGCCGGCGGCCTCGTCGCGCTCGCGTTCGCCGGGTGCGGCATCGTCGCCCCCGGTCCCGTCGACACGGTCGGCGAGGTCGACTTCGACACGCCCCTCGCGATCCCGCCGCTCGCGGAGTCGCACGTCGATGCCGACGGCACGCGCGTGTTCGCACTCGACGCGCGGGCCGGCTCCACCGAGTTCGCGCCCGGCGTCGCGAGCGAGAGCTGGGGGTTCAACGGCACGTACCTCGGTCCGACGCTCGTCGCCGACCGCGGCGAGCACGTGCGCGTCGACGTCACGAACTCGCTCGACGAGCCCACGACGGTGCACTGGCACGGCATGCACCTTCCGGCCGCGATGGACGGCGGCCCGCACCAGATGGTCGCTCCGGATGCCTCGTGGTCGCCCGAGTGGACGATCGACCAGCCCGCGGCCACGCTCTGGTACCACCCCCACCCGCACGGCGAGACCGAGGCGCACGTCGCGAAGGGCCTCGCGGGTATGTTCGTGCTCCACGACGAGGCGGAGCGAGCGCTCGGCCTGCCCGGCGAGTACGGCGTCGACGACGTACCGGTGATCGTGCAGGACGCCGGGTTCTCGGCCGACGGCGCACGCGAGGACCCGCAGCGCGGATACGCCGGCGGCCTCGGCGACGAGGTGCTCGTGAACGGCACCCGCGGTCCGTACCTCGACGCGACCACCGAGCTCGTGCGGCTGCGGTTGCTGAACGCCTCGACCGCGCGCACGTACGCCTTCACGTGGGGCGACGCGCGACCGATCGAGCTCATCGCGACCGACGGCGGGCTGCTCGAGGCATCCGTCGCCCTCGATCATGTGCGCCTGTCGCCCGGAGAGCGCGCCGAGGTGCTGCTGCGGCTCGCACCGGGGGAGCGGGTCGTGCTCCAGTCGCGCATGACCGCCGAGATCGCGGGGCTCGAGTCGGTCGTGGCGTCGATGAACGGCGGTGCCGACGCGTTCGACGTGCTCGAGGTGCGCGCCGCCGAAGAACTGCAGCCGGCGGCATCCGCCCCCACCGAGCTCGCGAGCATCGATGACTTCGACCCGGCCGAGGTCGTGACCACCCGCCGCTTCGAGCTCGGCGACAGCTTCGAGATCAACGGCGAGGCCATGGACATGGGACGCATCGACGAGACCGTCACCGTGAACACGCTCGAGCGATGGATCGTCGAGAACACCAACGCCGTGCCGCACAGCTTCCACGTGCACGACGTGCAGTTCCGCATCGCCTCGATCGACGGCGAGGCGCCGCCGGCCGAGCTCGCCGGGTGGAAGGACACGATCTTCACCGAACCCGAGACCACGTACGAACTGCTCATGCGCTTCGACGACTACGCCGACCCGAGCACGCCGTACATGTACCACTGCCACCTGCTGTGGCACGAGGATCAGGGCATGATGGGCCAGTTCGCCGTCGTCGAGCCCGGTCAACGTGCGACGATGAGCGAAGGAACCCACCATGAGCACTGAGACGATGCCAGCCGACCGCGCCGCGAGCGAGGTCGACCCGACGGCGACGGATGCCGCGCCGCGCCGTCGCAGCTACTGGCGCCTCTGGGCCGGCGTGCCCCGCGAGCTGGGCTTCCTCATCCTGACCATGCCGATCGCGATCCTCGGCCTGGTGGTCGTCTCGACCCTGTTCTTCACGGGCATCGGCACCATCGCGCTCGTCTTCGGCATCTTCCTCATCGTCGCCGCGCTCGGCACGGCACGAGGCTTCGGCGTGCTCGAGCTCGTGCGGCTCCGGGGGGCCGGCCGCCCGCCGATCGCGCCGCCGGTCTGGAACCGCAACGGACGTGGGAGCGGCTTCTGGAGGTCGCTGTTCGAGCCGTTCATCGACGGACACTACTGGCTGTACCTGCTGCACACGCTCATCATCAATCCGATCGTGAGCATCGTGACCTGGAGCCTCACGATCACGTGGATCTCGGCGGCGCTCGGCGGCACGACCAGCTGGATGTGGCGCGGTTTCATCCCCGAGTACGACCGCGACCTGTGGCTGCACGAGGTCGTGCTGGACTACCTCTTCCCGAACAACGACTTCGCGATCGAGCCGTGGCTCGGCGAGACCGTGTTCGAGTTCATCGTCGGACTGATCTTCCTCGGCACGCTGCCGTTCGTGTTCCGCGGGCTCACCGTGCTGCACGACCTCATCGCGCGCGGTGTGCTCGGAGCGTGGCGCAGCGAGGCGCTCGAGGTCGAGGTCACCCGGCTCGCCGCGTCGCGCGGTGCGGCGGTGCAGGCCGAGGACGCGTCGCTCCGCCGCCTCGAGCGCGACATCCACGACGGGCCGCAGCAGCGCCTCGTGCGCCTGCAGATGGACCTGGCGAGCATCGAGCGCGCGATCGACCGCGACCCCGATGCCGCACGGGGCATGCTCGGCGAGGCCCGCGAGCAGGCCCGCGAGACGCTCGACGAGCTCCGCGCGCTCTCCCGCGGATTCGCGCCGCCGATCCTGCAGGACCGCGGCCTCGCGGTCGCCCTCGAGTCGCTCGCCGCACGCAGCATCGTGCCCGTGACGGTCGAGCTCGACCTGCCGACGGATGCCGCGCTGCCGGCCTCGATCGAACGCAACGTCTACTTCGTGGCCGCCGAGCTGCTGACGAATGCGGTCAAGCACGCCGAGGCGAGCGGCATCCGCCTGCGCGTCGGCCTGCGCGACACGGGTGCGAGCGGACGGTGGATCGACCTCTGGGTCACCGACAACGGGCGCGGCGGCGCATCGGCGGTTCCCGGGCACGGGCTCGCCGGGCTCGACGAACGCGTGCGGGGGCTCGACGGGGTGCTCGTCGTGGACAGCCCGGTCGGCGGACCGACCTCGATCGGCGCGCACGTGCCGTATGTCGCGCTCGCGGCATCCGACCGCCCCTGACACCGCTCCGCACACGGCCGGTCGAGGAGCGACGCACGAGCGTCTCGAGACCCGCCGCCGCCGCTCGATAGTGTGGGCGCATGACCGATCCGGCCACGCGCCCACCGCTCCGCATCGTGCTCGCAGAGGACTCCGTGCTGCTCCGCGAGGGGCTCGTGCGGCTCTTCGGCGAAGCCGGGTTCGAGACGGTCGCGGCCTACGGCGATGCCGAAGCCCTGCTCGCCGACCTCGCGGCGACGGCGCCCGATGTCGCGGTGCTCGACGTGCGGATGCCCCCGACCTTCCGCGACGAGGGCGTGCGCGCGGCGATCGAGATCCGGCGACGGATGCCGCGGGCGGGCGTCCTGCTGCTGAGCCAGTACGTCGAGGGCACATACGCCAACGAGCTCCTCTCGTCGGGCGAGGGCGGCATGGGCTACCTGCTGAAGGACCGCGTCGCGTCGCTCGACGAACTGCAGGACGCCGTCGAGCGGGTGAGCCAGGGCGGCACCGTGCTCGACCCGCTGGTCGTTCGCGAACTGCTCGCCCGTCGCGGCGACCCGCTCGCCTCGCTGACTCCGCGCGAGCGCGAGGTCATGGGGCTCATGGCCGAGGGTCGCACGAACGCGGGCATCGCGAAGCAGTTGTTCATCGGCGTCGGCGCGGTCGAGAAGAACGTCACCTCGATCTTCCAGAAGCTCGGCCTCGAGGATTCGGGCACCGACCACCGCCGGGTGCTCGCGGTGCTCGCCTGGCTGCAGCGCTAGTCGCCAGGCGTCGAGGGACGGGCGCCAGGACTCGGGCGTCAGGACTCGGGCGTCAGGCGTCGGGGTCAAGGCTCAGGCGTCGGGCGAGCGCCGCAACGGAATGTGCACGCGGAGGATGTGCGCGTAGCTGCGGTATCCCCACCTCATCCAGAGCACGAAGGCGACCCCGGCCAGTACCGCGCCAGCGGCGAGTGCCCAGCCGGCAGAGCCGGTCGCCGCGTACACGAGGGCGCCGACCAGCAGCCCGCCGATGGCGGTGTTGACCACGAGCATCACCATCATCGAGCTCGCGAAGACCTGCGAGCGGTCGCGAGTGGCGAACGGGAAGTACGTGCGATGGATGCCGGGGCCGTCATCGGTCGTGCCCATCAGGAGGTAGGGCCCGATGCCGGGGTCGAGGTCGACGTAGGCGCCGCGCAGCCGGTTCATCGCGAGCACGTAGGCGAGGTCCTCGGTGGCGGTGTTGAACACGCGGATCTGCGTGATGACGCCGAGCAGCACGAGGAGCACCAGAACCCCGATGGCCGCGAGCCCGAACCAGCCGCGGAACCCGGTCGCGTTGCCGAGCACGCCGAGCGTCACGAGCCCCGCCGAGACGAGCGTGAGGAAGATCGCGATGCGGGTGAGCACCTCGCTCTGCGTCGTGCTGCGCGAGGCCAGCAGGCTCCAGTGCTCGGTGGCCAGCATCTGCGCGCGCAACGACTTCTGCGCGTCGGTGAGCGGCGCATCGGTGGGCGGCACCGACGACGGAACGGGCCCGGATGCGTCGGCCGTCATAGCGGCATTCTGCACCCGGGCCCGTCAGGCCGCCAGCGTCGGGTCTAGGCGACGGCGACGTGCGAGGAGAGGAACCAGCGGTCCTTGTCGAGGCCGCGACGGATCTCGATCACGACGTCCTGGCTGGCCGGGTCGAGCTCCGCCAGGCCCTCGATCGCGGCGTTCACGCGCTGCGTGACGACGTCGATCTGCGCGACCACGTCGGCGATGGCCTGCTCGTACGGCAGGAAGCCGAGTTTGGGGTTCGCGCCGGCGGTCTTCGAGGCCACGGTCGCGAGGCGCCCGTCGATCGGCAGGCCCAGTGCGACGACGCGCTCGGCGGCCGTGTCGGACCAGTCCTGCGCGTGGTCGACGACCGTGTCGAGCAGCTCGTGCACGGCGATGAAGTTCGCGCCCCGAACGTGCCAGTGCGCCTGCTTGCCGTTCACGGCGAGTGCGATGAGTTCCTGCACGACGGGCGTGAGGAACTGTGCGGCTCCTGCGGCCACATCGGCCGTGGATCCCGTCTGCGGTGCGGTCTGGATGTCGGTCATCTGGTCAACCTTCCCTGAAGCTTCTGTTCGGCTGTCAGGTACAACGCTACGCAGGTTGCGCGGTATTTCAAGGAAGGGAAGGCTCGGCTGATCCGGCCTCCCTGTTCGCCATGAGCGGATGCCGCGGCATCCCGAAACGGACGGTGAGACGACGAACGCCCCGCCGGATGCGGACCGGGCGGGGCGTCGAATGGAGGGGATGACGGGAATCGAACCCGCGTGATCAGTTTGGAAGACTGAGGCTCTACCATTGAGCTACATCCCCGTGACCCGCTTGCGGGCACTTGCATCATCGTAATGCATCGCGGCGGCCGGCTCGTGCACCGGCGCGTCCGCGTGCGGCACCGCGCAGGATCGCGGCTCGACCGTACAGTAGACTTTCCCGGGTCCACGCGTGTTGATGCGCGTTTCGGCGTGCCTCGGCGTGTGGACAGACGAGTCGGGTCAACGACTCGGGGCGTAGCTCAGCTTGGCTAGAGCGCCCGCTTTGGGAGCGGGAGGTCGCAGGTTCGAATCCTGTCGCCCCGACGGGTCGTGAGACTCGACACGAACTTCCACCAAACAGGAGATCTTCACATGCCGACCACTTCGGTTGAGAAGCTGAGCCCCACTCGCGCCAAGCTCACCATCTCGGTGACGCCCGAGGAGCTGAAGCCCAGCATCGCCCACGCGTACGAGCACATCGCCGAGCAGGTGAACGTGCCCGGCTTCCGCAAGGGCAAGGTGCCGCCGCCCATCATCGACCAGCGCGTCGGCAAGGGCGCCGTGCTCGAGCACGCCGTCAACGAGGGCCTCGACGGGTTCTTCCGCGCCGCCGTCGCCGAACACGAGCTGCGCCCCCTCGGCCGTCCCGAGGCGGACATCGTCGAGTGGCCCAGCGACAAGGACTTCTCCGGCGACCTCCTCCTCGCGATCGAGGTCGACGTGCGTCCCGAGATCGAGCTTCCCTCGTACGACGGCCTCGAGATCACCGTCGACTCGGTCGAGGTGGGCGACGACGAGGTCACCGAAGAGCTCGAGCGCCTGCGCTCGCGCTTCGGCACGCTCGTCACCGTCGACCGTCCGGCCGCGAAGGGCGACTTCGTGACGCTCGACCTGGTCGCCACGATCGAGGGCGTCGAGGTCGACACCGCCAACGGCATCTCCTACGAGCTCGGCTCGGGCGAGCTGCTCGAGGGCATCGACGAGGCGCTCGACTCGCTCACCGCCGGTGAGTCGACGACGTTCGCGTCCAAGCTGCTCGGCGGCGAGCACGAGGGCCAGACCGCCGAGATCTCCGTGACCGTCGGTGCCGTCAAGGAGCGCGAGCTCCCCGCGGCCGACGACGACTTCGCGCAGATCGCGAGCGAGTTCGACACGCTCGACGAGCTCACCGCGAGCCTCACCGAGCAGGTCGCCCGCAACAAGTCGTTCGGTCAGGGCACGCAGGCCCGCGACCTCCTCGTCGACAAGCTCCTCGAGCTCGTCGAGGTGCCGGTCGCCGACGCCGTCATCGAAGACGAGGTGCACCGCCACCTCGAGGGCGAGAACCGCCTCGAAGACGACGAGCACCGCGCCGAGGTCACCGAGGCCAGCACGAAGGCCTTCAAGACGCAGATCGTGCTCGACGCGATCGCCGAGGCCGAGCAGGTCAAGGTCAGCCAGGAGGAGCTCACGCAGTACCTCGTGCAGGGTGCCGCGCAGTACGGCATGGACCCGAACGAGTTCGTGCAGATCCTGAGCCAGCAGGGCCAGATCCCCGCCATGGTCGGCGAGGTCGCGCGCAACAAGGCGCTCGCGATCGCGCTCGGCAAGGCGAAGGTCTCCGACGCCGAGGGCAAGGCCGTCGACCTCTCCGAGTTCACGGCCGTCGCCGGCGACGACGAGGCGGCCGACGAGGCCCCCGCAGCCGACGAGGCTCCGGCCCCGAAGAAGCGCGCCACCAAGAAGGCCGCCGCCGAGGCCGAGGCCGAGGCTCCGGCCGAGGACGCCGCGGATGCCGCAGAAGAGAAGAAGCCGGCCCGCAAGCGCGCGCCGAAGAAGGCCGACGCCGAGTAACTCGGTCGAGCACTCGACGCAGGGCCGGACGTCTCCACGTCCGGCCCTGCGTCGTCTCCTGGAGGAGCACATGGACGACTGGCAGCAGCGCATCGACGCGATCTGGAACGACACGTCGGGCGTCCTCGTCGACGACGAGCTCATCGCGCGCATCGACGCGATCGCCGCGGAGCGGGGCGACGACGACGCGCAGGCCGTGCTCGAGCGCGCGGGGGCTCGCGACTCGGCCGGACGCCCCGACGAGGCGGTGCCCCTCTACGAGCGCGCGCTGCGCCTCGGGCTCGACGACGAGAACCGCCCGCAGGCGGTGATCCAGATGGCGAGCAGCATCCGCAACCTCGGTGACAACGACCGCGCCCTCGAACTGCTCGAGGCCGAGCTGCGAGAGCATCCCGACGCGCCCTACCGCGACGAGGTGGCCGCGTTCCTCGCGCTGGCGCTCGTGAGTGCGGGCAGCGCCGAGCGCGCGGCATCCGTCGCCCTGCTCACGCTCGCACCCCACCTGCGGCGCTACACGCGTTCGGTCACGAACTACGCGCGCGAACTGCTCGACTGACACGGCCGACCTGTCCGCGGGTCCGCCGAGCGGATGCCGCGTGGGGGCGCCGATCGACGGCGCCGCGACCCCCGGCGCTCCGCTGTGGGCGAACCCGGCGCGACGCGGCATCCGCCGAGGGCGAACACCCCCGTTCCCGCGTGTTGCACCGGATAGATTCGACACAACGCGACAACCGCAGAAGGAGCGACACATGGCCGAAGCGACACCCGGCACCGGAGTTTTCGATCGACTGCTGAAGGACCGCATCATCTGGCTCGGGTCCGAAGTGCGTGATGAGAACGCCAACGAGATCGCAGCCAAGCTGCTGCTGCTGGCCGCCGAAGACCCGAAGAAGGACATCTACCTCTACGTCAACTCGCCCGGCGGGTCGATCACGGCGGGCATGGCGATCTACGACACGATGCAGTTCGTGCCGAACGACATCGTCACCGTGGGCATCGGCATGGCCGCGTCCATGGGGCAGCTGCTCCTCACGGCCGGCACCAAGGGCAAGCGGTACATCACGCCGAACGCGCGAGTGCTCCTGCACCAGCCGCACGGCGGGTTCGGCGGCACCTCGAGCGATATCCAGACGCAGGCCCAGCTCATCGTCTCGATGAAGAACCGCCTCGCCGAGATCACCGCGGCGCAGACCGGCAAGTCGGTCGAGCAGATCAACGCCGACGGCGACCGCGACCGCTGGTTCACCGCGCAGGAGGCCCTCGAGTACGGCTTCGTCGACCACATCCGCGAGTCGGCGCTCGACGTCGCCGGCGGCGGCGGAACCCAGGCGTAGGCATCGAGAGAAGAGAGAACGAGCGAATGTCAGTACCCAACTTCGGTGGCACCGCCTTCAACGGCGTGCAGGCCCCCGGTTCGCGCTACATCCTGCCGAGCTTCGAGGAGCGCACCGCCTACGGCTACAAGCGCCAGGACCCCTACGCCAAGCTCTTCGAGGACCGCATCATCTTCCTCGGCGTCCAGGTCGACGACGCGTCGGCCGACGACATCATGGCGCAGCTGCTGGTGCTCGAGTCGATGGACCCCGACCGCGACATCATCATGTACATCAACTCGCCCGGCGGCTCGTTCACGGCCATGACGGCGATCTACGACACGATGCAGTACATCCGCCCCGAGGTCATGACGGTCGTCCTCGGCCAGGCCGCATCGGCCGCAGCGGTGCTCGCCGCGGCGGGCACGCCCGGCAAGCGTCTCGCGCTGCCGAACGCCCGTGTGCTGATCCACCAGCCCGCCATGGGCGAGGCCGGCCACGGTCAGGCGTCCGACATCGAGATCCAGGCGGCCGAGATCCTGCGCATGCGCACCTGGCTCGAGGAGACGCTCTCGCGTCACTCGAACCGCACGCCCGAGCAGGTCAACACCGACATCGACCGCGACAAGATCCTCTCCGCGCAGGAGGCGTTCGAGTACGGGCTCATCGACCAGGTGCTCACCTCGCGCAAGGCACTGCCGGCCATCACGCGCTGACCTCCGAGCGTGACGAACGCGGCGGATGGCGGGCTGTTCGACAGCCGTGCCATCCGCCGCGTCTCCGTGTTCGACGATGCGCAGATCGATCCGACGGCGTGGCCGGCGACGATTCCCGCGATCGCCGAGGTTATCCGCCGACGCGGCCTCGAGTTCGAGTCGGGGCTCACGTTCCTCGTCGGCGAGAACGGCAGCGGCAAGTCGACGCTGCTCGAGGGCATCGCGACCGCCTACGGACTGCCCCCTGAGGGCGGCAGCAGCAACGGCGGACGATCGACCAGACCGACCGAGTCGCCACTCTCCGACTGGCTTCGCATCGAGCGCAGCCCGTCCGCACCGCGGTGGGGCTTCTTCCTCCGCGCCGAGACGATGCACGGCTACTACAGCTATCTCGAGGCGCTGCCCGAGAGTCCCGACCGGCACCTCCACGCACTGAGTCACGGCGAGTCGTTCAACGACCTGCTCGACAACAAGCTCAACCATCCGCATCATCGTGCCGGGCTGGTCTGCCTCGACGAGCCGGAGGCCGCCCTGTCGTTCGCATCCGTCCTCGGCTGGATCGCGGGACTCGATCGCATGGTCGCACGCGGCACCCAGGTCATCTGCGCCACCCACTCGCCCATCCTCGCCTCGGTTCCGGGGGCGACCATCCTCGAACTGGGGGAGTGGGGCATCCGCGAGGCCCGGTGGGAGGATCTCGAACTCGTGGCGCACTGGCGCTCCTACCTCGACGATCCCCGGCGTTACCTGCGCCACCTGATCGGGTGAACCGGGGTTCGCCGCGGGCGAACCTCCGTGGCGTGTCGAATCGCGCGGGCTACGCCGCAACGGTGCGATCTCGGGCTAGGCTCGGACCAGACTCGTCGACAGGGAGGGTTCGATGGCACGCATCGGAGAGAGCGCCGATCTGCTCAAGTGCTCGTTCTGCGGAAAGAGCCAGAAGCAGGTCCAGCAGCTGATCGCTGGGCCGGGCGTCTACATCTGCGACGAATGCGTCGAGCTCTGCAACGAGATCATCGAGGAGCGTCTCGCCGAGTCCGGCGAGACCGAGGCCGGGGAGTTCGAACTCCCGAAGCCCAAAGAGATCTTCGGGTTCCTCGAGGAGTACGTCATCGGCCAGGAGGCGGCCAAGAAGGCCCTCGCCGTCGCCGTCTACAACCACTACAAGCGCGTTCGCGCGAAGTCGACCCTCACGACCGCCGACCGCGCGCACGACGACGTCGAGATCGCCAAGTCGAACATCCTGCTCATCGGACCGACGGGCTGCGGCAAGACCTACCTGGCGCAGACGCTCGCGAAGCAGCTCAACGTGCCGTTCGCCGTCGCCGACGCCACGGCCCTGACCGAGGCCGGGTACGTCGGCGAAGACGTCGAGAACATCCTCCTGAAGCTCATCCAGGCCGCCGACTACGACGTCAAGCGCGCCGAGACGGGCATCATCTACATCGACGAGATCGACAAGATCGCGCGCAAGGCCGAGAACCCGTCGATCACGCGCGACGTTTCGGGCGAGGGCGTGCAGCAGGCGTTGCTGAAGATCCTCGAGGGTACCGTCGCCTCCGTGCCCCCGCAGGGCGGGCGCAAGCACCCGCATCAGGAGTTCATCCAGATCGATACCACCAACGTGCTGTTCATCGTCGCGGGCGCGTTCTCGGGCCTCGAGAGCATCATCTCGTCGCGTGCGGGCAAGCGCGGCATCGGGTTCGGCGCTCCACTGCACAATAAAGAGAGCGACGCACAGCTGTTCAGCGAGGTGCTCCCCGAGGACCTGCACAAGTTCGGCCTGATCCCCGAGTTCATCGGCCGCCTGCCGGTCGTCGCGACGGTGACGCCGCTCGATCGCGAGGCCCTCATGGAGATCCTCACCGAGCCGAAGAACGCCCTCGTCAAGCAGTATCAGCGCATGTTCGAGATCGACGGCGTGCAGCTCGACTTCGAAGAGGCCGCGCTCGAGGCGATCGCCGACCTGGCCGTGCTCCGGCAGACCGGCGCCCGTGGGCTCCGCGCCATCATGGAGGAGGTGCTCGGACCCATCATGTTCGAGGTGCCGTCGTCCACCGGTGTGGCCAGGGTCGTCGTCACGAAGGGGGCCGTGCTCGACAACGCGGCGCCGACGATCGTGCCGCACAAGCCGCGCCGCGCCGAGAAGTCCGCCTGACCCAGGGCACGGCCATCTTCCACACGGTCGTCGCGGGGGTCATCGCCGCCATCACGGGCTTCGCCAGCTCGTTCGCGCTGGTCATCGCCGGGTTCACGGCGGTCGGCGCGACCGATTCGCAGGCGGCATCCGGCTTGTTCGCGCTCTGCATCGCGACCGGCGTGACATGCATCGTGCTGCCGATCATGCTCAGGATGCCGGTCTCGTTCGCCTGGTCGACGCCGGGGGCGGCGCTGCTCGTCTCGGCAGCCGCGACCACGCAGCAGTTCGGGGCGGCGACCGGCGCGTTCCTCGTCTGCGGTGCGCTCATCGTGGTCGCCGGGCTATGGCCGGCGTTCGGGCGGCTCATCACCTCGATCCCGAAGCCGCTCGCGAGTGCGATGCTCGCCGGCATCCTGTTCCCGATCTGCCTCGCCCCCGTGACCGCCTCCGTGCAGCAGCCGGCGATCGCGGTGCCGATGGTGATCGTCTGGCTGCTGCTCGCGCGTCTCGCCCCCCGCTGGGCGGTCCCTGCGGCCATGGGCGTTGCGGTCGTGGGCATCGCGATCATCGCCGGACCTTCGGTGCTCGACGCCCCGACCGTGACGCCAGCACTGCAGTTCGTCCCGCCGGTCTTCGATCCCGCGGTGATCGTCAGCCTCGGACTGCCGCTCTTCGTCGTCACGATGGCCGGCCAGAACGTGCCGGGATTCGCCGTGATGTCGACGTTCGGCTACGAGGCGCCGCCGCGACCCGTGCTCGTGAGCTCGGGTGTCGCGGGCATGGGCAGCGCCCTGTTCGGCGGACACGCGATCAATCTCGCCGCGATCACGGCCGCGATCATGGCCGGGCCCGAGTCCAACCCCGATCCCGCCAAGCGCTGGGTCGCGACCGTCTCGGCCGGCGTCTCCTACCTCGTGCTCGGCGTCGCCGCGGGGCTCGCGGCCGCGATCGTCCAGGCATCGCCGCCGATTATCATCACCGCCGTCGCCGGGCTGGCGCTGCTGGGTGCACTCGTGGCCGCGGTCACGAGCGCCCTCGAGCGCGCAGATGCTCGCATCGCGGCGATCGGCACCTTTCTCGTCACCGCCTCTGGCATCGCCGTCGCGGGCATCGGCTCGGCGTTCTGGGGGCTGCTCGTCGGCGGCGTGCTGCTGCTCTGGCTCCGCCCCCGCCGAGTGCGTGCCGACACCTGACGCCTGACGCCGCAGCGTGGGGCGCTGTTCGCTGTTCCGAGCGGTCAGGCGAGGTCGTCGTCGGTGCGCGCGCCGAAGACGATCTCGTCCCAGCTCGGCATCGAGGCGCGGCCCTTCTTCTGGTTGCGCGGCGCCGCCGGGCTGGTCGGAGACGTGGTGGCCTTCGTGCCCCAGATCGAGCGGGCGGCGCTCGCGGGCCGCTCGCCGGGCGGGTCCTCGTCGGCGGAGACGGGCGCGACGACCGCGGGCGGGTCGATGGGCAGGGGAAGCTCCGGCTGCAGGTCGGCCTCGGTGCTCGCGGCTTCTCGTTCACCACGACGGCGCCGCAGCGCCTCGAGCAGGTCCGCGGTCTCGCCGAGCGCCTGGGCCGGCTCGTCGGCACGCTTGATCGCGGCACGCGAGACGGCCGGGCTCGACACCGACGGGGTCGGCGTCGTCGAGGTCGACCTGCCATAGGGGAGCGGCTCGAGGTGCGGCGCGGTGTCGAGCACCGGGTCGGTCGGCTCCTCGAAGGTGAACGCACCGCTGTCGAACCGCGACTCCTCGGTGTCGGGGCCGACCGCGCGCAGGCGAGGCATCAACCCGCCCTTGAGTTCGCCCTGCTGCGACAGCGTGGTCGCCTCGGAATTCAGGGGCTGCAACGACTGCTTGCGAGGTTCGAAGCCCCAGCGTGCGTCGTGGTCGATGCTGTCGGCCGTGAACTCGAGCTTGACGATCCAGCCGCGCTCCTCGTCCTTCCAACTCGCCCAGCGTTCGCCGAGCGCGCCGAGCTTGGCCAGGCGGTCGCGGATCGCGAGCCCGAAGGTGACGGGGTCGTCGGAGTCCTGCTCGATGACGGCGTGCACGGGAACGGCGAGCGCGCTCGTGACCATGTGCTCGCGCTCGGCCACCACTGGCCCCTCGAACCGGCGCACGTAGTCGACGGAAGCGCCGGTGACCTGGGCCACCTCCTCGGCGGAGAGCCCTGACCGGATCAGCGACTGGATCTCGCGCGGCGACGGCTTCGGCCCGGTGTGCACTTCGGGCTGCGCCTGGCGGATCCGGGACTGCAGTACTTCGTCGATCTCGATCCGGAATCGTGCGCCATCGTCGGACGCGGCCAGCAGTGCGCCGTTCTCGACTCCGATTACTTTGAGTTCCTGCATCTCGACAAGCCCTTCCGTGCTTCTGTCTCCGCCCAAGGATGCCACGTCGATCGCAGGGACTCTGGGAATATCCCGGGCGCGCCGGAAGTTGGGGATGGCACATGGTAGACCAGCTCGAAAGGTTTGCCAATGGCTTCGATTTGATGCAGACTATGGCCGCCGAATCTTCGGCGCTGACGGAAATGGATGGGAATGGCAACGGATTACGACGCACCACGGAAGACCGAGGACGACTCTGAGTCGATCGAGGCCCTCAAGGAGCGCGTGCCTGACAAGATGTCCGGTGTGGTCGACGTCGAAGACGCCGACAACCCCGGTGGTTTCGACCTGCCCGGTGCCGACCTGTCGGACGTCGAGCTCGACGTCGTCGTGCTGCCGCCGCAGGCGGACGAGTTCACCTGTGTGAACTGCTTCCTGGTGAAGCACCGTTCGCAGATCGATCACGAGTCCAAGCTCGGACCGATCTGCCAGGAGTGCGCTGCCTAGTCGGCGTTCTCCCCGTGCTCTGGCCGTCGCGATCCGTTGATCGCGGCGGCCAATTCGTTTGCCCGGCGGCTGGAGACGAGCCAGTAGGGCACGGGGTCGGCGGCGTCCTCGATCGGGACGCGCACGAGCGTCTTCACCCACCCGCGCGTGACGAGGTACGCCCGGGCGTCCAGGCCCGTGCCCATCTCGACGCGCGCGTGCGCCTCGTCCGCCGCGACGGCTTCGCCGGTCTGGCTCAGCGCGATCTCGGCACGACCGGCGCGGAGGACGCCGTCGGCCACCTCGACGACCGGCGAGGTCAGCGAGAGCGTGCCGACGCACGCGGCGTAGAGCACGATGCCGGTCGCGATCCCGGCCGGCATCGACACCGGTGCGAGCACCAGGATGCTCGCGGGCACGAGCAGCAGTGTGGCGATGTAGATC
This sequence comes from Agromyces aureus, assembly GCF_001660485.1. GTDB lineage: Bacteria > Actinomycetota > Actinomycetes > Actinomycetales > Microbacteriaceae > Agromyces > Agromyces aureus. The sequence continues at coordinate 2,093,068 of NZ_CP013979.1, forward strand.
CACGGGGTCGGCCAGAGGCGTTCGCGATAGACGGGCATGGCTCTATTCGATCAGACTTCTGCACTACCCTCGAACGGTGACCGATTCCGTCGAGGTGCTCATCACCGCAGACCGTGTTCCCGCCTACGCCCACGCCGGCGACGCGGGCGCCGACCTCCACGCCGCAGAGGCGATCGTCCTGCAGCCCGGAGCGCGTGCCGCCGTCGGCACGGGGGTCGCGATCGCGCTTCCCGACGGTTACGTCGGCTTCGTCGTTCCGCGTTCGGGCCTCGCGTTCAAGCACGGCATCACGATCGTGAACGCACCCGGCACGATCGACGCGGGCTACCGCGGCGAGATCAAGGTCGCATTGTTGAACACCGATTCGAGCGCGCCGCATGCGATCGAGGTGGGCGACCGCATCGCCCAGCTCATCGTCATGCCCGTGAGTCGAGCGAGGTTCGTCGCCGTCGAGCGGCTCCCCGGGAGCCAGCGAGGCGAGGGGGGATTCGGCTCCACCGGATTCGGTGAGCACAAGTCAGGAGAGAGCGCGTGAGCGATATCGAGAACGTCGACGAAGTCCCCGTCGACCACCCCAAGTCCGCACCCGACGACCGAGCGTCCGCGGGCCCGTTCGACGAGTCCGAGGCGAACCCCGTTCGTCCGTACGTCGATCTCGGCGGACTGAAGGTCCTGCCGCGCGAGGGGCTCCACGTGCGCCTCGAGGTCGAGGAGGGCACCAAGCGGGTCGTGGCGATCGGCCTCGACTACGCGAATTCGACGCTGCAGGTGCAGCCGTTCGCGGCTCCGCGCAACAGCGGACTCTGGCACGAGATCCGGTCGCAGATCGCCGAGCAGATCGCCCGTCAGGGCGGCACGACGACGGTGCGCGAGGGGGCGTTCGGGCCCGAGGTCCTGGCGCAGATCCCGGTCGCCGCAGCCGAGGGCCAGGCCGGCCACCAGCGTCTCGCCCGGTTCATCGGCGTCGACGGTCCCAGGTGGTTCCTCCGCGGCGTCATCGCCGGCGAGGCCGCGGTCGATCCGACCGCTGCAGCCAAGATCGAGGACCTCTTCCGGTCGATCGTGGTGGTGCGCGGCTCGACGCCGATGCCGCCCCGCGACCTGATCCCGCTGCGCATGCCGAGCACCTCAGCCGGCGCGCCGACCACGTAGCGATGGCCGATCCCGACGCGACCCCGTCCGCCAGCGAAGAGCGGGCGGATGCCGCGACCGCCGACGCGACCTCGGGGGAGTTCGCCCGTCAGATGGCCGCGGCCGCCGAGCGCAGCGGTCTTGGCGCGCTCGCCCGCGACGACAAGCTGAGTGGCGGCGACCTGCTGAGGGCGATCGGCGGAGTCCGTGGCGTCCTCGAGGCGCTCCTGCCCGGGCTCGTGTTCCTCGTGACGTACGCCGTGCTCACGAGCCTCATGGGCTGGCCGACGCAAGATGCCCTCGTTCCCGCACTCGCGGCATCCGTCGGGCTCGCGGTCGTGTTCACGGCCGTGCGTCTCGCGACCAAGGGTCAGCCCACGCAGGCGATCGCTGGACTCATCGGCGTCCTCGCCTCCGCGGCGCTGTCGCTGTGGTCCGGCGATGCGCGCGACAACTACGTGCTCGGGTTCTTCACGAACGCCGCGTACGCGATCGCCCTGCTCATCTCGCTGCTGGTGCGCTGGCCGGCCATCGGCGTGATCGTCGGCTTCCTGATGGGCGACGGCACCGCGTGGCGAACCGATCGGCGCAAGATGCGCGCGGCGCAGTTCCTCACGATCGTCTGGATCTGCTTCTTCGCGGCACGGTTGATCGTGCAGGTTCCGCTCTACTTCGTCGACAACGTCGCGGCGCTCGGCCTCACCCGACTGCTGATGGGCGTGCCGCTCTACGCCCTCGTGCTCGTCTTCAGCTGGCTCGTCGTCCGGGCCGTCTATCCGTCATCCGCTCGTACCGCCGAGTGATACAGTTATCTCGACATCGAGATACATTTCCGCGGTGATGCGGAGCCTGTCGGGCGTGATGGCGCTTAGGTTACCCTTGCTGGAACAGCCCCATGTTCGACGGAGATGATGGAGTGCTGCGCCCCACCGCGCGGCATCCGTGAAGGAGAGGACATCGTGTCTGCAGTGAACAGTTTCGGGGCGAAGGACACGCTCCGCGTCGGCGAGGAATCCTACGAGATCTTCCGTCTCGACACGGTGCCCGGCCACGAGAAGCTTCCGTTCAGCCTCAAGGTTCTCCTCGAGAACCTGCTCCGCACCGAAGACGGTGCGAACGTGACGAAGCAGCAGATCGAGGCGCTCGGCTCGTGGGTTCCCACCGCGGAGCCCGACACCGAGATCCAGTTCACGCCTGCGCGCGTGGTCATGCAGGACTTCACGGGCGTGCCGTGCATCGTCGACCTCGCCACCATGCGCGAAGCCGTCGTCGCCCTCGGCGGCGACCCGAACCGCATCAACCCGCTCTCGCCGGCCGAGATGGTCATCGACCACTCGGTCATCGCCGATCTCTTCGGCACCGAGAACGCCCTCGAGCGCAACGTCGAGATCGAGTACGAGCGCAACGGCGAGCGCTACCAGTTCCTCCGCTGGGGCCAGACCGCGTTCGACGACTTCAAGGTCGTTCCGCCGGGCACCGGCATCGTGCACCAGGTGAACATCGAGCACCTCGCCAAGGTCATCTACGACCGCACCGTCGACGGCGTGCTCCGGGCGTACCCCGACACCTGCGTCGGCACCGACTCGCACACGACCATGGTCAACGGGCTCGGCGTGCTCGGCTGGGGCGTCGGCGGCATCGAGGCCGAGGCCGCGATGCTCGGCCAGCCCGTGTCGATGCTCATCCCGAAGGTCGTCGGCTTCAAGCTCTCGGGCGCGATCCCGACCGGCGTGACCGCGACCGACGTCGTGCTCACGATCACCGACATGCTGCGCAAGCACGGCGTCGTCGGCAAGTTCGTCGAGTTCTACGGCTCGGGCGTGGCCTCGGTGCCGCTCGCGAACCGCGCGACCATCGGCAACATGAGCCCCGAGTTCGGCTCGACGGCCGCCATGTTCCCGATCGACGACGTGACGCTCGACTACCTGCGCCTCACCGGTCGCAGCGACGAGCAGGTCGCCCTCGTCGAGGCCTACTCGAAGACGCAGAAGCTCTGGCACGACCCCGAGTCCGAGCCGGTCTTCAGCGAGTACCTCGAACTCGACCTCGCGACGGTCGTCCCGTCGATCGCCGGCCCGAAGCGTCCGCAGGACCGCATCATTCTGAGCGAGGCGAAGGCGCAGTTCGAGTCCGACCTCACCAACTACGCGGAGGTCGACCACGATCTGGTCGACCTCGAGGGCTCGGAGTCCTTCCCGGCCTCCGACCCGCCCGGGAATTCGCCCGAAGACGAGTACAGCCAGCACGAGCACCACCACCACAGCCACGCACCCGCCTCGGCGTCCAAGCCCACGAAGGTGTCCCTTCCCGACGGCCAGCGGTTCACGCTCGATCACGGCGCCGTCACGATCGCGGCCATCACCTCGTGCACGAACACGTCGAACCCGTCGGTCATGCTCGCCGCGGGCCTGCTCGCGCGCAACGCCGTGAAGAAGGGCCTGAAGGCCAAGCCGTGGGTCAAGACCACCCTCGCGCCGGGCTCGAAGGTCGTCACCGACTACTACGAGAAGGCCGGGCTGACCCAGGATCTCGAAGACCTCGGCTTCTACACGGTCGGCTACGGCTGCACCACCTGCATCGGCAACTCCGGGCCCCTCATCGAAGAGGTCTCCGCCGCGATCAACGAGAACGACCTCGCCGTCACGGCCGTGCTCTCGGGCAACCGCAACTTCGAGGGCCGCATCAACCCCGACGTGAAGATGAACTACCTCGCGAGCCCACCGCTCGTGATCGCCTACTCGCTCGCCGGTTCGATGAACTTCGACTTCGAGGTCGACGCGTTGGGAACCGACCACGACGGCAACGACGTGTTCCTCAAGGACATCTGGCCCGACGCGGCCGAGGTCCAGTCCACGATCGACTCCTCGATCAACACCGAGATGTTCACGCACCAGTACGCGAGCGTCTTCGAGGGCGACGACCGCTGGCGCAACCTGCCCACGCCGACCGGCGCCACGTTCGAGTGGGACGACGAGTCGACGTACGTGCGCAAGCCTCCGTACTTCGACGGCATGACCATGGAGACGACTCCGGTCGCCGACATCGTCGGTGCGCGGGTGCTCGCGAAGCTCGGTGACTCGGTCACGACCGACCACATCAGCCCGGCCGGAAACATCAAGGCCGACAGCCCGGCCGGCCACTACCTGAGCGAGCACGGCGTCGACCGCAAGGACTTCAACTCGTATGGCTCGCGTCGTGGCAACCACGAGATCATGATCCGTGGCACGTTCGCGAACATCCGCCTGAAGAATCAGCTTCTCGACGGCGTCGAGGGCGGCTACACGCGCGACTTCACCCAGGCCGACGCGCCGCAGTCGTTCATCTACGACGCGAGCCAGAACTACCAGGCGCAGGGCACCCCGCTCGTCATCTTCGGCGGCAAGGAGTACGGCTCCGGCTCGTCGCGCGACTGGGCGGCCAAGGGCACGAGCCTGCTGGGCGTGAAGGCCGTCATCACCGAGAGCTTCGAGCGCATCCACCGCTCGAACCTCATCGGCATGGGCGTCGTCCCGCTGCAGTTCCCGGCCGGCGAGAGCTGGGCGTCGCTCGGCCTCGACGGCACCGAGGTCGTCTCGATCTCGGGTCTCGAGCAGCTGAACGAGGGCGTCACCCCCAAGACCGTCCGCGTCGTCGCGGCGCCGAGCGAGCACTCGCCCGAGGGCAAGCAGACGGTCGAGTTCGACGCGGTCGTGCGCATCGACACGCCCGGTGAAGCCGACTACTACCGCAACGGCGGCATCCTGCAGTACGTGCTGCGTTCGCTCGTCTGAGCATTCGCGTCCAAATGCCCGCTTCTCCGGTCCGGATCATCCGGCCGGGGGAGCGGGCGTTCTGCGTGAGACGGTGGCCGTCACGGGGCGATGGCCGGCGGCGGAGGCGGGCCCGAACGGTGTCCGACGCCCCGCTCGTGCGACGTCGCGGCGTCGGAGTGGCGCAGGGGCGACCGCGTAGAATGACGTGATGCGCCGGTCTATCCGTCGCAGAAGTGAAAGGTGGTCTCGATGTCCCTTCTGGAGTCGATCGGAGGTCCTCGAGACCTCGACGCTCTCTCGAAGGATCAGCTCGAGCAGCTGGCCGCCGAGATCCGCGAGTACCTCGTGCGCAACGTCGCGAAGACCGGCGGTCACCTCGGCCCGAACCTCGGTGTGGTGGAGCTCACGATCGCCATGCATCGCGTGTTCGATTCGCCGCGCGATGCGATCGTGTTCGACACCGGACACCAGTCCTACGTGCACAAGCTGCTGACCGGGCGCCAGGACTTCTCCACGCTGCGCCAGGAGGGCGGCCTCGCGGGCTACCCGCAGCGGTCCGAGTCCGAGCACGACATCGTCGAGAGCTCGCACGCGTCGAGTTCGCTGTCGTGGGCCGACGGCATCTCGCGCGCGTTCTCGATGACCGGCCAGAACGACCGCTTCGTCGTCGCCGTCGTCGGAGACGGCGCGCTCACGGGCGGCATGACGTGGGAGGCGCTGAACAACATCAGCGACGACAACAATCGTCGTCTCGTGATCGTCGTCAACGACAACGGGCGCTCGTACGCGCCGACCATCGGCGGCATGGCGCGCTTCCTCAGCGGTGTCCGCACGCGCCGCAGCTACCGCAACCTCTACCTCACGAGCCAGCGCGCCTTCAACAAGCTCGGGAGCCCCGGGCGTGCGCTCTACCGCGGTGTCCGCGGCGGAACGCACGGGTTCCTCGCCCGCTTCTCGAACAACGAGGCGCTGTACTCGAACCTCGACATCAAGTACATCGGCCCGGTGCACGGCCACGACGTCACGGCCATGATCGAGGCGTTCGAGCAGGCGAAGCACTACGGTGCCCCGGTCATCGTGCACGCGATCACCGAGAAGGGGCGCGGCTACGAGCCGGCGCTGAAAGACGTCGCAGACCAGTTCCACGCCGTCGGCCAGATCGACCCCGAGACCGGCGAGTCGCTCGAGACGACCGGCGCGGCGAGCTGGACCAGCGTCTTCGGAGACAAGCTCGTCGAACTCGCGTCCGAGAACGAGCGCATCGTCGGCATCACGGCCGCGATGCTGCGTCCCACCGGCCTCCACAAGATGGCTGAACGCTTCCCCGAGCGGGTCATCGACGTCGGCATCGCCGAGCAGCACGCCGCGACCTCTGCTGCAGGCCTCGCCTTCGGCGGCATGCATCCGGTCGTCGCGATCTATGCGACGTTCGTGAATCGCGCCTTCGATCAGGTGCTGATGGATGTCGCGCTGCACAAGGCCGGCGTGACGTTCGTGCTCGATAGGGCCGGCGTCACCGGCCCCGACGGACCGAGCCACCACGGCGTGTGGGATCTCGCGATCCTGCAGGTCGTGCCCGGCATCCGGCTCGCGGCCCCCCGTGACTCCGTGCGCCTCGAGGAGGAACTCGCCGAGGCCGTGGCCGTCGACGACGGACCGACCGCGCTCCGGTTCCCGAAGGGCAGTGTCGGCGCGTTCTACGACGCCGTGCGCCGCACCGAGGACGGCGTCGACGTGCTCCGCGAGAGCTCGAGCAAGGACGTCCTCATCGTGACGGTCGGCCCGATGGCGGGCACCGGTCTCGAGGTCGCCGAGCGGCTCGCCGCGCAGGGCATCGGCGCGACGGTCGTCGATCCGCGCTGGGTCGTCCCCGTGCCGCGCAGCGTCGTGAGCATGTCGGCCGAGCACCGCCTCGTGGTATGCATCGAAGACGGCATCCGCGTCGGCGGCATCGGCACGCGCATCCGCCAGGACCTTCGCGAGGCGGGTGTCGACACCGCGGTGACCGAGGTCGGGCTGCCCGACGAGTTCCTCGACCACGCGTCCCGCGCGCAGATCCTCGAGCGCACCCAGCTGACCCCTCAGCACATCGCCCGAGATGTCATGGGCATGGTGCTCGGGTCGAAGCTGCCGCACGCCCGGGGCGTCTCCAGCGATACCGGTGCGAGCCCCATCGTCGCCCGAGAGGGCTGAGCCGGACCGAACCCGTACAAGACACGAGGCCGGATCCGCACTGCGGACCCGGCCTCGTGTCGTGGTGACGTCGTCGGCTACGCGCCGACGCCACGCACGGGCGGTGTGTGGAAGGTGCTTCCGAACACGCGCTCGGACGCCCCGACGCGGTCGAGATACGGCGTCACGCCGCCCATCTGGAACGGGAACCCGGCACCGAGGATCATGCAGAGGTCGATGTCCTCGGGCGCAGCCACGACCGAGTCGTCGAGCATGAGCTTGATCTCGCGGGCGAGACCGTCTTCGAGCGCGACGAGGATCTCCTCGGCCGTGCGCGGGTTCTTGCCGCCCGCGACGATCTTGAGCGCGCCCTTGTCGAAGCCCTTGACCTTGCCCTTGTCATCCTTCTCGAGGAGCGTGCCGTAGTCGGCCAGTCTGTGCAGGTTCTCGCTGCGGTAGAACCGGTCGGGGAAGGCGGCGTGGTGCGTGTCGAGCACGTGCGCGCCGACCTTCAGCCCGACGAGGTCCAGCAGCGCCGAGGGCGACATGGGCAGTCCGAGCGGCGCGATCGCCTTGTCGACCGTCTCGAACGAGGTGCCCTCGTCGACGGCCTTCATGGCCTCGCCGAGCAGGACGGCGAGCAGTCGGTTGACCACGAACCCGGGCGTGTCGGCCGTGATGACGGCGTTCTTCTTCAGGTTCCGCGCCGTGACCATGGCGGTCGAGAGCGTCGCCTCGTCGGTGTGCGACGTCTTGACGACCTCGATCAGGGGCATCAGCGCGACCGGGGTGAAGAAGTGGAAGCCGACGAGACGCTCGGGGTGGGCGAGCTTCGCGCCGATCTGCTCGACCGAGAGCGAGGACGTATTCGTGGCGAGCACGGCCTCGGGCGAGATGAACTGCTCCACCTCGGCGAACACGGCCTGCTTGATCTCGAGCTCCTCGAACACGGCCTCGATGATCCAGTCGCAGTCGGCGAAGTCGGCCTTGTCGGTGGTTCCGGTGACGAGCGCCTTGAGGCGGTTCGCCTCGTCGGGCGAGATGCGGCCCTTGCCGAGCAGCGTGTCGATCTCCCCGGCGATGTAGGCGACGCCCTTGTCCACGCGCGCCTGGTCGATGTCGGTGATGACGACGGGCACGCGCAGGCGGCGCACGAAGAGCAGCGCGAGCTGGCTGGCCATGTATCCGGCGCCGAGCACGCCGACCTTCGTGACCTTCTTCGCGATCGCCTTGTCGGGGGCGCCGGCGGGCCGCTTCGTGCGCTTCTGCACGAGGTTGAACGAATAGATCGACGCCTGCAGCTGGTCACCGGCGATGAGCTCGGCGAGCACCTCGTCTTCGCGCTGGAAGCCCTCGGCACGCGTGCCGCTCTTGGCCGCCTTCATGAGGTCCAGCGCCGCGTAGGGCGCCTGGGGAACGGTGCCGATGCGCTTCGCGAGCGTGTCGCGGGCGATCTTGATCGCGATGTCCCACTTGGCCAGGCGTTCGAGCTTGCCGGGTTCGTTCGGGCGCTTGACCTTGACGGTGCCGTTGATCACACCGTCGGCCCACTTGAGGGAGTCCTCGAGGTAGTTCACCGAAGGGAAGATCGCGTCGGCGAGGCCGAGGTCGAACGCGTCCTGCGCCTTGAGGGTGCGGTTCTGCTTCAACGGATTCTCGATGACCACCTTGAGGGCGTTCTCGATGCCGATGAGGTTCGGCAGGATGGTCGCCCCGCCCCATCCGGGGATGAGTCCGAGGAAGACCTCGGGCAGCGCGAGCGCCGGAGCCGAGGCATCGACCGTGCGGTAGTCGGCATGTAGCCCGATCTCGAGGCCTCCGCCGAGTGCGAGCCCGTTCGTGAAGGCGAACGACGGTACGCCGAGCCCGGACAGCTTCGCGAGGGCGTAGTGACCGAGCTGCACGAACTTCTTCGCGGTCTCTTGGTCGGGGATCTCGGCGACCTTCGAGAGGTCGGCGCCCGCAGCGAGGATGAACGGCTTGCCGGTGACGGCGACGGCTTGGATCTCGCCGGCCGCGGCTCGCGCCTTCAGCTGGTCGAGTACCTCGGCGTACTCGAGCAGCGAGGCCGCGCCGAGCGTGTTCGGTCGCGTGTGGTCGCGGCCGTTGTCGAGGGTCACGAGCGCGAGGGTCTTGCCCGAGGGCAGACGGATGTCGCGGACGTACGAGTGCGTCACGACCTCGTCGTCGCCGGCGAGGGCGACGAGGGGGGCGAAGTCGATGGTCGAGTAGTCGGTCATGCGCGCTTCTTCGCCTTCTTGTCGAAGTTCGGGTTCTCCCAGATCATCGTGCCGCCCTGGCCGAGGCCGACGCACATGCTCGTGATGCCGTAGCGAAGCTCGGGGCGCTCGGCGAACTGGCTCGCGAGCTGGTTCATCAGTCGGACGCCGGATGACGCGAGCGGGTGTCCGACCGCGATGGCGCCGCCCCAGGGGTTGATGCGGGGGTCCTCGTCGTCGATGCCGTAGTGGTCCATGAAGGAGAGCACCTGCACGGCGAACGCCTCGTTCATCTCGAACAGGTCGATGTCCTCGATGGTCAGGCCCGCCTTGCGAAGGGCCTTCTCGGTCGCCGGGATCGGGCCGATGCCCATGATCTCGGGGTCGACGCCGGCGAAGGCGAAGCTGACGAGCTTCATCTTGGGAGCGAGGCCGAATTCCTTCGCGGCGTCGCCCGAAGCGAGCAGGGCCGCGGTCGCACCGTCGTTGAGGCCCGACGCGTTGCCGGCCGTGACGCGGCCGTGGGGGCGGAACGGGGTCTTCAGCGCGGCGAGGCCCTCGAGGGTGGTCTCGGGGCGCATGACCTCGTCCTGCGTGGCGAGGCCCCAGCCCTGCTCGGTGCGGATCGCGACCGAGACGAGGTCCTGCTGGATCTTGCCCGCGGCGTAGGCCGCGGCGGTCTTCTGCTGGCTGGCGAGGGCGAAGCGGTCGCTGCGTTCCTTGGTCAACTGCGGGAAGCGGTCGTGGATGCGCTCGGCGGTGGCGCCCATGACGAGGGCGTCCTCGCCGACGAGGCGCTCGCTCAGGAAGCGGGGGTTGGGGTCGACGCCCGATCCCATCGGGTGGTGGCCCATGTGTTCGACGCCGCCGGCGATGGCGAAGTCGTACATGCCGTAGCCGATCGAGCCCGAGACCATGGCCGCGGCGGTCATCGCCCCGGCGCACATGCGGTCGATCGAGAATCCCGGGACGGTCTTCGGGAGGCCCGCGAGGATCGCCGCCGTACGACCGAGCGTGAGGCCCTGGTCTCCGGTCTGCGTCGTCGCGGCGATGGCCACGTCGTCGATACGATCCTTCGGGACGTTCGGGTTGCGCTCGAGCAGTCCGACGATCGCCTTCACGACGAGGTCATCGGCTCGAGTGTTCCAATACATGCCCTTTTCGCCGGCCTTGCCGAACGGAGTCCGGACTCCGTCGACGAAGACGACATCAGCTTGATGTGCCACGCTGCAGCTCACTTTCGATCTGGATGGTTCGATCCTACGAAGCGGCCCTGCGCGGCCTGAATCGCTTGACGGTTCCTACGAAGTGGGCTTCTCGGCGTCGTCGACCGCTTGTGCTGCCTCGACAAAGGCGAGGGCGATTCTCTGTGCCGTTGCGGCAACCTGCCACCGACGCGCGCCGATCGTCGTGAGGGCCTCGGCGATGGCCTCCCCGTCGTTCGACGCGGGCGGTGTCCACGCGAGACGGCGCAGGTGATCGGGCGTCAGCAGATTCTCGACGGGCATCGTGAGCTCTTCGGCGATCTCGGTGACGGCGGCCTTGGCGAGGCGCAGCCGTGCGTCGGCCTCGGGGTTGCGCATCGCCCACGCACGCGGCGGCGGCGGCGCATCGTTCGGCACGCGCGTCGCCGGGAGCTCATCGGAGGCGAGGCCCCGCTCGACGGCGGCCCACCAGCGATCCAGCTCGGTCCGGCTCGCGCGCCCGTTGAACGCGCGGAGGTCGGCGAGGCCCTTGCGGGTTCGCGGGGGATCCTTCACCACGGCGAGGATCGAGGCATCCGGGATCAGGCGGCCTGGCGCGACATCCGTCTCCGAGGCGAAGGCGTCGCGTGCGAGCCACAGCTCCCGAGCGACGGCGAGGTTGCGCGGCGACCTGACCGCGTGGATGCCGGACAGTCGGCGCCAGGGCTCGGCACTCGCCGGCTTCGGTTCGCGCGCACGCACGGCTTCGAACTCCTCGGCGGCGAGCTCGGTCTTGCCGGCCTCGTCGAGTCGCTGCACGAGTCCGTCTCGCACATCGACGAGGAGCTCGACGTCGAGTGCGGCGTAGGTGAGCCACGACTGGGGGAGCGGTCTCGTCGACCAGTCGGCGGCCGAGTGCTCCTTGGCGAGGTGCACACCGAGGAGTTCCTCGACGACGGCGGCGAGCCCGACGCGCGGCATCCCGAGCAGACGCGCCGCGAGTTCGGTGTCGAAGATCAACGACGGATCGAGCCCGACCTCGCGAAGGCAGGCGAGGTCCTGACTGGCCGCGTGGAGCACCCACTCGGCGCCGACGATCGCCTCTTGCAGCGATGAGAAGTCGGGGATCTGCGGGGGGTCGAAGAGGAAGGTGCCCGAGCCGCGACGGTACATCTGGATGAGATAGGCGCGTTGCGAGTACTTGAATCCGCTCGCCCGTTCGGCGTCGACCGCAATGGGTCCTTCGCCTTCGAGGAGTCGACGGACCGCCTCGTCGTACTCGGCGGGTGTCTCGATCACCCGCAATTCATCCACGCTTCGTCCTCCGTCTCGGCAGGGTGGTCACCCCTTCTGAGCGGGGTGGAAGGCCTGCCAACATGCACAACAGTTCGCTCCAGCCTTCCACATGCGGGCCGATCTCGGCATCGAGCGGGGTCCAGGACGCCCTGAGCTCGATCTGCGCACCGTCTCCCTGGCGTGCGAGCTCGCCGAACCCCGTGGAGAGGATCTTCGTCGCGGTGCCGGATGCCGCGATGTAGGCGGCGCCCCGGGCGTCGAGGGCGTCGACGAGCCACGACCACGCGACGTCCGCCAGAAAGGGGTCGAGTCCGATGTCGGTCTCGAGTGGCGCCTGCGCGAAGCAGACGATGCGGAACCGGCCGCCCCATGCCTCGGGTTCCGTCGGGTCGTAGAGGAGCACCATCCGGCCGGTGCCGAGGTCGGAGTCGTCGTCGTGGCCGTTCGGGCCGGGCGAGACATCCGCCGACAGGGCGATGGCGTAGGGGGCGAGCGAACCTGGCGCAGGGATCTCCTGCATGCGCAGTTCCGCACGGGGCGAGGCCGCACGCAGGGAGGCGAGTGCGGCCTCGAATTCTTGGGGGAGATGCGTCGAGGAGTCGGGCACGAGTGCAGACTAGAGTCTCCGATGGGGTGCGCCGCGGCGGCACGCCGCCCCCGGCGACACGCGAACGGCAACGGCTTCTGCGAGAGGGCGGTCATGGGGCGGACTTCGAAAACGGCCACGGCGATCGGCTGGCTGATCGGGGTCCTCGTCGCCTCGGCGGCCGTGTTCGCTGCGGCCACGGCGGTGCTCACGATCTTCTTCGCGAGGCGCGTGGTCACTCCGGAGCAGAAGGTCAAACGCGGCGTCGAGCGCATTCTGGGGGTCGACCTCGCTCGCGCCACCATCGGCCTCGCCTCGACCGACGAGACCCGCATGCGCGGTACCTACGGGTTCTGGTTCGACACGGACGCCGGGCACGCCCGACTCGGCGACGTCCTCGACGACGACGGACGCATCGTGCATCGCCGCATCGACGCCGTCGACTTCGGCCGCCTCGACCGCGCGACGCACGGACGTATGAGCGGATGGGTGCATCTCGGCCCGTGGGAGCTCGGTCGGCCGTACCAGGACGTTTCCGTGCCGACGGCGCTCGGGCCGGCGCCCGCGTGGTTCGTGCCGAGCGTCGGCGACGCGGACGACGACGGCCCGGCCGCCGACTGGGTGATCCAGGTGCACGGGCGCGGCGCGAAGCGGCACGAGGGCATCAGAGCGATCGAGCCGATCACGGATGCCGGATGGTCGACGCTCCTCATCAGCTACCGCAACGACGGCGAGGCGCCCGAGAGCGTCGACCGCCGCTACGGGCTCGGCGGCACCGAGTGGGCGGATGTCGAGGCCGCCGTCCGCTTCGCGACCGAGCGCGGTGCGCGGCGAATCGTGCTCATGGGATGGTCGATGGGCGGATCGATCGCCCTGCAGGCCGTGCTGCGCTCCTCAGAGGTGCGCGATCACCTGGTCGGGGTGATCCTCGACTCGCCGGCCATCGACTGGGTCGACATCCTCCGATTCCAGGGGCGTGCGCTCGGGCTGCCGACCGGCCTCGGGGATGCCGTCGCACACGTGCTCGGCGAGCCCTGGAGCGGTGGGCTCACCGGGCTGGCTGCCCCGGTCGAGGTCGACGAGCTCGACCCGGTGGCCCGCGCCACGGAGTTCGCGGTGCCGATGCTGCTCATGCACAGCGCCGACGACGGCTTCGTGCCGGTCGACGGCTCACGTCGGCTCGCGGCGGCCCGCCCCGATCTGATCCGGTTCGAGGAGTTCACGGGCGCGCGTCACACCAAGCTCTGGAATCACGACCCAGAGCGTTGGTCGACCCTGATCGGGGACTGGCTCGGCGAGGTGGCTGAGGCTACTCGGCCGGCGCCGACGCCGGCGCCGACCTCGCCCGCACCTGCCGCTTGATGCGGGCCAGCATGCCAGTCATGCCGCGCACCCGCAGCGGCGAGACGGCCTGACCGAGGCCGAGCGTCTGCGGGTAGTCGTCGGGGATCGCCAGCACCTCGCCGACGGTCAGTCCGTCGATGCCCTGCACGAGGATCGATGCGAACCCGCGCGTGGTGGGGGACTCGGCCGGCGCGGTCGCGAAGAGGTGCGCACGGCCGTCGACGACCTCGACGAAGATGAACACCGGCGACTGGCACTCGAGCACGCGCTCGAGCAGGTCGGGGTGCTCGGCGTAGCGCTCGGGCAACTCGGGCAGCTCGTTCGAGAACTCGAGCAGCAGTTGCAGCCGGTCGCGGACCTCGAGGGCGAGGAAGTCGTCGCGCGTCTCCGCGAGACGAGGGGGCAGGGCCGTGGCATCCATCCCGCCCATTCTTCCACCTCGGCCGACGCCCGCCCGCGGCATCCGCTCACTCAGCGCGCCGGCGCCTCGCCTCGTTCGGTGCCGGTCGCGATCGGCACGCGCACCGCGCTGCCCCACTCGGTCCACGACCCGTCGTAGTTGCGCACGTTCTCGAAGCCGAGCAGGTGCGTCAGCACGAACCAGGTGTGGCTCGACCGCTCGCCGATGCGGCAGTATGCGATGACGTCGTCGCCGTCCTGGAGGCCGACCTCGCCGCGGTAGATCGCGTCGAGCTCGGCACGGTCCTTGAAGGTGCCGTCGCCGGCGGCCGCCCTGGCCCAGGGAACGGAGGCCGCGGTCGGGATGTGCCCGGCGCGGAGGGCGCCCTCTTCGGGGTAGGCCGGCGCGCTCGTGCGTTCGCCCGAGTACTCCTCGGGGGAACGCACGTCGATGAGCGGGTTGCCGAAGTGCGCGAGCACGTCCTCTTTGAAGGCGCGCACCTCGACGTCGGAGCGTTCGACGACGGGGTACTCGACCGGCACCACGCTCGGGGGCTCGGTCGTGAGATCGCGGCCCTCGGTGATCCAGAGGTCGCGGCCGCCGTCGAGCAGACGCACGTCTTCATGGCCGAAGAGCGTGAAGACCCAGAGCGCGTAGGCCGCCCACCAGTTGTTCTTGTCGCCGTAGATCACGACCGTGGAGTCGCGCGCGACGCCCTTCGAACCGAGGAGCGCCGCGAACTGCTCTCCGTCGAGGTAGTCGCGCACGACCGGATCGTTGAGCTCGGTGTGCCAGTCGACCTTGACCGCGCCGGGGATGTGTCCGGTCTCGTAGAGCAGCACGTCTTCATCGGACTCGACGACCACGAGGCCCGGTTCGCCCAGATGATCGGCGAGCCACTGCGTGGACACGAGCCGTTCGGGGTGGGCGTACTCGGCGAACTTGGGGGTTGCATCGAGCTCGGCGGACATCTGTACCTCCTGGGTGGTCCGGTCGGTTCGTCCGGTCGGACGGCGGCGCGGGGCTGGCGGTCTAGGCTGTTGACCTGATCCACGTCGAATCTACGCGGCGCGCCCGCCGACGACACCTCTCCGGTCATCCGGTGCAATACGGGAGTTTCCACGCAATGACCACGGCATCGAGCCACGCCCTCATCCGCATCGTCGAGCGCAACCCGTCGATCTCGGGCGCCGAGATCGCGTCGGAGCTGTCGCCCCCGCCGCAGTTCGCGCACGCGTCGTTCGCCTCGTACCGGCCGGACCCCGACTTCCCGTCGCAGCAGGCGGCGCTCGACCGGCTCAACCAGTTCGCCGGTGCGTGGCGCGCAGCCCAGCGCCCCGGCGGCTTCTTCTCCCGCAAGCGCCCGGCGCGCATCGAGCTTCCCGGCGTCTACCTCGACGGCGGCTTCGGCGTCGGCAAGACCCACCTGCTCGCGTCGTTGTGGCATGTCGCGCACGGTCCGAAGTACTTCGGCACGTTCATCGAGTACACGGCGCTCGTCGGCGCGCTCGGATACGCGCAGGCGGTCGACCTGCTGCGCGGCGCGAAGCTCATCTGCATCGACGAGTTCGAGCTCGACGATCCGGGCGACACCATGCTCATGACCAGGTTCCTGGGCGAGCTCATGGCCGGCGGCACCCGCGTCGCGGCCACCAGCAACACCCCGCCGAACGCGCTCGGTGAGGGGCGCTTCGCCGCGGCCGACTTCCTGCGCGAGATCCAGGCGCTCTCGTCGAACTTCGAGACCCTGCGAATCGACGGGCTCGACTACCGCCGCCGCGACACGGAGGGCCGTTCGACGACCCTCGAGAGCGATGCGGATGTCGCCGCCAAGGCGGAGGCGCTCGCGGCTCGCGGTCACGGCGTTTCGCTCGACGCGTTCGACGGCCTCATCGCGCACCTCGCGACCGTTCACCCCTCGAAGTACGTGAAGCTCCTCGACGGCGTCGAGTTCATCGCGCTGACCGGGGTGCACGAACTCTCCGACCAGAACGCGGCGCTCCGCCTCGTGGCGTTCATCGACCGCGTGTACGACGCCGAGGTGCCGATCATCGCGAGCGGGCTCCCGCTCGATCACGTGTTCGACGAGGACATGATGGCCGGCGGCTACCGCAAGAAGTACCTGCGCGCGATGAGCCGCATGATCGCCCTCACCACCGGCGAGCTCCCGCCGCACGACTGATCACGGCGGTTTCGGTGCCGTCTCCCATCGATCGGATGGCGCCGCGAAACGCGCTGTTTACGTTGACGCCCAGCACGTAACACTCGCGAAACAGAACACGGTCCCGCTCGAAACGTCCTCTCGTGAAACTTGGCGACACAGGTTCCCCGGCCTGTTTTCCCCGAGAGAGGTTCGAGATGGATCAAGGCAACACCGCGTTCCTGTTGATCATGGCGGCTTTGGTGCTGCTCATGACCCCCGGACTCGCATTCTTCTACGGCGGTCTGGTGAAGGCGAAGAGCGTCATCAGCATGATGATGATGAGCTTCGGCGCGATCGGCCTCATCGGCGTGCTGTGGGTTCTCTACGGCTACGCGATCGCGTTCCCCGGCTCAGAGGGGCTCGTCGCCCCCTGGTCCATCGACTGGTCGGCCATCGGCCTCACGAGCCTCCTCGAGGTCCCGGAGGACGCCGCGTTCCCGCCGCTCGCCTTCGTCGGCTTCCAGGCGACGTTCGCGATCATCACGGTCGCCCTCATCTCCGGTGCCATCGCCGACCGCGCCAAGTTCGGGGCCTGGATGATCTTCGCCGCCGTGTGGGCGACCATCGTCTACTTCCCGGTCGCGAGCTGGGTGTTCAACTTCGGCCTCGCCGACGACGGCTCGTTCGCCTACGGCGGCTGGACGACCTTCGGCCTCCAGGAGGCCTTCGGCGTCGGCGTCATCGACTTCGCCGGTGGTACCGCGGTGCACATCAACGCCGGTGCTGCGGCGCTCGCCCTGGCGCTCGTGCTCGGCAAGCGCGTCGGCTTCTCGAAGGGTGCGCACGTTCCTCACAACCCGCCGTTCGTGCTCCTCGGCGCCGGTCTGCTGTGGTTCGGCTGGTTCGGCTTCAACTCGGGTTCCGAGCTCGCCGCCGACGGCACCGCCGCGCTCGCCTGGGTCAACACGCTCGCGGCTCCTGCAGCCGCCCTCCTCGCCTGGCTCCTCGTCGAGAAGCTCAGGGACGGCAAGCCGACCTCGGTCGGTGCGGCCTCCGGTGCGGTCGCGGGTCTCGTCGCGATCACCCCGGCGTGTGCGGCGCTGACCCCCGGTTGGGCCATCGTGCTCGGCCTCGTCGCCGGCGCCGTCTGCGCCCTGGCGATCGACCTGAAGTTCAAGTTCGGCTTCGACGACTCGCTCGACGTCGTGGGCATCCACCTCGTCGGCGGTCTCATCGGAACGCTGTACCTCGGCTTCTTCGCCAACGGCACCGGCCTCATCTACAGCGGTGACGCGTCGCAGCTCCTGGTGCAGGCGATCGCGGCCTTCACCGTGCTGATCTACTCGTTCGTCCTGGCCTTCGGCATCGGCTGGGTCATCGAGAAGACGATCGGCTTCCGCGTGAAGAACGAGGACGAGCTCGCGGGCATCGACACGGCCGTCCACGGCGAGGACGCGTACAAGCTCGAGACCGTCTGAATCCACTGATTCACCGCGAGGGCGGTGGGGTAGTGTGCGGGTGTGACTGACACCGGCCGCTTCCTCACCGCCCTTCGTCGTGCATTCCGGAGCATGTTCGGCGGCTCCGGCAGCGCCTCGCGCGGCGGTTCGAGAGCATCGGATGCCGCGGGGCGCGCGTCCGTCTCGACCGGCCTCCTGTCGCCGGGGCAGGCGGGCACCTCCGCAACGGTGGAGGTGGATCCGCGGAGCCTCCGCAGGGTGGCGCTCGCGTACGCGCCCTCGGCCGACGGGCAGCCCGATCCGGGGGAGATCGTCTGGACCTGGGTGCCCTACGAGGAGCGCGACGGACGTGGCAAGGACCGCCCGGTCGTCGTCGTCGCGGCATCCGGTGCCGATGCGTTCCTCGCGGTGCAGCTCACGAGCAAGGCCCATGACGGCTCGCGCGACTTCGTGCCGCTCGGCACGGGCGCGTGGGATGCCGCGGGCAGGCCGAGCTGGGCGAACATCGACCGCGTGTTCGTGGTGCACACCGCCGGCATGCGGCGCGAGGCGGCATCCCTCGATGCGAAGCGCTACCTGAAGCTCGCCGAGGCGTTGAGCGCACGCTACGGCTGGCGCTGACGAACGCGGTCGGCGCGGCGAGCCATGCGTGAAACGAAGAACGCCCCCAGTGGAGTGGGGGCGTTCGTGGGCGATGCCGGGCTCGAACCGACGACCTCTTCCGTGTGAAGGAAGCGCGCTACCAGCTGCGCCAATCGCCCATGTGGGATTCGCGGCTCACCGGGGTGACCGCGCGGATTCGATACTAGCGAGCATTGCACGCAATTGCACATCGAGCAGTCCGTGGCGTGTCGAGACGTGGTTCGACCCTCGTGCGGCAGCGCGAGAACGCCCTTCGAAGCTCCGACACGCCCGGGTCTTCGGGTCGGATTCCGCGCGCGACCGGGCTGAACAGCGGGTGAACGGCCCTCAGTTTGTGAATCGATCCGCGAATCGGTTAGAGTCTCTCTGCACGCAGAAATGCGCAGCAACGCGGATGTGGCGCAGTGGTAGCGCATCACCTTGCCAAGGTGAGGGTCGCGAGTTCGAATCTCGTCATCCGCTCGGATCAGGATCAAGGCCCCGCCTCGATCCTGTTCTTTGGTGAAGAACCCAGAAACGGTGGATTGGCCGAGAGGCGAGGCAGCGGCCTGCAAAGCCGTATACACGGGTTCGAATCCCGTATCCACCTCCAAATCGAGAACACCAACTCGATCTGGGCGATTGGCGCAGCGGTAGCGCGCTTCCCTGACACGGAAGAGGTCACTGGTTCGATCCCAGTATCGCCCACTGTCGATCGCCCACGGTTCGCCGGGGGTTTTCGGTTGGTCGCATCGAGATCTCATCTCGACGCGCGCGATTGGCGCAGCGGTAGCGCGCTTCCCTGACACGGAAGAGGTCACTGGTTCGATCCCAGTATCGCGCACGCAGTACGAACGCCCCGGCTCATGCGAGCCGGGGCGTTCGCTGTTCTGCGAGGTCTTCCGCTCAGCTCACCAGGGCGAGGGCGCCGGGGGAGCCGTGACGGGCGGCCGGTCGTTGCACGTGATGAGGTTCGGCAGGGAGGGCGCGAGCCACGGGGTTCCGGGGTGGTACTCGTTCGCGTCGACGCCGTCGTTGCCGCCCAGATCGGTGAGCGAGAACTCGGAACCGTTCGCCCAGTCCCAGTTGAACGCGCCGCAGTTGTTCACGCCCCAGTGTCCGACGCCCCGCACATCGACGTTCTCGAAGCTCGCCGAGCCCGCCGTGCGTGCACTGATGACGTTGGTGCCGGTGCCGTCGATGCGGAGGTCGCGGAACTTCACGCCATCGATGCGATAGGCGTCCTTCACGCCCCACTCAGTGACCAGCATCAGCGCGCTGTAGGTGCTGTCGAGGAAGTGGTCGCCGCTCACCACGATGTCGGCCTGGTCGATCGAGCGGTCGAGCGCGTAGAACCAGATCGCGCCGAGCCCGATGTTCCAGTTGAGCTCGTACGTGCCCGACCGGGCGGTCGTGTTGTCGGTGATCGCGAGGCCGCCCGTGAACGGCTCGGCGCCGAACCTCGATCCCACGTGGATGCCGCTGCCCTCGCGAACGGGATCGGCGACGAGGTTGTTCGACACGATCGTGTCGGCGCCGCCGTAGATCGCGATGCCGTTCGCGAGCGACGGCGACTGCACGGTGTTGCGGTCGAAGGTGTTGCCCGCGTTCGCGACGTGCTCCGACCACATGGCGAGTCCGTCGTCCCCGGTGTTGCGCACGGAGGTGTTCGAGACCGTCGATCCGGTCACGCCGGTGTGGAAGTTCAGGGCGTCCGCCATCTGGTCGACGATGATGTTGCCGTCGATGGTGAGGTCGTGCATCGGGCCGTCGAACCACATGCCGACCTTCGTGTGGCGGATGTGGAGTCCGCGGATGCTCGACGAGCTCAGCGAGCCGCCGATGCCGTTCACCTGATCGGTGTCGATGCGCTCGCGCACGTCGCCCTCGATCGCGAAGCCCGAGAGGTGCACGTTCGAGCTCCCGCCCTCCGCGGCATCCTTCCCGTAGAAGCCGACGCCCGTGTGCACCGAGCCGTCGGGGGCCGGCGTGGCGAGTGCGACCTCGCGACCGCGGATGATCGTGTACCAGTTGCCCGCGCCCTCGATCGTGACGTCGTCGACGACGATGTGCCGGCTGACCGAGTAGACGCCCGGGGGCACGTACACGGGCAGGCGATGCGCCTTCGCGAACGCGATGGCCCGGTCGAACGCCCCTGCGGCGTCGCGCTTGCCGAACGGATCCGCGCCGAAGAGCAGCACGTTCGCCGCCTTGAGGCGAACGTGCGGTGCGGCCACGCGCTCGGAGTCGAGCAGGTCGACGGTCGTGACCACGCTCGAGGTCTTCGGCGCGGTGAGACGCACGACGTCGCCGGCGCGATACGTCTTGCCCAGCAGCATCCGCTGCTCGTCGTAGAAGTGCATCGGGCGGAACGGCTTGGCGACCTCGTAGCCGGCACCCGGGACGCACCCGCACTCGGTGATCCACCAGTCGGGGTGCAGGAGGTCGGCGTTCGGGTCGTTCGTGAACGGGTACTGGTTGTACAGCCAGGAGTACTTCGAGGTCAGGGTCATGGTCTGCGCGCGACCGCCGTTCACCGAGACCGCGAGCGGAGCGTCGATGCCGCCGCCGGTGGGGGAGTCGGGGATGCTGTAGCGCACCGTGATCGCGTTCGCGGACGCGGGCAGCGTGAACTCGACGAACTCGCCGGGGTCGAGCTGCACGGCCCGGCGTCCCGAGGCCTCCGCCGGAAGCGTGTACGCGTCGCGACCCGGCCCGATGACGCTGCCGGTGGTCTTCGCGTTCTCGGCCTCCTGCTCGAGGAACGCCACGTCGGCGCCGCGGCCCTGCACGAGCGCGGGGTCGAGCGCGGTCCTCGTCACGACCGGCGAAGGCGCCTTCGGGGCAGCGGATGCCGCCAGCGGGCCGGTCACGGCGGCACCGACCGCGAGCGCGGCGATCGCGATGAGCGATGCCGTTCGTCTCAGGGACGGGGCGTGCGATCGTCGGGACGGGGGCGCGGCTTCGGAACTGGCGCGGGTCATCATCGACTCGATTCCTCTCGTGGTGTGTACGTCTTCGGACACGGGTGCGATCCCGTCGAGTGAGCCGAATGTACGGCCCTGGGTTCACCGCTCACAAGGAGTCATCGGTGATTGTCGAGGAAAAGTCGAGTTCTTGCGATCCAGTGCGCAAGCGACTGCAAATCGAGTCGGCCGCGCGACCCGAACACCGCAAGACGCGGCGCAAGCGGTCGGGATGATCGCAGGGTCGAGGCCATGGCCCGAGCGGGCGGAGCGCGGGCCTGCGCCCGACTACAGTTGAAGGGTTCATCTCAACGCACAGGGAGTGGTTCACAGTGGCCGACGGTTTCGAGCTCTTCACCGATCGTTCCGTTGTCGCGATGCGCGTCAACGGCGAGCTCAAGGATCTGGCCACGACGGTGACCGATGCCGACGAGGTCGAGCCCGTGACGATCGACTCGCCCGACGGGCTCTCGATCCTGCGCCACTCGGCCGCGCACGTGCTCGCCCAGGCCGTGCAGTCGATCAACCCCGAGGCCAAGCTCGGCATCGGCCCGCCCGTGACCGACGGGTTCTACTACGACTTCGACGTCGCCGAGGCGTTCAGCACCGACGACCTCAAGGCCCTCGACAAGGAGATGGGTCGCATCATCCGTGCCGGCCAGCGCTTCGTGCGCCGGGTCGTGACCGATGACGAGGCCCGTGCCGAGCTCGCGAACGAGCCGTACAAGCTCGAGCTCATCGGGCTCAAGGGCACCGGTGGTCACGGCAAGGGCACCGGCGACGATCACGAGTCCGTCGAGGTCGGGGCCGGCGAGCTGACGATCTACGACAACGTCGACCCGAAGACCGGCGAGGTCGTCTGGAAGGACCTCTGCCGCGGCCCGCACCTTCCGAACACCCGCATGATCGGCAACGGCTGGGCGCTCCAGCGCGTGGCCGGCGCCTACTGGCGCGGCAGCGAGAAGAACCCCCAGTTGCAGCGCATCTACGGCACCGCATGGCCCACCAAAGACGAGCTGCGCGCCTACCAGCACCGCCTCGAGGAGGCCGCCAAGCGCGACCACCGCAAGCTCGGCAAGGACCTCGACCTCTTCTCGTTCCCCGACGAGATCGGCTCGGGCCTGTCGGTCTGGCACCCCAAGGGCGGCGTCATCCGCGGCGAGATGGAGCAGCACGCGCGTCGTCGCCACATCGAGGGCGGCTACACCTACGTCTACACCCCGCACATCTCCAAGGAAGACCTCTTCCTCACCTCGAACCACCTCGTCACCTACAAGGACGGCATGTTCCCGCCCATCGTGATGGACGAGGAGCGCGACGCCGAGGGCAACATCACCAAGCAGGGCCAGGACTACTACCTGAAGCCCATGAACTGCCCGATGCACATCCTCATCTACAAGGAGCGCGGGCGCAGCTACCGCGACCTGCCGATGCGCCTCGCCGAGAACGGCACGGTCTACCGCAACGAGCTCTCGGGTGCGCTGCACGGTCTCACGCGCGTGCGCGGCTTCACGCAGGACGACTCGCACCTGTTCGTGACCCCCGAGCAGCTCGAGGCCGAGACGACCAGGGTGCTCGAGTTCGTGGTCTCGATGCTGCGCGACTTCGGCCTCGAGGACTTCGAGCTCGAACTCTCGATGCGCGACGACGAGAAGTCGAAGTGGATCGGCTCCGACGAGTTCTGGGAGTACTCCACCGACGCGCTCCGCAACGTGGCGCTCGCCAGCGGGCTGAAGCTCACCGAGGTCCCGGGTGAGGCGGCGTTCTACGGCCCGAAGATCGACCTGAAGACCCGCGACGCCATCGGCCGCACCTGGCAGCTCTCGACCGTGCAGGTCGACCCGAACCTGCCCGAGCGATTCGGCCTCGAGTACACCGGGTCCGACGGCGAGCGGCACCGGCCGATCATGATCCACCGGGCACTGTTCGGCTCGATCGAGCGGTTCTTCGCGATCCTGCTCGAGCACTACGCGGGCGCGTTCCCGGTGTGGCTCTCGCCCGTGCAGGTCGTCGGCATCCCGGTCGCCGAGCAGTTCTCCGACTACCTCGACGACATCATCGCGAAGCTCCGGGCCGCAGGCGTCCGCGCCGAGGTCGACCACTCCGACGACCGCATGCAGAAGAAGATCCGCACGCACACCACGCAGAAGGTGCCGCTGCAGCTCATCGCCGGCGAGCAGGACCGCTCGGGCGGCACGGTGTCGTTCCGCTTCCGCGACGGAACGCAGACCAACGGCGTGCCCGTCGACGACGCCGTCGCGCTGATCCTCAGGGCGATCTCCGACCGCAAGCTCGTGAACACGGCCGAGGACCTGGCGTGACCGACCGCTCGACGAGCCCCGAACCTGCGGCTGTCGCAGTGGAGGGGCTCGTCGATGCGGCGACGCTGGCCGGCGTGCCCGATGCGTTCCAGCGGCTCTGGACCCCGCATCGCATGGCGTACATCAATGCCGGTGCCGATGCGATGCGTGCTGCGTGCCCGTTCTGCGCCGCTCCTGAGAAGTCCGACGCCGACGGGCTCATCGTGCACCGCGGCCGCACGGCGTACGTGCTCCTGAACCTGTTCCCGTACAACTCCGGTCACCTGCTCGTGTGCCCGTATCGGCACATCGCCACCTACGACCAGGCCTCGCCCGAGGAGGTCGCCGAGATCGGCGAGCTCACGCAGACCGGCATGCGGGTGCTGCGCGAGGTCTCGCGCTGCGACGGCTTCAACATCGGCATGAACCAGGGTGCGGTGGCCGGCGCCGGCGTCGACGAGCACCTGCACCAGCACGTCGTGCCGCGGTGGGCCTCCGATGCGAACTTCTTCCCGATCATCGCGCGCACCAAGGCGCTGCCGCAGCTGCTCGGCGAGGTGCGGGTTGCGGTGGCCGAGGCCTGGCCGGCATCGGGCACCTAGCCGCGACCAGGGCGCCGACCGGCATGGGTTGCTCGCGGCATCCGCTGGGCCGACCTCGAGCGAGCGGATGCTGCGGGCCTGCGTACCGCGAACCCGCCGCGCGCGTTCGGGGTCAGCGCACCCGACGAACGGTGAACTGCATGCGGGGGTTCGCGTAGGCCTCCTGCGACTCGACGAGCTGGAGCTCGCGCTCGCCCGACTCGTGCGTGCGCTCGAGCAGGTCGAACACGCTCGAGGTCGTGCGCGCGAGGGCGTCGGCGGCGTCGCGCGTGCGCAGGTAGTGCGCGGTGAAGAGCGCGGCGCTGACGTCGCCCGAGCCGTTGGCCTTCATGGGCAGCAGGGGAGTCTGCACGATCCAGGCGCCGTGATCGTCGACGGCGAGCATCTCGATGGTGCCCTCCTCGCGATCCGGTCGCTCGACGCTCGTGACGAGCACGATCGAGGGGCCCGTCGCGCGTACGAGGTCGACCGAGGCGAGCGTCGACTCGAGGGTGTCGGGGGAGGTGTCGGTGAGGAACCCGAGTTCGAACTGGTTCGGGGTGATGAGGTCGGCGGCGGGGACCACGCGCTCGCGGAGCAGGATCGGGATGGCCGGCGCCACGAAGCATCCGGATTTCGCGTTGCCCATGACAGGATCGCAGGCGTAGATCGCCTCGGGGTTCGCGGCCTTCACGCGTGCGACCGCATCGAGGATGACGTCGCCGATGCCCTCGCCGCCCTGGTAACCCGAGAGCACCGCGTCGATCTGCGGGAACGCGCCGCGCTCCTCGATGCCCGTGATGACCTCGCGAACGTCATCGGGAGCGATGAGCGGACCGCGCCACGCGCCGTAGCCGGTGTGGTTCGAGAAGTTGACCGTGTAGACCGGCAGCACCTCGACGCCGATGCGCTGGAGCGGGAAGACGGCGGCGGAGTTGCCGACGTGGCCGTAGGCGACCGCCGACTGGATCGAGAGAATCTTCACCGATCGATCATCGCACCTTCGTCGGGCGTCCTCAGCCCGCGATGCGGCTCTGCGCCGTCGCGGCGCGGACCGACGCTCCGATGTCGGCGGCGAGCTTGTCGAGGTCGGCATCGGGGAGCTCGTGGACGGTCAGCCGGAGGCGCTGCGACGGCGCACGGTCGCCGAGCGCGAACTCGTCGCCGGGGCGGGCGAGCCAGCCGCGCCGCATGAGCTGCTCGGACACGGCGCGAGCCGGCGCGCCGAGCGGGACCCAGACGCTGAGACCGTCGCCGGGGTTCGTCGGCAGCCCCTCGGCCGTGAGCAGCTCGGCGAAGCGGGCGTTGCGCGCGGCGTAGTGCGAGCCCGCGCGCTCGATGCGCTCCCGCACGTCGGGGTCGGTGATCAGGGCGTGCACCAGCCGCTGCAGGAGATGGCTCACCCAGGTCGTGCCCGGCGTCAACCGCATCGCGAGCCGTTCGGCGGTCTCGGGGTCCGAGGCCGTGACGGCGAGGCACATGTCGGGTCCCAGGAACTTCGAGACCGAGCGCACGAGCGCCCACCGTCGGTGCCCGTCGCCGATCAGGGAGTGGTGCGGGCGCCTCGAGAGCAGCGAGTAGTGGTCGTCCTCGATGACGAGCACGTACGGGTGCTCGGCGAGCACGGCCCGCAGGTCGGCGGCGCGACGCTCCGAGAGGCTCGCGCCGGTCGGATTCTGCGCCCGCGGCGTGCAGATGACCGCGCGGACCCCCTGCTCGAGCGCCGAGCGGAGCCCCTCGACGGTCATGCCCTCGTCATCGACCGGCACCGGCACCGGTCGGTACCCGGCCACGCGGACCGTATGGATGCTCGTGAGGAAGCAGGGATCTTCGAGGGCGACGGCGTCGTCGCGCGTCAGGGCCTGGGCCAGGAGGCGCTCGACGGCGTCGGCGGCACCGCTCGTGACGGTGATGCGCATCGGGGTGCCCGGTGGCAGGTCGGCGCTCATCCACTCCTGCGCCGAGCGCTCGAGGCCCGGATCGATCACGGGTTCGCCGTAGAGCACCGGGCGTCGTGCGATGCCGATGAGGGCGTCGGAGGGATCGGGGATTCGCGCGGCGTCGGGGTTGCCGGTCGCGAGGTCGCGGAGTGCGGTGTCGGCGGCGAATCCCTCCTGCGCCACGGCGGAGGCGCCGGCGACCCGCGTGCCGCCTCGACCCAACGTGACGACGACACCCGCGTTCGTGAGCTGCCGGTAGGCCGACACGGCGGTGTTGCGGTTGACGCCGAGCTGTTCGGCGAGGGCGCGCACGGGCGGCAACGCATCGCCGGGGCGGAGCTTGCCACGCTCGATGAGCGTGCGCAGGCTCTCGGCGATCTCGGCCGCCGATCGTCCCTCGATGTCGACGCTCACGTCACCGTCCTCCTCGG
This sequence comes from Agromyces aureus, assembly GCF_001660485.1. Classification (GTDB taxonomy): domain Bacteria; phylum Actinomycetota; class Actinomycetes; order Actinomycetales; family Microbacteriaceae; genus Agromyces; species Agromyces aureus. The sequence goes on from NZ_CP013979.1 coordinate 2,119,594, forward strand.
GTCTGCGGGTGCTGGACCTCCATGCTACCGTTTGGCCTAGGACAAACATTCTCTTTGTCTGAACGTGTTGCGCACCGTCCCAGCGCACCTCCGGAAGGATTCCCCAGTGACCGTATCCGAGACGGGCTCGAGCCGCGTGAAGCGCGGCCTCGCCGAGATGCTGAAGGGCGGCGTCATCATGGACGTCGTCACCCCCGAACAGGCCCGCATCGCCGAGGACGCCGGCGCCGTCGCCGTCATGGCGCTCGAGCGCGTTCCCGCCGACATCCGCGCCCAGGGCGGCGTCGCCCGCATGAGCGACCCCGACCTCATCGAGGCGATCATCGCCGAGGTCTCGATCCCCGTCATGGCGAAGGCCCGCATCGGCCACTTCGTCGAGGCGCAGGTGCTGCAGGCCCTCGACGTCGACTACATCGACGAGTCTGAGGTGCTCTCGCCCGCCGACTTCGTCAACCACATCGACAAGTGGTCCTTCAACACGCCGTTCGTGTGCGGTGCGACCAACCTCGGTGAGGCGCTCCGTCGCATCAACGAGGGCGCGGCCATGATCCGCTCGAAGGGCGAGGCCGGAACGGGCGACGTCTCCGAGGCGACCAAGCACATCCGCAAGATCCGCTCGGAGATCAACGTGCTGAGCTCGATGACGAAGGACGAGCTCTACGTCGCCGCGAAGGAGCTGCAGGCTCCCTACGACCTCGTCGTCGAGATCGCCGAGACCGGCAAGCTGCCCGTCGTGCTCTTCACCGCCGGCGGCGTCGCGACTCCGGCCGACGCCGCGATGATGATGCAGCTGGGTGCCGACGGCGTCTTCGTCGGCTCCGGCATCTTCAAGTCGGGCAACCCCGAGGCGCGCGCCGCGGCGGTCGTCAAGGCCACCGCGTTCTACGACGACCCGTCCGTCATCGCCGAGGTCTCGCGCGGCCTGGGTGAGGCCATGGTCGGCATCAACGTCGCCGACCTCGCCGCGCCGCACCGCCTCTCCGAGCGCGGCTGGTGACGACGAACCTGCGAAGCGAGTCGCTCGACGCGGGGGATGCGGCCTCGGCCGGCCCCCGCGTCGGGGTGCTCGCCCTGCAGGGGGATTTCCGCGAGCACGCGAGGGTGCTCGCGGGCCTCGGTGCGCGCGTGTCGCTCGTGCGCCGGCCCGATGAGCTCGAGTCGATCGACGGCCTCGTGATCCCCGGCGGCGAGTCGAGCGTCATGGACAAGCTGTCGCGCATCTTCGGCCTGCAGCAGCCGCTCCGTGCAGCGATCGCCGGCGGGCTGCCCGTGTACGGCACCTGCGCCGGGCTCATCATGCTCGCCGACACCGTGCTCGACGGCATCGCGGGCCAGGAGTCGCTCGGCGGCCTCGACGTCGAGGTTCGCCGCAACGCCTTCGGCTCGCAGAACCAGTCCTTCGAGACCGACCTCGAGGTGCCGGCGCTCGGCGGCGAGCCGGTGCACGCCGTGTTCATCCGCGGCCCGGTCGTCGAGTCGGTCGGCCCGGCGGCCACGTCGCTCGCCTCGCTCGCCGACGGGCGCGTGGTCGCGGTCGAGCAGGGCAACCTGCTCGGTACGAGCTTCCACCCCGAGATCACGGGGGAGCACCGCTTCCACGAGTACTTCCTCGCCAAGGTCGCGGCTCGCATCGCGGCCTGAGTCAGGGCGGATGCCGCGGCGTCCGCCCTGACCGCCGGTCGATGCCCTCGGCGGGCGGGTGTCGGTTGCGAACGCTAGCCTCGGCCACGTGACCCAGTACATCGCGCTCCTCCGCGGAGTGAACGTCGGCGGCATCACGGTCAAGTCCGCCGACCTGAAGGCGCTGTTCGACTCGATGGGGTTCGAGGCGGTGCGCACGGTGCTCGCGAGCGGCAACGTCGCGTTCGAGCACGACGGGACGACCGGCGACGGCACCACCGAGACATCCGCAGCTTTGAAGGCCCGGATCGAGGCCGGGCTCCGTGATCGGTTCGGATACGAGGCTTGGATCGTGCTGCTCACGCGCGACGAGCTCGAACGCGTGGTCGGCGCGTTCCCGTTCGATGCCCAGCTCGAGGGCTGGCATCCGTACGTGCTCTTCGGATCGGATGCCGCGCACCTGGCCGAGCTGGCGGCTGCGGCCGGCGACGTCGACGACGCCGACGACGTCGTGCGGGCCGGCGACGGGGTGCTGTACTGGCACAACCGGCGCGAGCGCGGCGTCGGCAGCGCGTTCGCGAAGCTCACCGCGAAGGCCCGCTTCAAGCCGACGACCACGAACCGCAACCTGCGCACACTCGCCAAGCTGCTCGCATGAACCAGGTCTGAACATGCCCTGACCTAGAATGGGACGGCGCGAACCGGAACGCATCGGTCGCGGAGGATTCGATTCAGGAGACGCATGTCCGGGCATTCCAAGTGGGCGACGACCAAGCACAAGAAGGCGATCATCGACTCGCGCCGTGCCAAGTCGTTCGCGAAGCTCATCAAGAACATCGAGGTCGCCGCCAAGATGGGCGGAGCCGACCTGTCGGGCAACCCGACGCTCGTCGACGCCGTGCAGAAGGCGAAGAAGACCTCGGTCCCCAACGACAACATCGATCGTGCGATCAAGCGCGGCGCTGGCCTCACCGGTGAGTCCATCGACTACGCGACGATCATGTACGAGGGCTACGGCCCGAACGGCGTGGCCCTGCTCGTCGAGTGCCTCACCGACAACAAGAACCGCGCCGCAGCCGAGGTGCGCACGCTCATGAGCCGCAACGGCGGCACCATGGCCGACCCCGGTTCGGTCGCCTACAACTTCGCGCGCAAGGGCGTCATCGTCGTGTCCAAGACCGACGGCCTGACCGAAGACGACGTGCTCGGCGCGGTGCTCGACGCGGGCGCCGAAGAGGTCACCGACGAGGGCGAGACCTTCGAGGTCATCACCGAGGCGTCCGACATGGTCGCGGCGCGCACCGCGCTGCAGGAGGCCGGCATCGACTACGACTCCGCCGATGCCGCATTCGTGCCGTCGCTCAAGGTCGAGATCGACGCCGAGACCGCCCGCAAGGTGTTCCGCCTGATCGACGCGCTCGAGGACAGCGACGACGTGCAGAACATCTACAGCAACTTCGACCTCTCGGCCGAGGTGCAGGCCGAGCTCGAGTCGGACGAGTAGGCCGATCGCCGTGCGCGTGCTCGGCATCGATCCCGGCCTCACCAGATGCGGTGTGGGCGTGGTCGATGTCGAGCCCAACCGCACCGCCCGACTGGTCGACGTCGTCGTGCTTCGCACGCCCGCCGACCTCGACACGCCGAACCGGCTGGTGCGCATCGCCGAGGGGCTCGAGGCGATCCTCGACGAGCATCGCCCGCAGGCCGTTGCGCTCGAGCGCGTGTTCGCCCGCAGCGACGTCTCCACGATCATGGGCACGGCCCAGATCTCGGGGGTCGCGATGCTGCTCGCCGCACGGCGCAGGCTGCCCGTCGCGTTGCACACCCCCAGTGAGGTCAAGGCGGCGATCACCGGGTACGGGCGCGCCGACAAGGCCCAGGTCGGGGCCATGGTCGCCCGCATCCTCGGCCTCGACGCCGTGCCGAAGCCCGCTGACGCCGCAGACTCGCTCGCCCTCGCGATCTGCCATGCCTGGCGCACCGGTGGCGTCGCCGGTGCCGCCGTGCTCGACGCTTCGAATCCGGATGCCGCGGCGCAGGGCGCCCTCACGCCCGCGCAGCGCGCATGGCTCGCCGCCGAGCGCTCCGCCTCCGTGTCGGGGGCGGCCCGTAGGGTGAAGGAGTGATCTCCTCCCTCCGCGGGCCAGTGCTCGTCGCTGCCGGAACCTCGCTCGTGATCGACGTCGGCGGTGTCGGCTTCCAGGTCAACACGACTCCCGCGCTCGTTCTCGCCGCCCGCGAAGGTCACGAGCTGTTCGTGCACACCACGCTCATCGTGCGCGAAGACGCCCTGACCCTGTTCGGCTTCGGCACGCGCGACGAGCTCGACGTGTTCGAACTGCTCATCGGGGTGACCGGAGTGGGCCCCCGGTCGGCGCTCGGCGTGCTCTCGGCGATGGCGCCGTCGCAGATCGCCACGGCGGTCGCGACCGACGACGACGCGGCGTTCCGCAAGGTCACGGGCATCGGCCCGAAGACCGCGAAGCTCATCACGGTCTCACTGGCGGGCAAGCTCATCGCGCCGAGCGCGGTCGACGTGCCCGTCATCGCCGGATCCGCTCGCGGGGTGGTCGACAGCGTGCTCGCCGCACTCACCGGGCTCGGGTGGACCGAACGCGCGGCCGTCGAGGCCGTCGACGAGGTCATGGCCGAGGCGTCCGACGCCGATGCTGCGTCGATCCCCGCCGTGCTCCGACTCTCGCTCGCCCGGCTCGGGCCCGCCCAGACCGTCGGGCGGTCGCGATGAGCGATGGCGTCGGCGGTGAGGTCGACCTGACCGATCCCGTGCTCGCCTCCGAGGCTGAGCTGGCGTTCGAAGGCGCCCTCCGCCCGCGCAGCCTCTCCGAGTTCGTCGGGCAGACCCGCGTGCGCGGGCAGCTGCAGCTGCTGCTCACCGCGGCGACGATCCAGCAGCGCACCCCCGATCACATCCTGCTCGCCGGCCCTCCCGGCCTCGGCAAGACCACGCTCGCCATGATCGTCGCCCACGAGAGCGGTCGACCGCTGCGCATGTCGAGCGGCCCGGCCATTCAGCATGCCGGAGACCTGGCCGCGATCCTCAGCTCTCTCGTGCCGGGCGAGGTGCTCTTCATCGACGAGATCCACCGCATGGCGCGCTCGGCCGAAGAGATGCTCTACCTCGCCATGGAGGACTTCCGCATCGACATCATGGTCGGCAAGGGGGCAGGCGCCACCTCGGTGCCGCTCGACCTCTCCCCGTTCACGCTGGTCGGCGCGACCACGCGCGCGGGGCTGCTGCCGAACCCGCTGCGCGACCGGTTCGGCTTCACCGCGCACCTTGAGTTCTACGATGATGCCGAGCTCGCACAGGTCCTCGCCCGTGCCGCGACCTTGCTCGGTCTCGACATCGATCGTGACGCCATCGTCGAGATCTCGGGCAGATGCCGGGGCACGCCCCGTATCGCCAATCGCCTGCTCCGTCGGGTGCGCGACTACGCGCTCGTGCACACCGGGCGAGCCGACCTCGCGACGGTGAACGCCGCGCTCGACCTCTACGACGTCGACGCGCTCGGGCTCGATCGCCTCGATCGGGCCGTCATGCAGATCATCCTGACGAGGTTCGGCGGTGGGCCCGTCGGCCTGAACACGCTCGCGGTGTCGGTCGGTGAGGAGTCCGAGACCATCGAGGCGGTCGTCGAGCCCTTCCTCGTGCGAATCGGCCTCATCACGCGTACCCCCCGCGGACGCGTCGCGACCTCCGCGGCGTGGCGGCATTTCGGGCTTTCGCACGGCGACACGGCGCTTCCGATCGATGACCTATAATCCAATGAGGCTTCGCCCTCGCCGCCGTCGACTTCGTGCGGTTCGCCGCACTCCGGAAGGTCCTACCCCCTCATGACGCTCGATCCGTTCACTATCATCATGCTCGCCGTCCTGGCGGTACTGATCTTCTTCATGTTCCGCAACTCGCGCAAGCGTCAGGCCGAGGCGCAGAAGCTGCAGTCGAAGGTCCAGCCCGGCGCCCGCGTCATGACGAACTTCGGCGTCTACGGCACGATCGTGTCGATTGACGAAGAAGAGAACCAGGTCCAGCTCGAGGTCTCGCCCGGCACCGTGCTGACCGTGCACCGCCAGACCGTCGCCCGCGTGGTCGAGCCCGCCGTCTCCGAAGACGAGGTCGGTTCCCACGAGGCCATCGATGGCGAGCCCGAGTTCGGCGAGCGCGACGAGGCGCACACGACCGAGACTCCCGGCGACACGACTCCCGACACCAAGAAGTCGGACGACTAAACACTCCCACCCGAGGAACGGCCCGCGTCGATTCGGCGCGGGCTCCTGCAAAGAAAGCAGAACCTGTGGCTGCACCCTCCAAGCGGTCGTCGCGTCCGGCGTCCGTTCGCAAAGCTTGGCGATCGCTCACCTGGCTCGGTGTCATCATCGTCGGCCTCTTCGCCATCAACGCCGCCGGCGTCATCTGGGGCGGTGGTTCCTGGACGCCCAAGCTCGCGCTCGACCTCGAGGGCGGCACGCAGATCATCCTCGAGCCGCAGCTCGAGAGCGGCCAGACCGCGACGCAGGAGCAGCTCGACCAGGCGGTGGCGATCATTCGCCAGCGCGTCGACGCCTCTGGTGTCGCCGAGCCCGAGATCAACACCGAGGGATCGAACGTCGTCGTCCGAATCCCCGGTGAGCTCGACGAGCAGACGCGTGCGCGCATCGAATCGTCGGCGAAGCTCGAGCTCCGCGCCGTGCTCCTCTCCGACGCCGCGAGCAACCAGAAGATCAGCCCGACCGACGACCCGACGGCGACCGACGCGGCCGAGGAACTCTCCTCGACGCCGACGGCCCCTCCGACGGACGGCAGCGACCCCTCGTGGGTCACGCCCGCGCTCCAGGAGGAGTTCGACACGTTCGACTGCTCCACGATCGATGACGTCGAGGCGAACGTGGCGCCGGCCGACGAGCCCCTCGTCACGTGCGACCAGAGCCGCACGGTCAAGTACCTGCTCGGCCCGGTCGAGGCGAGCGGCGAGAACATCGTCGACGCGACCAACGGCCAGGTGCAGACCCAGACCGGTGCGAGCACCGGGACCTGGGCGGTCAACATCCAGTTCGACGACCAGGGCACCAAGGACTTCGCCTCGGTGAGCACGCGACTGTACGGCATGTCCGGCCAGACCCCGCGAGACCAGTTCGCGTTCGTGCTCGATGGTGCGGTCCTCACCGCCCCCTCGATGAACGGCGCGATCACCGACGGCCGCCCGCAGATCACGGGCAACTTCACGCAGGAGTCCTCGAAGGCCCTCGCCGACCAGCTAAAGTTCGGCGCGCTGCCGCTGAGCTTCACCGTGCAGTCCTCGGAGACGATCTCGCCGACGCTCGGCACCTCGCAGCTCCAGGCGGGTCTGCTGGCGGGCCTCATCGGTCTAATCCTCGTCGTGATCTACACCCTGTTCCAATATCGAGCGCTCGGTTCGGTGACGATCGCGTCGCTCGTGATCGCGGGCATCATCACCTACCTGATGATCACGATCCTGTCGTGGCGCGAGGGCTACCGCCTCTCGCTCGCCGGCATCGCGGGCCTGATCGTCGCCATCGGCTTCACTGCCGACTCGTTCATCGTGTACTTCGAGCGAGTTCGAGACGAGCTCCGCGACGGACGTCCCCTCGTGGGGGCCGTCGAGGCCGGCTGGAAGCGCGCGTTCCGCACGGTGCTCGCGTCGAAGGGCGTCAACCTGCTCGCGGCGGTCGTGCTCTTCGTCCTCGCAGTCGGCAGCGTGAAGGGCTTCGCCTACACGCTCGGTCTCACCACGATCATCGACGTCGTCGTCGTGATCCTGTTCACCCACCCGATGCTGCAGCTGCTCGCGCAGACGAAGTTCTTCTCGAGCGGCAACCCCTGGTCGGGTCTCGACCCGACCGCGCTCGGCGCCGTCTACCGCGGGCGTGCGGAGTTCCGCAAGCCGGTCGCGGTTCCGGCGGCCAAGGCGGCATCGAGTTCGAAGGAAGCCCAGCGTCGTCAGACCATCGCGGAGCGCAAGGCGAACGCGACGGCCGGCGCAGGTTCGAGTGAAGGCAAGGAGTCCTGATGGCGAGCCGTCTGACCACATTCGGTAACGACCTCTACACGGGCAAGCGCTCGTTCAACTTCGTCGCCGGCCGGAAGAAGTGGTACGTCATCGCGGCGGTGCTGATCGCCCTCTCGATCATCGTGCCCGCAGTGCGCGGCGTGCACTTCAGCATCGAGTTCCGTGGCGGTTCGCAGTTCCAGATCGCGGATGTCGCAAACCCCGATCCCGCGATCGCCGAAGACGCTGTCGCCTCCGTGGTGCCCGAGGCGACCACGACCGTCCAGGTCGTCGGCGGCGACGGCATCCGCGTGCAGACCGACCAGCTCGAGCAGGCGGACTCGCTCGCTGTGAGCTCGGCGCTGGCCGAAGCGTACGACGTGCCCCAGTCCGAGGTGACCTCCTCGTTCATCGGCCCGAGCTGGGGTGCGGATGTGACCAGGCAGGCGCTCGTCGGTCTCGGCGCATTCCTTCTGCTGGCCGGCATCATCATGGCGATCTACTTCCGAACCTGGAAGATGTCGCTCGCGGCGATCCTGGCGCTCATCGCCGACCTCATCGTGACCGTGGGTCTCTATGCCGCCGTCGGCTTCGAGATCAGCCCCGCGGCGACGATCGGTATCCTGACGATCCTCAGTTACTCGTTGTACGACACCGTCGTGGTGTTCGACAAGATCCGCGAGAACACCGAGCAGGACGGCAGCGAGTCCCGTCGCACCTTCGCCGAGTCGGTCAACCTCGCGGTGAACCAGACCCTGGTGCGGTCGATCAACACGAGCGTCGTCGCGGCACTGCCCGTCGCCTCGATCCTGTTCATCGGCGCGGGTGCTCTCGGAGCCGACACGCTGCGAGACATCTCGCTCGCGTTGCTCATCGGCATCCTGGTCGGCACGTGGTCGACGGTGTTCCTCGCTGCGCCGCTCTACTCGCAGCTGCGCGAGGGCGAGCCCGTGATCCGTCGACACGACCAGAAGGTCCTCAAGGACCGCGAGCGGGCCGGCGAATCCGCCGGTTCGGAGGCGGAGCCCGCGAACGCGTGATGTCCGCCCTCGGCGAGATCGGCATGTGCACACCTCCGGAGCGACGATAATTGAGTTCCGGAGGTGGGCGCATGACTGAGACTGGGGTCAACTCGACCGCATCGCTGCGTCGGCTCGTGCCGCGCATCTTCTCGAAGGCCACGCCTTCGGGAGCCGTGGACACGCTCCTCCGCACGGTGCGCATGCACCACCCGAAGGCCGACCTCGCGCTCGTCGAGCGCGCGTACACCGTCGCCGAACGCGCCCACGAGGGCCAGAAGCGCAAGAGCGGTGAGCCGTACATCACCCATCCGATCGCGGTCGCGCAGATCCTCGCGGATCTCGGCATCGGGTCGAAGACCGTCGCGGCCGCGCTCCTGCACGACACCGTCGAAGACACGGCCTACACCCTCGATCAGGTGCGCGCCGACTTCGGCGACGAGATCGCGATGCTGGTCGACGGCGTCACCAAGCTCGACAAGGTCAAGTACGGCGACTCCACCCAGGCCGAGACCGTCCGCAAGATGATCGTCGCGATGTCGAAGGACATCCGCGTGCTGATCATCAAGCTCGCAGACCGACTGCACAACGCGCGCACGTGGGGATTCGTCCCGGCCGAGTCCGCCACCCGCAAGGCGACCGAGACGCTCGAGATCTACGCGCCGCTCGCGCACCGACTCGGTATCCAGACGATCAAGTGGGAGCTCGAGGACCTCTCCTTCGCGGTCCTCTACCCGAAGCTCTACGCCGAGATCGAAAGCCTCGTCAGGCAGCGCACGCCGCAGCGCGAGGAGTTCGTGCAGCAGGTCATCGACCTCGTGAACGACGATCTCAAGAGCGCCCGCATCCGTGGCAAGGTCGCCGGGCGTCCCAAGCAGTACTACTCGATCTACCAGAAGATGATCGTTCGCGGACGCGACTTCGACGAGATCTACGACCTCGTCGGCATCCGTGTGCTCGTCAACTCCGTGCGGGACTGCTACGCGGTGCTCGGCTCGATTCACGCACGGTGGACTCCGGTGCCTGGCCGATTCAAGGACTACATCGCCACGCCGAAGTTCAACCTCTACCAGTCGCTGCACACGACGGTGATCGGTCCGAAGGGCCGCCCGGTCGAGATCCAGATCCGCACGCACGACATGCACCAGCGTGCCGAGTACGGTGTCGCCGCGCACTGGAAGTACAAGGAGCGCATGGCCACGGGCCGTGCCGACCCCGCGACGGCGAGCGCCAACGAGACGGACATGGCCTGGCTCGCGCACATCTCCGACTGGCAGGCCGAGACGGCCGACCCCGGGGAGTTCCTCGATTCGCTCCGCTACGAGATCGGTGCGAAGGAGGTCTACGTCTTCACGCCCAAGGGCCGCGTGATCGGTCTGCCCTCCGGGGCGACACCGGTCGACTTCGCCTATGCGGTGCACACCGAGGTCGGCCACCGCACCATGGGGGCGAAGGTCAATGGCCGCCTCGTCCCGCTCGAGAGCACGCTCGCCAGCGGCGACGTCGTCGAGGTGTTCACCTCGAAGAACCCCGATTCGGGGCCGAGCCAGGACTGGCTCGGCTTCGTCAAGAGCCCCCGCGCGCGCAACAAGATCCGCCAGTGGTTCACCAAGGAGCGTCGCGACGAGGCGATCGAGCAGGGTCGCGACGCCATCGCGCGGGCCATGCGCAAGCAGAACCTTCCGCTGCAGAAACTGATGAGTCAGGACTCGTTCGCCGAGGTCGCCGCGCAGCTCCGCTACGAGGACGTCTCCGCGCTGTACGCGGCGGTCGGCGAGGGGCACGTGTCGACGCAGTCGGTGCTCGAGAAGGTCGTCGCGCTCGTGCGCGACGCCGACGAGGGCGACGAGCCCGAGCTCCCGGTCCCGACGCGCTCCCGCACCGTGCAGCGCCACTCCGACTCCGGCGTGCTCGTGCGCGGGGCGCCCGACATTCTCGTCAAGCTCGCCCGGTGCTGCACCCCGGTGCCCGGTGATGCGATCGTCGGGTTCATCACACGCGGGTCCGGTGTCTCCGTGCACCAGTCGACGTGCCACAACGTGCAGTCGCTGATGCGCGAGCCCGAGCGCATGATCGACGTCGAATGGGCGCCGAGTTCGAAGAGCGTGTTCCTCGTGCAGATCCAGATCGAGGCCCTCGACCGGGCGGGTCTGCTCTCCGACGTGACGCGCGTGCTGTCGGAGCACCACGTGAACATCCTCTCTGCGAGCGTCTCCACATCGACCGACCGCCTGGCGCTCAGCCGGTTCGTCTTCGAGATGGGAGACACCACCCATCTGGATCGCGTGCTGAACGCGGTTCGACGCATCGACGCGGTCTACGACGTCTACCGCGTCAGCGACGGTTGAGACTCGCTGAAGCCCGATCGAGCCGGGACATCGCCTGCGACTTGTGAGGCAGGCGCGCGGTGTGCTCGAGTCGATGACGCACCGCGGCCTCGAGTTCGAGGTGCTCCTCGAGCAGGGAGGCGACCACGAACGTGGTCTGCTCGTCGGGCGCCGACGAGTCGCGCAGGAGGTCGAACACGGTGCGACCGAGCGACGTGCACCTCACCGCTCCGTATGCGTCGACCTCGGAAGCCTGGATCTTCACCTCGCGAACGGTGATGTTCGGATCGGTGATCACCGAGATCCGCGCCTCGATCGGAACGCAGAACTGCGCCCGCGCGGGCGGAGCGAGCCGTGCGCCGAGAACCCACGCCGCCGACATCCGTTCGATGATGAGCGATCTGGGCGCGCTGTGGGCGACGACGAGGGCGCGGAACGTCGGGACGTCGGGTTCGTCGATCGGAGCCCACGCGCCGGCGATCGCGACGAGGTCGCCATCGATCCGAGCGGCGCAGAGCTCGGCGATCGAGAAGTCATCGGTGCCGAGCACCGCGGGAACTTTGGCCATGCCCCATGATCGCGTCGGCCCGCGGGTGATCCCGAGGAATCGAGTCGATTGTGGAGAACTCGTCGGTCAGCCGGTGGCCGCGCTCGGACCTCGTCGGGTCGACGGAAACGGCCCCGGGTCGCGATCGCGCGGAGGCGTCGCGGCCGGGGCCGTCTGCATCGTGCGGGTCAGCCGCCGACGGCCTTGAGCCAGGCGCGTCGCGCCTCGAGCGCCTCGCGGGCTTCGGCCGTGGCGCGTGCGTCGCCGGCGGCCTCGGCGGCAGCGAGGTCCGCCTCGAGCTTCGCGATCGCGTCGTGCAGCTGCCCGAGCATGCCCTCGGAGCGGGCCTTCTTCTCGGGATCCTCGCGCTCCCAGCGCTCGTCCTCGAGGGAGCGGACGTGGTTCTCGACCTTGCGCAGTCGATCCTCGACGGGGCGGACCTGATCGCGCGGAACTCGTCCGATCTCGTCCCATTCGCGCTGGACCTTGTTGAGTGCGGAGCGAGCCTGCTTGGGGTCCTTCTCGCCGAGGATCTTGTCGGTCTCGTCGAGCAGGGCCAGCTTGGCCGTGAGGTTCGCCTGGTATTCCTCGTCGTCGCGAGCGTCGATCTCGGCCTTGGCGCCGAAGAGCACGTCGCCGGCGGCCTTGAACTTCGCCCACAGTGCATCGTCGAGCTTCTTGCCGGCGCGGCCGGCCAGCTTCCACTCGTCGAGCAGCAGACGATAGTCGCCGATGCCGTCGGCACCGCGGGGTGCGAGCGCCTCGGCACGTTCGATGAGTCGCTGCTTGCGCGTGCGGACGTCGCGGTGCGAGGCGTCGAGATCGGCGAAGAACGCCTTGCGGTGCGTCTCGATGGTCGAACGCGCAGCGCGGAATCGCTTCCAAAGGTCGTTCGCGTCGTTCTTCGGCAGACGAGGGCCGTCCTGCTGGTGACGCTGCCATGCGGCGAAGAGCGAGTCGAGTTCTGCGGAGGTCTGCTTCCACTGGGTCTTCGCGGGATCCTGGGCGGCGAGGGTCTCGGCCTGCTCGACGATGCGCGTGCGCTCGGCGAGGGCGTCGGCGAGCGCCGCCTTGGCCTCTGCCTGCTGCTGCTCGGTCAGCTCCTTCGTGGTGCCGGAGAGCGCCTCGAGACGCGTCGAGAGGGACTCGAGGTCGCCGACCGCGTGCGCATCGACGACGGACGACTTCAGCGTCTCGACGGCCTTCGCGACGTCGGCAGCGGGAGCGCCGCGTCGTGCGCGCTGCTCGAGCAGGCTCACCTGGCCGGCGAGATCTGCGTACTTGCGCTCGAAGTAGGCGAGTGCCTCTTCTGGAGTCGCGTCGGGGTACTGCCCGACTTCGCGCTCACCGTCGTTCGTGCGAACGAAGACGGTGCCCGTCTCGTCGACGCGGCCCCACGGCTGCTGTACTGAATCGGTCACGGCCTCACCCTGTCGTGCTCGGAAGCCGCCCGTCGGGCGGCGTTGACGTCTTCAACCCTATTGCACCGCCGGGCGGGGGTGCTGGCCGCGGTCACTCGACGGTCGCGGACGTGATGGCCACCGGAACCACCGGTGCGCCGTCGGTGCCGCCGTCGACCACGCCGGCGTCGATGACCTGCGCCTGGAGCTGGTCGAGTCCGCTCGTGACCCGGCCGATGACCGTGTACCCGCCGATGCCGTTCTCGGCCGGGAGCGTGGTGTCGGCGTAGACGATGAAGAACTGGCTGCCCTGGCTGTAGCCGTTGCCGCCCTGGCGCGCCATGGCGATCGTGCCCGCGGGGTAGACGCCGTCGGCGGGGTCGTTCTCGACCGGGCCGTAGCTGTAGCCCGGTCCGCCCGTGCCGTCGCCGTTCGGGTCGCCGCACTGCAGCACGAAGATGCCGTCCGTCGTGAGACGGTGGCATCCGACGCCGTCGTAGAAGCCCGACTGGATGAGGCTGATCTCGCTGGAGACCGCCTGCGGCGCTGCGGCGCCGTCGAGCTCGATGCCGAGCGGGATGTCGTTCAGCGTGAGGGTGCCGGTCCACGTGCGGCCCTCGGCGAGGTCGGACGAGGGCACGTCGCCGGTGTTCTCGCCCGCCGCGTCGGTCGGGGGAGCCGTCGTGGCCTCTGGGCTCGCGACGGGCTCCGACGTGCCGGGGCCGCCGTTGAAGAAGAGCAACTGGGCGCCGATCGCGATCACGAGGACGACGACGAGCGCGACGGCGGCGATCACGTTGTCGCGGGTGCGTCGACGCACCTTGCCCTCGTGCACCTGCTGTCGTGCCTGGTAGGTGCGAAGTCGCGCTCGTTCCTCGCGCGCCTGACGGTCGTTGGATGCCACGATGCTCCTTCTGGGGGACTCCTGCGAGCAGACTCTACGCAAGCGCAGGTTCCGGCACCAATCGCATGCCGGCTCGTGTCGCCCGGTCGTGAGCGCGAGGGGACTGTCGGATGCCGCGGCTACGCTTGATCGCATGGTGAACACCGCGCAGGGCCTGCGTTCCGGCGCGACGCCGTTGGCCGTGCGCATGCGGCCGACGAGCCTCGACGAGGTGGCAGGTCAGCGGCACCTGCTCTCGCCGGGTTCTCCGCTGGTCGCCCTCGCCGGCGATCGCACCGGCGAGTCGGGCTCCGTCTCGGTGATCCTGTGGGGCCCGCCCGGCACGGGCAAGACCACGCTCGCGCAGGCGATCGCCAGATCCTCGGGGCGCAAGTTCGTTGAACTCTCCGCGGTGTCGGCCGGCGTGCGCGACGTGCGCCAGGTCATGGAGGAGGCGCGCTCGAGTCGCGACCTCTACGGCGTCTCCACCGTGCTGTTCCTCGACGAGATCCACCGTTTCACGAAGGCCCAGCAGGATGCCCTGCTCCCCGGCGTCGAGAACGGCTGGGTGATCCTCGTCGCCGCGACGACCGAGAACCCGTCGTTCTCGGTCATCTCGCCGCTGCTCTCGCGGTCTCTGCTGCTGACGCTCGAACTGCTCTCGGACGACGACCTCGGACTGCTCGTCGATCGTGCGGTCGCCGATGCACGTGGGCTCGCCGGTTCCGTCGACCTCGAACCCGAGGCCCGCGCCGCGATCGTGCGGCTCGCCTCCGGCGATGCCCGACGCGCCCTGACCGCGCTCGAGGCGGCCTCCGTCGCCGCGGCCGGGGTGCTCGCCGACGAACTGCGCGAGGCCGAGGGCGATGCCGAAGCCGAAGCCGACGGGGACGAGCGCGACGAGGGTGACGACAGCGCCGACCGTGATGCGAGCGGCGACGGTGATGCGAGGCAGGGCGACGATCAGACCGACGACGACGGTGCGGATGCCGCGGCGCCGTCGCGTGCGGTCATCACGGCCGAGCTCGTGGCCCGTGCCGTCGACCGCGCCCTCCTGCGGTACGACCGCAACGGCGATGAGCACTACGACGTCATCAGCGCGTTCATCAAGTCCGTGCGAGGCAGCGACGTCGATGCGGCCCTCCACTACCTCGCCCGCATGATCGAAGCCGGCGAGGATGCCCGCTTCATCGCGCGCCGCATCATCGTGCTGGCTTCTGAGGACATCGGGCTGGCCGATCCTTCCGCGCTCGGCGTGGCCGTGGCGGCCGCCGACGCCGTGCAGTTCATCGGCATGCCCGAAGGGCGCATCCCGCTCGCGCAGGCCGTCGTGCACCTGGCCACTGCACCCAAGTCCAACGCCGCCTACCTGGGCATCGACAAGGCCATCGCCGACGTTCGCGCAGGCAAGGCCGGTCGCGTGCCGAAGCACCTGCGCGACGCGCACTACCCCGGTGCCAAGCGGCTCGGGCACGGCAAGGGCTACCGGTATCCGCACGACGACCCGATCGGCGTCGTCGGCCAGGAGTACCTGCCCGACACGCTCCGCGGAGCGGTCTACTACGAGCCGACCGAGCACGGCAACGAACGCGAGGTCTCGGCGCGGCTCGCGAAGCTGCGACGCATCGTGCGCGGGGGAGCGAAGGGCCGGTAGCCGTCTGGAGGGTGATGGCGCACGGGGCCGGACACGCGGCATCCGCCATGGTAGGATGGTCGCTGGCCTGAAGCCTGATGCTCGAGCGCGGCTGCGAGAGCGTCACCGGCGAACGGGTGCGATCTGTAGCCGATCCACCCTTGGCGAATCCCTCTGACACCGTTTCCGGCGCACGATCGCGCCGCGATTCCACTTGAGATTCTTCCGAAAGGACATTCGTGTCGAACCAGTCACGTAGCAAGACCCGCCTCTCCCGCGCCCTCGGTGTCGCCCTGACCCCGAAGGCCGCGCGCTACATGGAGAAGCGCCCCTATGCTCCCGGCGAGCACGGTCGCACCAAGCGCAAGCAGGACAGCGACTACGCCGTGCGTCTGCGCGAGAAGCAGCGTCTGCGTGCCCAGTACGGCATCCGCGAGAAGCAGCTGAAGATCGCCTACGTCGAGGCCAAGCGCACCGCCGGCCAGACCGGTGAGAACCTGGTCGAGCTGCTCGAGATGCGTCTCGACGCGCTCGTGCTGCGCGCCGGCTTCGCCCGCACCATCACGCAGGCCCGCCAGTTCGTCGTGCACCGTCACATCCTCGTCGACGGCCAGCTCGTCGACCGTCCCTCCTTCCGCGTGAAGCCGGGCCAGCTCATCCACGTGAAGGCGCGCTCCGAGGGCACCGAGCCGTTCCAGGTCGCCGCAGCCGGCGGTCACGTCGACGTGCTCCCCAAGACCCCCGGCTACCTCGAGGTCGAGCTCGACAAGCTCCAGGCCACGCTCGTCCGTCGTCCGAAGCGCGCCGAGGTCCCCGTGACCTGCGAAGTGCAGCTCGTCGTCGAGTACTACGCCGCTCGCTGATCCAGCGTTCGTCGACAGGGGTCGTGGAGGGTTTCCTCCACGGCCCCTGTGCCGTATCCGGCGTCGGCCCGCGGCATCCGCCCCGCCACTAGACTGTTCGAGAAGACGCGGCGGTGCGCCGGGACGTTCGAGCGCCCGAGTCCCCGTCGGCACGACAACTCTGAGGGAGCACTTCGTGAAGAGCATTCTGTGGTTCGCGGTCGGCATCATCGGCGGCTTCGTCGTGGCGCACCAGGTGAACCAGACCGCACAGGGTCGGGAGTTCTTCTCGTCGGTCGACGCCAAGGCCAAGGCCTTCGGGCGCGCCGTCGCCGACGGCTACCACGAGCGCGAGGCCGAACTGAAGTCCCTCGCCGACGAACTCGTCGACTGAGCCGCCGCCTTCACTTCCTTCCACCCGGAGGCGACTCCGGCAGCAGAACCCAGATCGGAATCATGCAGACCGCAGACATCCGCCAGCGCTGGCTGGACTTCTTCGCACGCCGCGGACACACCGTCGTGCCGTCCGCCTCGCTCGTCTCCGACGACCCCACGCTGCTCTTCACGGTAGCCGGGATGGTGCCATTCGTGCCGTACCTCACGGGCATCGTGCCCGCGCCGTACCCTCGCGCCACGAGCGTGCAGAAGTGCATCCGCACCAACGACATCGAAGAGGTCGGCAAGACGCCGCGCCACGGCACGTTCTTCCAGATGAACGGCAACTTCTCGTTCGGCGACTACTTCAAGGAAGGCGCCATCTCGATGGCGTGGGAGCTCCTGACCTCCTCCGAGGCCGACGGCGGCTACGGCTTCGCGCCCGAGGACCTCTGGGTCACGGTCTACGAGGACGACGACGAGGCGATCGAACTCTGGAAGAAGGTGGCCGGCCTTCCGGACGAGCGCATCCAGCGTCTCGGCAAGGACACCAACTACTGGCACACCGGCCAGCCGGGACCGGCCGGCCCGTGTTCCGAGATCTTCTTCGACCGCGGCCCCGCATACGGCATCGACGGCGGCCCTGCCACCGACGACGACCGGTACGTCGAGATCTGGAACCTCGTGTTCATGCAGTACCTCATCGACGACGTGAAGTCGAAGACCGACTTCCGCATCGTGAAGGAACTGCCGAAGAAGAACATCGACACCGGCATGGGACTCGAGCGCGTCGCCTTCATCAAGCAGGGCGTCGAGAACATGTACGAGATCGATCAGGTGCGTCCGGTCCTCGATCGCGCGGCCGAGCTCTCGGGTCGCGCCTACGGCGCGAACCACGACGACGACGTGCGCATGCGCGTCATCGCCGACCACGTGCGCTCCGCCCTGATGCTCATGAGCGACGGCGTCGCGCCGTCCAACGAGGGTCGCGGCTACATCCTCCGCCGCCTCCTGCGCCGCAGCATCCGCGCGATGCGGCTGCTCGGTGTCGACGGAGCGACGTTCCGCGAGCTGTTCGCAGCCTCGCGCGATGCCATGAAGGCCGCCTACCCCGAGGTCGAGCGCGACTACGCCCACATCGAGCAGCTGGCGCTCGGCGAGGAGGCGATCTTCCTCCGCACGCTCGAGTCCGGAACGTCGATCCTCGACGGTGCCGTCGGCGAGACGAAGGCGGCGGGCAAGGCCGAGCTCGCGGGCAACACCGCGTTCCTCCTGCACGACACCTACGGCTTCCCGATCGAACTCACCCTCGAGATGGCCGACGAGGCCGGCCTCGCGGTCGACCGGATCGCCTTCGACGAGCTCATGACGGCGCAGCGCACGCGTGCCAAGGCCGACGCGAAGTCGAAGAAGAAGGTGCTCGCCGACCTGTCGGTCTACGCCGACTACCGCGCCAAGGGCGAGACGGTCTTCACCGGCTACACCGAGCTCCTGACGGAGTCGAGCGTCCTCGGCATCCTCGTCGACGGCCAGCCCGTCGCGGCGGCGGTGGCAGGTCAGACGGCCGAGGTCATCCTCGCGGAGACCTCGCTCTACGCCGAGTCCGGCGGCCAGGCGCCCGATCAGGGCCGCATCGTCGGCGACGGATTCGAACTCCAGGTGCTCGACGTGCAGAAGCCCGTCAAGGGCCTCATCAGCCACACCGTGAAGGTGGTCTCGGGCGAGGTCGGCGTCGGCGTGCCCGCGACGAGCGTGGTCGACGAGCAGTACCGCCGCGGCGCGACGCAGGCGCACTCGGGCACGCATCTCGTGCACGCAGCGCTCCGCGAGGTGCTCGGGCCGAACGCGCACCAGTCCGGTTCGTACAACAAGGCCGGATACCTGCGCCTGGACTACGGCTGGAATCAGGCGCTCTCGGCGGAGACCCGCACCGAGATCGAGGAGATCTCGAACAACGCGGTGCGCGACAACCTCGAGGTCGTCACGCGCGAACTCCCGCTCGACGAAGCCAAGGCGCTCGGCGCGATGGCCCTGTTCGGCGAGAAGTACGGCGACGTCGTGCGCGTGGTCGACATCGGCGGCCCGTGGTCGCGCGAGCTCTGCGCCGGAACGCACGTGCGCTCGAGTTCGGAGATCGGCATGATCAACATCATCGGCGAGTCCTCGGTCGGCGCCTCGAACCGCCGTGTCGAGTCCCTCGTCGGCCTCGACGCGTTCCGCCGGTTCGCCGCGGAGCGAGCCCTCGTCTCCGAGCTGAGCTCGAACCTCAAGACGCGACCCGACCAGCTCGTCGAGCGCATCGGCGACCTCGTCGCGAACCTGAAGTCCGCCGAGAAGCGCATCGCGCAGTTCGAGGCCAAGGCGCTCACCGATCGGGTCCCGGCCCTCGCCGCGAACGCCGTGCGTACGGGCGACGTGCTCCTGGTCGCCGAGACCGTCGGTTCGCTGGGATCCGGCGACGAGCTGCGCTCGCTCGCGACCGCGGTGCGGGGCAGGCTCGGCGACGCGGCATCCGTCGTGGCCTTGACCGCCGAGGTCGGCGGCCGCCCGGTCGCGATCGTCGCGACCTCGCCTGCGGCGCGTGACGCCGGGGCGAATGCGGGGGCGCTCGCGAAGACCATGGCGGGCGTGCTCGGCGGCGGTGGCGGCGGCAAGCCCGACCTCGCGCAGGGCGGCGGCAGCGACCTGACGGCGATCCCCGCCGCGCTCGACGCGGTCCGCCGCGCGTTCGCGGGCTGATCCCGATGCGTTCCGGTGCGCGTCTCGGCATCGATGTCGGTCGAGCGCGCATCGGGGTCGCCCGGAGCGACGTCTCAGGCATGCTCGCCGTGCCGATCGAGACGGTGTCCCGCGCGAGCGACGGCGATGCCGACATCCGTCGAGTCCTCGAGCTGGCCGAGGAGTACTCGGCGTTCGAACTCGTGGTCGGGCACCCGCTCTCGATGTCGGGGAACGCGACGCCGTCGACCGAGGACGCCGTCGCGTTCGCGCAGCGACTCGCCGAACGCGGCGCCGTGGTGCGACTCGTCGACGAGCGCCTCTCGACGGTGAGTGCGCAGCAGGCGCTGCGCGCCTCCGGTCGGTCGACTCGCACGCAACGTCCAGTCGTCGACCAGGTCGCGGCCGTTATCATTCTGCAACACGCACTCGACAGCGAGCGCTCATCGGGAAATCCGCCCGGACGTGCGCTCGACCCCGACGAAGGGCCGTCCACCCTGTGACTCAGCTCCCCCCAGAGCGCCGTGATCCGAACTCCCAGCGTGCTGCCACCGACTGGCACGCGCTGCTCAGCGGTGATGCCCAGGCCGATGCGGCGCGCCGTGCTGCCGCCCCCGCGCAGCCCGCGCAGCAGCCGTCCGCCGACGCGGGCGGCGCAGCAGCCGATCCGTCGCGTCCGCTGACCCGTCGCGAGCTCCGCGAACGCGAGCAGCGAGCGCAGGAGGCCCAGGCGACTCAGGCCCAGGCGATTCAGGCCCAGGCGACGCCCGTGCAGCAGCCGGTGCCGCCGGCACCCGACGTGCAGCCCTCGCGGGTCCCCGAGTATGCGGCGCGGGCGGCCGGTCGCCCGCACCCCGCCCCGTCGGCCTCGTACGGCGAGCCCACGCAGACCGAACCGCCGGTCGATCCGTTCGCGGTCTCGCGGTCGGATCGGCGCGCCGACGCCTACGACGACTACCACGAGCCGAAGAAGAAGCGTCGGGCTCCGTGGGGCTGCCTCATCGGGCTGCTCATCGTCGGTGCGCTCGTCGCCGGCGCCGCGTTCTTCCTGCAGGGGCCGATCTCCGCCGTCGTCGCCCACTTCACGCCGGCCGCCGACTACGACGGCGCCGGCACGGGCGAGGTCGTCTTCATGATCCACGACGGCGACACCGGGTCCTCGATCGCCGAGAACCTCGTGTCCCAAGACGTGGTGGCGTCGTACGACGCGTTCTACGACCTGCTGCTCGCGCAGTCACCGGAGCCCGAGTTCCACCCGGGTGCCTATCAGATGGCCTCCCAGATGAGCGCGCAGGCCGCGCTCGACGCCCTCACGGACCCGGCGAACAAGCTCGAGAACACCTTCGTGATCCCGGAGGGCACCGCCCTGCCCGATGTGCTCGTCTCTGCATCGGAAGGCACCGGAGTCCCGCTCGAGGAACTGCAGGCCGCGGCCACCGAATCGCCCCAGTCGTACGGGCTTCCGGCCGAGGCGACGACGCTCGAGGGATTCCTCGCCCCGTTGACGTACACCCTCGACCCCGGCGTCGACGCGCGCGGTGTGCTGCAGAGCATGGTCGACAGCCAGATGGCGACGCTCGACGCCGCCGGCGTCGCGCCGGCCGACCGGTGGAAGACCGTCATCCTCGCGTCGATCGTGCAGCGCGAGGCGGGTTCGAACCTCGACGACTTCCCGAAGATCGCTCGGGTGTTCCAGAACCGTCTCGACCAGGGCATGAACCTCCAGTCCGACGCGACCGTGGCCTACGGCACGGGGAACATGCACACCGTCTGGACCACCGACGAGGAGCGCGCCGATGCCGGCAACCTCTACAACACGTACGCGAACCCGGGCCTGCCGGTCGGTCCGATCGGCAATCCGGGGGAGGTCGCGATCAATGCGGCCCTCCATCCCGCCGACGGGACCTGGCTGTTCTTCGTGCCGGTGAACCTCGCGACCGGCGAGACCGTCTTCTCGACCACGGTCGACGAGCACGAGGCCGCGGTCGCGCAACTGCAGGAGTGGTGCGCCGCCAGTGACGAGAACGCCGCCTACTGTGAATGACGGGCGCACCCGCCTGGCCGTTCTCGGCAAGCCGATCGCGCACTCGAAGAGCCCCGGCCTGCACCGGGCCGCGTACCGCAGGCTCGGGCTCGAGTGGGAGTACGACCGCATCGAGATCGACGGAGCCGAGGTCGGCGAGTTCGTCACGAGCCGCGACGATGCGTGGCGCGGCCTCTCGCTCACGATGCCGCTGAAGTACGACGTCATTCCGGTGCTCGACGAGGTCGACGAGATCGCCCGCATCACGGGCGCCGCGAACACGGTGCTCTTCGACGGCAGGCGCCGCCTCGGATTCAACACGGACGTCGGCGGCATCGTCCGCTCGCTCGGCGAAGCCGGCGTCGACCACGCGCGCACGGCGATCGTGATCGGCGGAGGCGCGACCGCGGCATCCGCGCTGGTCGCCCTCGCCGAGCTCGGAGTCGCCCACGTGCGCCTGCTGCTGCGTCGGCCAGAGGCAGGGGCCGCACTCCTGGAGCTCGGCCGCTCGGTCGGCGTACGCGTCACGTCGGAGCACCTCGTCGAACTGGCGGATGCCGACCCCGTCGACGTCGTGGTGAGCACCCTGCCCGGCGGAACCGACGCCGGCGTCGCGGCATCCGGAGCCCTCATCGGGGGAGCGCTGCTGCTCGACGTCGCCTACGCGCCGTGGCCGACGCCGCTCGCGTCGCAGTGGATCGACGCCGACGGCCGCGTCATCGACGGCAGCGGCATGCTGCTTCACCAGGCGCTGCTGCAGGTGCGCGTCTTCGTCGGCGGAGATCCCACCGTGCCGTTGCCCGACGAGCACGACGTGCTCGCCGTCATGCGCGAATCCCTCTGACTCCGCTGTGGAAGGATAGAAGGCATGCTTCGTTGGCTCACAGCCGGAGAATCGCACGGCCCCGAGCTCGTCGCGATCCTCGAGGGTCTTCCCGCCGGTATCCCCGTTTCGCTCGATGACATCCGTGCCGACCTGGCGCGCCGCAAGCTCGGCTACGGCCGTGGCGCGCGCATGAAGTTCGAGCAGGACGAGCTCGCGATCTCGGGCGGTGTGCGCCACGGGCTCAGTCTCGGCAGCCCGATCGCGCTTCGCGTGGGGAACACCGAGTGGCCGAAGTGGCAGGAGGTCATGAGCCCCGAGCCCATCGACCCCGCGCGCCTCGGCCGCGGTCGCGGCGCCGCGCTCACCCGCCCCCGACCCGGTCACGCCGACCTCGTCGGCATGCAGAAGTACGACTTCGACGAGGCGCGTCCGGTGCTCGAGCGCGCCAGCGCCCGCGAGACGGCGGCCAGGGTCGCGCTCGGCGCGATCGCCCGCAGCTTCCTCTCGGAACTCGGCATCGAGCTCGTCGCGCACACCATCGCCATCGGCCCCGTGCGGGTGCCCGAAGGCCGGCCGCTGCCGCTGCCCCGCGACGTCGACGCGCTCGACGGCGACCCGCTGCGCTGCTTCGACGTCGAGACGTCGGCGCTCATGGTCGCCGAGGTCGATTCGGCGCACAAGGACGGCGACACGCTCGGCGGCGTCGTCGAGGTGCTGGCGTACGGCGTGCCGCCCGGCCTCGGCTCGCACGTGCACTGGGATCGCCGTCTCGACTCGCAGCTCGCCGCCGCGCTCATGGGCATCCAGGCGATCAAGGGCGTCGAGGTCGGCGACGGCTTCGAGACCACCCGGCGCCGCGGCTCGGCCGCGCACGACGAACTCCACCTGTCCGACGGCCGCATCGTGCGCGCCAGCGACCGCGCGGGCGGCACCGAGGGCGGCATGTCCACGGGTACCGTGCTGCGCGTGCGCGCGGGCATGAAGCCGATCGCGACGATCCCGCACGCACTGCCGACCGTCGACGTCGCGACCGGCGAGGCCGCGGCCGCGCACCACCAGCGATCGGATGTCTGCGCGGTCCCCGCGGCCGGCGTCGTCGCCGAGGCCATGGTCGCGCTCACGCTCGCGAACGCCGTGCTCGAGAAGTTCGGCGGCGACTCCGTCGGCGAGACGCGCCGCAACCTCGAGTCGTACCTCGCGGCGATCCCCGATGCGCTCCGCACGGAGGTCGTCTCGGCGGATGCCGCTCCGATCCGTGGCTGACGTCGGGGCGCACGCCCTGCAGCTCCCGCTCGTGCTCATCGGCCCGATGGGCGCGGGCAAGTCACGCGTGGGAGGCCGACTCGCGACATCCGTCGGCGTGCCGTTCATCGACACCGACACGCGCATCGAGCAGCGGCACGGCCCGATCGACGCGATCTTCGCGCGCGACGGCGAAGCCGCCTTCCGTGCCCTCGAACGCGACGTCGTGGCCGAGGCGCTCACCGAGCCGGCCGTGGTCTCGCTCGGCGGCGGTGCGGTGCTGCACCCCGACACCAGGGCCGATCTCGAGGAGGCCGCCGTCGTCTGGCTGACGGTGACGCCCGAGGCGGTCGCCGTCAGACTCGTCGGCGGCAACCGGCCCCTGCTCGCGGGCGGCGGCATCGAACGCTGGAAGGCCATCCAGGTCGAGCGGGAGCCGGTCTACGCCTCGCTCGCCGACCTCGAGATCGACACGTCGCGCCGCTCGGTCGCACGTATCGTCGAACAGATCACCGAGCGCTTCGGAGGAACACGATGACCGCAGCCGAGTCCAGCACGAGCATTCGCGTCGGGGGAGAGGGCGGCTACGACGTCGTCATCGGCAACGGCGTGCTCGCCGACCTCGGCGAGGCGCTCGGCCCGGCCGTCAGGAAGGTGCTCGTCGTGCACCCGGCGACGCTCGGCGCACGTGCCGCAGCGCTGCGGGAGGCGCTCTCCGATCGCTTCGAGGTGCTCCTCGCCGAGATCCCCGACGCCGAGGCCGGCAAGCGCATCGAGGTCGCCGCGTTCTGCTGGCAGGTGCTCGGGCAGGCCGACTTCACGCGAACCGACGCGGTCGTGGGCATCGGCGGCGGAGCGGTCACCGATCTCGCCGGATTCGTGGCGGCGACGTGGCTGCGGGGCGTTCGCGTCGTGCAGGTGCCGACGACGGTGCTCGGCATGGTCGACGCGGCCGTGGGCGGCAAGACCGGCATCAACACGAACGAGGGCAAGAACCTCGTCGGCGCGTTCCACCCGCCGGCCGCGGTGCTCTGCGACCTCGACCTGCTCGACACCCTGCCGCGCAACGAGATCCTCGCGGGCTTCGCCGAGATCGTGAAGGCGGGCTTCATCCGCTACCCCGAGATCCTCGACACGATCGAGGCCGACCCCGACGCGACGACCGACCCGACGACGCCGCAGTTCCGCCGGGTCGTCGAGCTCGCGATCCAGATGAAGGCCGACGTCGTCTCCGAAGACCTCACCGAGCAGGGGCTCCGAGAGATCCTGAACTACGGGCACACGCTCGGTCACGCGGTCGAGCACGCCGAGCGCTATCAGTGGCGTCACGGTGCGGCGATCTCGGTGGGCATGGCGTTCGCGGCCGAGCTCGGCCGTCTTTCGGGCCGGCTCTCCGACGAGGTCGCCGACCGGCACCGCAGCATCCTCGAACTGCTCGGCCTGCCCACGAGCTACCCGGCGGGCCGGTGGCCGACCCTGCTCGCCACGATGCAGCGCGACAAGAAGTCCCGCGGCGGCCAGCTGCGGTTCATCGTGCTCGACGACCTCGCCAAGCCCACCGTCATGCAGGCGCCCGACCAGTCGCTCCTGTTCGCCGCCTATCAGGAGATCGGTTCCTGATGTCAGGCGGATCGGTCGCCCGTTCGCGGGGCGTCGTCCCGCGCGGGCGACGGATGCCGCGCCGATAGGCTTCCACTCATGACGACGATCCTCGTACTGAACGGTCCGAACCTCGGCCGGCTCGGCACCCGCGAGCCCGAGGTGTACGGCAGCGAGACGCTCGCGGACATCGGAGCGCAGCTCGCGGCATCCGTTCCCGACGGGGTCGAGATCGACCTGCGCCAGTCCGACGACGAGGCCGAGCTCATCGGGTGGATCCACGAGGCCGTCGACCGCAAGCTGCCGGTCGTGATGAACCCCGCGGCGTTCACGCACTACAGCTACGCACTCCGGGATGCCGCAGCGCAGCTGAAGCAGGCGGGCGTGCCGCTCGTCGAGGTGCACCTCTCGAACCCGCACGCCCGCGAGACGTTCCGGCACACGAGCGTCATCTCGGGCGTGGCGAGCGGCGTGATCGCCGGTTTCGGAGCGGACTCGTACCGCCTCGCCGTCGACGCCGTTCTGCGTTCGCTGGGGTGAGTCGACTACACTCGATCAGTCGCACACCTTCGTCGTGCGCCCGATACTTTCACCGAATCGAACGGAATCACCTTCATGGCAAGCACCGCTGACATCAAGAACGGCGTCGTCCTCTCCATCGACGGGCAGCTCTGGAGCGTCATCGAGTTCCAGCACGTCAAGCCCGGCAAGGGTGGCGCGTTCGTCCGCACCAAGCTGAAGAACGTCGTCTCGGGCAAGGTCGTCGACCGCACGTACAACGCCGGCGCGAAGATCGAGATCGAGAACGTCGACCGCCGGGACTTCAGCTACCTGTACGCCGACGGCGACGGCTTCGTGTTCATGGACACGTCCGACTACGACCAGATCACGGTGCCCGGCACGGTCGTCGGCGACGCCGCGAACTTCATGCTCGAGAACCAGGCCGTGACGATCGCCCTGAACAACGGCAACCCGCTCTACGTCGAGCTGCCGGCATCCGTCGTGCTCGAGATCACCTACACCGAGCCGGGCCTGCAGGGCGACCGCTCGACCGGCGGCACGAAGCCCGCGACCGTCCAGACGGGCTACGAGATCCAGGTCCCGCTGTTCCTCGAGACCGGCACGAAGGTCAAGGTCGACACCCGCGACGGCTCCTACCTCGGGCGCGTGAACGACTAGTGAGTGCCCGCACGAAGGCGCGCAAGCGCGCCCTCGACCTGCTCTACTCCGCGGACATGCGGCAGGTTCCGGTCGAGCAGCTGCTCGTGACCGAAGCCGAGCGTGCCGCCGGCGAACCCGAACGGCAGAAGTCGTGGCTCTACGCGCGCGAGATCGTCGACGGCGTCGTCGATCACCGCGAGGAGATCGACGAACTCATCACGACGCACTCCCGGGGCTGGACCCTCGAGCGCATGCCCGCCGTCGACCGCGCCCTGCTGCGCATCGGCGCCTGGGAGATCCTCTACAACGACAGCGTGCCCGACCCCGTGGCGATCTCCGAGGCGGTCGAGGCGGCAACCGTGCTGTCGACCGACGACTCGGCCGGGTTCGTCAACGGCCTGCTCGCGGCCATCTCGCACTCCAAGGCCTGACGCCCGACTCGACCAGCCCGACGGCCCGCGCGACGACTTCGCGCGGGCCGTCGTGCTGTGCGAAGGAGCGCGCCAGCCGTTCGGCGGCGCCGCGACCACCCGCCGTTCGTGATGACGGCCGATGCCCGGTCGAGCACCGGCCCGAACGGGATGCGGCCCGCCAGGCGAGCGCATCGGTGATTTCACCGGACCTGCTCATATGAGCAACTCGGTGCTCGCACCGAGAACGGGTTCAGGGTATCGGCTGAGCGCGAATCAGCGTCCCTCCTGACGATGCCCGGTCCTTCCTTGGATGAGATGGTCACCGTCGCCGAACTCCGGCGACGGAATCCACCCAGATCTCGAAGGGATCCGTCATGTCCACCACCGCCATCGGAAGCGGCCGCACCTCCACGGCGGCCGGTCTCGATTCGATCCTCGACCAGGCGAACCGCGCGCAGGCCGTCCTGCAGCGCTTCTTCGCCAAGGCCGGCGTCCCGACGCTCCGCATCGCCCTCGGCCTCGTCTTCCTCGGCTTCGGCGCGCTCAAGTTCCTGCCGGGCGTCAGCCCCGTCGAGGAACTCGTCGTCGCCACCTGGGGTGCGCTGAGCTTCGGCCTCGTCGGCCCGCAGCTCGCCATGGCGCTCACCGCCTTGATGGAGGTCGCCGTCGGGCTCGCGCTCGTGACCGGCGTGTTCCTCCGCATCGGGCTCCTCGTGCTCGCTGCGACGTTCGTCGGCATCTTCTCGCCGCTCGTGTTCTTCGCGGGCGACCTGTTCACGACCGCGGGCCCGACGCTCACCGCGCAGTACGTCCTGAAGGACGTCGTGCTGGTCGGAGCCGCCATGGTCGTGGCCGCCAGGGCGCTGCAGCGACCGATCGGTCGTGTGTGACACGACGTTTCCCACCGGGAACGGCCCTCGCATCGCGAGGGCCGTTCCGTGGTTCGCCGACGTCCGGCGGGTTCCGGTCGCCAGCGGTCCGCCGCCTGTCGTCTGCATCAGGCTCGGCGGCGACTGCGGTTCAGGGCCGGGGGTCGGATGCGTCGTACCCGCGGAACCCCGGCTGGAGCCGGAGCAGGACCGCGACGAGCGCCACGATCAGCAGGCCTCCCGCGAGCGGCGGGAACCAGAGCGCGAGCGACGTCGCGAGCACGCCGACCCAGAGATCGCCGAGACGTGGCCCGCCCGCGACCACCACGACGAACACGCCCTGCATCCGGCCGAGCATCTCGTCGGGCACGGCCGTCATGAGCATGGTGCTCCGGAAGATGGCGCTCACCTCGTCGGATGCGCCGGCGCCGACCAGCAGGACCGCCGCCGCCACGAGGGCGACGGGATTCACGTCCGTGAAGGCCGGCGCCGCGCCTCCCTGGAGGAGCGTGACGGCCAGGACAGCCCCGAAGCCGGCGATGCACGCGCCGTAGACCATGACCGACCGGCCGATCGCGACGCCGTATCGGTGCACGTGCGCGACCGGACCGCTCAAGAGGCTCGTCGTGAACGTGCCCACCGCGAACGCCGCCGTCAGGATTCCGACCGTCACCGGGCCGCCGCCGATCGCGACCGCGCCGACCGCAGGGAGCAGGGCGTACGGCCGACCGAACGTCATCGCGATGAGGTCGATCACGAAGCCGGCGCGGATGTTCGGTGCCTGCTTCAGGAATGCGAGACCGTCGAGGAGCGTGCGGATCGAGGCCCGTCGGGGCTCGCCCTCCGGCGCGATGCGCGGCAGCATGAAGATCCCGAGGAACCCGAATGCGAAGAGCACCAGGTCGACGCCGAAGGTGATCGGGAATCCGACCGTCGCGACGAGCACGCCGCCCAGTGCGGGACCGAGCGTGAGCTGCACACCCGCGCCGATCCCCGAGAGCGCCGCGGCGCGCGACACGAGCTCCGGGGGCAGGATTCGCGGCGTCACGGCCATGTGCGCGCTCCCTGAGACCGTGCCGGCGACCGTGATGACGGTCGTGAGGGCATAGAACGGCCACACCTCGACCCGGCCGCCCGACGCCCTCACCGCGACATCCGCTGCGGAGAGGATGAGGAGCCCCGCGGTGGCGGCCCAGGTCACGGTGGCGCTCGTGATGAGCACGCGTCGGCGGTCGAAGACGTCGGCGAGGACCCCGCCCCAGAGGCCGGCGACGATCATCGGTACGAGCGCGATGCCTCCGACGAGGCCGACGGCGAGCGTCGACTGCGTGATCTCGTACACCTGCAGCCCGACCGCGAGCACCGTCAACTGCGCACCGACGCCCGAGATGACGCCGCCGATCCACAGGCGTGCGAAGGCGGGCGAGGCCCTCAGCGGCGCGAGGTCGACGAACCTGCGCCGGGTTCCCGACGTCGGGGCGGTCGACGCGTCCGCGTCGGCAGGAGCGGGCGGAGCGGAATCGGGCACCGCACGATGCTACGCGTTCCGCGCGACCTGCCGTTTCGAGCCTGATCAGGCGGCTGATAGGCTGGGGGAGTTGGCAACCTTTAAGGCCGTCCCGTGAGGCGGAGAAGGGAGTCGGTCTGATGGCGCGCACAGTGCTCAATCACGCTGACATATCGCGGGCGTTGACCCGCATCGCGCACGAGATCCTCGAGTCCAATCGCGGCGCGACCGATCTCGTCATCCTCGGCATCCCGACGCGTGGCACCGTACTGGCCCGTCGCATCGCCGAACTGATCCAGCGCATCGAGCCGTCTGCTCCGGTGCAGCTCGCCGGATCGCTCGACGTGACCATGTATCGCGACGACCTCTCCCGCAGCCGCATCCGCATGCCGTCGCCCACCGAACTGCCGCCCGGCGGCATCGACGGCAAGACCGTCGTGCTCGTCGACGACGTGCTCTACTCCGGCCGCACCATCCGCTCGGCCTTCGACGCCCTGAGCGACCTCGGTCGGGCGCGCGCCGTGCGACTCGCCGTGCTCGTCGACCGCGGCCACCGCGACTTCCCCATCCGCGCCGACTTCGTCGGCAAGAACCTGCCGAGCGCCGCGAGCGAGCGCATCAACGTGCGGCTCACCGAGGTCGACGGCGGCGACGACCACGTCACGATCGAGGGAGGCGCCGAATGAGGCACCTGCTCAGCACCCGCTCGCTCTCCCGCGACGAGGCGATCGCGCTGCTCGACATCGCCGAGGACATGGCGGCCGTGCAGCACCGCGAGGTGAAGAAGCTCCCGACCCTGCGCGGCAAGACCGTGGTCAACCTCTTCTTCGAGGACTCCACGCGCACGCGCATCTCGTTCGAGGCCGCGGCGAAGCGTCTCTCGGCCGACGTCATCAACTTCAGCGCCAAGGGTTCGAGCGTGTCGAAGGGCGAGAGCCTGAAGGACACCGCGCAGACCCTGCAGGCCATGGGCGCCGACGGCGTCGTGATCCGGCACCCGGCATCCGGCGCGCCGTACACGCTCGCCACGAGCGGCTGGATCGATGCGGGCGTCGTCAACGCGGGCGACGGCACGCACGAGCACCCCACGCAGGCGCTGCTCGACGCGTTCACGATGCGCAGCCGCCTGCATGGCGCTGCGAGCCGGGGCAAGGGCCTCGACGGCGTGCGCGTGGTGATCGTGGGCGACATCCTCCACTCCCGCGTCGCACGCTCGAACGTCTGGCTGCTCTCCACGCTCGGCGCCGAGGTCACGCTCGTCGCGCCGCCGACGCTCGTGCCCGTCGATATGGCCGGCTGGCCGGCATCCGTCGCCTTCGACCTCGACGAGGCGCTCGCGACGAAGCCCGACGTGGTCATGATGCTCCGCATCCAGGCGGAGCGCATGCACGGCTCGTTCTTCCCGAACAGTCGCGAATACGCACGGACCTGGGGTCTCGACGATGCCAGGTTCTCCCAGTTGCCCACGACTACGATGGTCATGCATCCCGGGCCGATGAACCGAGGGCTGGAGATCTCCGCCCTCGCGGCGGACTCTGCGCAGTCCACGGTCAGGGAGCAGGTCGCGAACGGAGTATCAGTGAGAATGGCCGCCCTGTATCTGCTGCTTTCGGGCGAGCGAGGTGAGCTGCGATGACCGAGTCGTTCCTCATCACGGGCGCGACGCTCGCGTCGGGCGAGCGCGCCGACATCCGCATCGCCGACGGTCGCATCACCGAGGTCGGTCGCCTTACGGATGCCGCGGGCGCGACGATCGTCGACGCCGACGGCCTGATCGCGCTGCCGGGTCTGGTCGACCTGCACACCCATCTGCGCGAGCCCGGGTACGAGCAGAGCGAGACGGTGCTCACGGGCACGCAGGCGGCCGCCGCCGGCGGCTTCACGGCGGTCTTCGCGATGGCCAACACCTCGCCCGTGGCCGACACGGCCGGTGTGGTCGAGCAGGTCGCGAGCCTCGGCACCGCCGCCGGCTACGCCACGGTGCAGCCGATCGGCGCCGTCACGGTCGGGCTCGAGGGCGAGCAGCTCGCCGAGCTCGGCGCGATGGCCCGGTCGCGGGCCAACGTGCGCGTCTTCAGCGACGACGGGTTCTGCGTCTTCGACCCGCTGCTGATGCGTCGCGCCCTCGAGTACGTCAAGGCCTTCGACGGCGTCGTCGCGCAGCACGCGCAGGAGCCGCGGCTCACGCAGGGCGCGCAGATGAACGAGGGTGCGCTCTCGGGCGAGCTCGGACTCGCCGGCTGGCCTGCCGTGGCCGAGGAGTCGATCATCGCGCGCGACGTGCTGCTCGCCGAGCACGTCGGCAGCCGCCTGCACGTCTGCCACGTCTCGACCGCCGGGTCGGTCGAGGTCATCCGCTGGGCGAAGGCCCGCGGCATCGACGTCACGGCCGAGGTCACGCCGCACCACCTGCTCCTCACCGAGGATCTCGTGGCGAGCTACGACCCGCGCTACAAGGTGAATCCGCCTCTGCGTCGGGCCGAAGACGTCGAAGCGCTGCGCGCCGCACTCGCCGACGGCACCATCGACATCGTCGCGACCGACCACGCCCCGCACCCCATCGAGGCGAAGCAGAGCGAGTGGGATGCCGCGGCGAACGGCATGGTCGGCCTCGAGTCCGCCCTCTCGGTCGTGCACGCCTCGGTCGTCGAGAACGGCCTGCTCGACTGGTCCGACGTCGCCCGCGTGCTCTCCTCGACCCCCGCCCGCATCGGCCGCCTCGCCGGACAGGGCGAGGGCATCGTGGCGGGCGCAGCACCCGAGGTGACGCTCTACGACCCCGCCGCGGCATCCGAGTTCGCACTCGATCGGCTCGCGGGCCGCAGCATCAACTCGCCCTACCTCGGCCGTTCGCTGCCCGGCCGCGTCGTCGCGACCTTCCACGCGGGCTACGCGACGCTGCTCGACGGCGTCGTGCTGCCAGCCGACGAGATCGCACGTCGCGCAGCCGTCGTCGGAGGTGCCCGTGGATAAGTGGGTCGGCGCGATCGTCGCGCTCGTGGTCGTCGCGGGCCTCCTCTGGCTCGCGTACCGCGCATGGCGCAAGCGCGAGACGCGCGACGCGACCCTGTCGGCGTACCCGCTGCCCGGACTCGAGGGCGAACCGATCCTCGAGACCGAGGTGCTCTACGTCGCCACGACCCCGATCGGCTCGCCGCTCGAGCGCCTCGCCGTGCAGGGCCTCGCCTTCCGGGGGTCGGGGCGCGTCGAGGTCTTCGCCGAGGGCGTCGTGCTCCGCATCGCGGGCGAGCAGCCCTCGTTCCTCCCCTCCGATCGACTCGTGTCCGCAGGCGAGGCGACGTACGCCATCGACCGCGGCGTCGAGCCGGGTGGCCTCGTCGCGCTCAGCTGGATCGTGGCGCTCCACGATGCCGAGCCCGAACAGGTCGCCCCCTACGTCGACAGCTACCTCCGTGCCCGTCACCCGGGCGACTCGGCGCGCATCATCGCCGCCGTCAACGACATCGCTGCAGCACGCACCGTGATGCAGCCCCACCATGAGAGCGAGGCCTCGGATGACTGAGACCACCACCCGCCTTCACGAGCCGGCAGTGCTCGTGCTCGAGGACGGCACCCGCTACGAGGGCCGAGCCTACGGCGCCCGCGGACGCACCCTCGGCGAAGCCGTCTTCGCGACCGGCATGACCGGCTACCAGGAGACGCTGACCGACCCGTCGTACGCGGGCCAGATCGTCATGATGACCGCGCCGCACATCGGCAACACCGGCATGAACGACGAGGACATGGAGTCCGCCCGCATCTGGGTCGCCGGCTTCATCGTGCGCGACCCCTCCCGAGTCGTCTCGAACTTCCGATCGCAGCGGAGCCTCGACGACGACCTCGCCTCGGCGGGCGTCGTCGGCATCAGCGGCATCGACACGCGCGCGCTGACCCGCCACCTGCGTTCGGCGGGTTCCATGCGCGCCGGCGTGTTCTCGGGCGAGGACTTCGCCCTCTCCCACGGCGAGCAGCTCGAGCTCGTGCAGACGGCCGCCGAGATGAGCGGCCGCAACCTCTCGGGCGACGTCTCGACGACCGAGGCGTACCAGCTCCCGGCGACCGGCGAGCGCGTCGGCACCGTCGCGGTGCTCGACCTCGGCGTCAAGACGTCCACGCTGAACTTCCTCGCCGAGCGCGGATTCGACGTCCACGTCGTGCCGCAGACCGTCACCGCCGAGGAGGTGCTCGCACTCGAGCCCGACGCGCTCTTCTTCTCGAACGGTCCCGGCGACCCCGCGGCATCCGACCGTCACGTCGAGATCCTGCGCAGCGCGCTGCGCGCCGGCGTGCCGTACTTCGGCATCTGCTTCGGCAACCAGCTCCTCGGCCGCGCACTCGGCTACGGCACGTACAAGCTGCCGTTCGGTCACCGCGGCATCAACCAGCCCGTGATCGACCGGGCCACCGGCCGAGTCGAGATCACCGCGCACAATCACGGCTTCGCCGTCGACGCCCCGATCGACCGCATCAGCGACTCGAGCGAGGGCTTCGGCCGGGTCGAGGTCAGCCACGTCGACCTCAACGACAACGTCGTCGAGGGCCTGAACTGCCTCGACATCCCCGCCTTCTCGGTGCAGTACCACCCGGAGTCCGCGGCCGGCCCGCGCGACGCCAACTATCTCTTCGACCGGTTCCGCGACATGGTCATCGCGAGCAAGGAGAACCAGGCCTGATGCCCAAGCGCGACGACATCAACAGCGTCCTCGTCATCGGATCCGGTCCGATCGTCATCGGACAGGCAGCCGAGTTCGACTACTCGGGCACCCAGGCGTGCCGAGTGCTCCGCGCCGAGGGGGTGCGCGTCATCCTCGTGAACCCGAACCCGGCCACGATCATGACCGATCCCGACTTCGCCGACGCGACGTACATCGAGCCGATCACGACCGAGATCATCGAGTCGATCATCATCAAGGAGCGGCCCGACGCCGTGCTGCCGACGCTCGGCGGCCAGACGGCGCTGAACGCGGCCATCGCCCTCGAAGAGGCCGGCATCCTCGCCAAGCACGGCGTCGAGCTCATCGGCGCGAAGGTCGAGGCCATCCGCAAGGGTGAAGACCGCCAGCTCTTCAAGGACCTCGTGATCGAGGCCGGCGCGGGCGTCGCCCGCTCGCACGTGGCCAAGACCCTCGACGATGCGAAGGTGTTCGCCGAAGATCTGGGCTACCCCCTCGTGGTGCGTCCCTCGTTCACCATGGGCGGCCTCGGCTCGGGCTTCGCGTACACCGAGGAGGACCTCGTGCGCATCGTCACGCAGGGCCTCCACGACTCGCCCACGACCGAGGTGCTCCTCGAGGAGTCGATCCTCGGCTGGAAGGAGTACGAGCTCGAGCTCATGCGCGACACGGCCGACAACACGGTCGTCGTCTGCTCCATCGAGAACGTCGACCCGGTCGGCGTGCACACCGGCGACTCCATCACCGTCGCACCCGCGCTGACGCTCACCG
Source organism: Agromyces aureus (assembly GCF_001660485.1). Lineage (GTDB taxonomy): Bacteria > Actinomycetota > Actinomycetes > Actinomycetales > Microbacteriaceae > Agromyces > Agromyces aureus. The sequence continues at coordinate 2,154,071 of NZ_CP013979.1, forward strand.
ACCGCGAGTACCAGAACCTGCGCGACATCGGCATCGACATCATCCGTCGGGTCGGCGTCGACACCGGCGGCTGCAACATCCAGTTCGCGATCGACCCGGCCGACGGCCGCATCATCGTGATCGAGATGAACCCGCGCGTGTCGCGTTCGTCGGCGCTCGCGTCGAAGGCGACCGGATTCCCGATCGCGAAGATCGCGGCGAAGCTCGCCATCGGCTACCGGCTCGACGAGATTCCGAACGACATCACCAAGGTGACTCCGGCGAGCTTCGAGCCCACGCTCGACTACGTCGTCGTCAAGGTGCCCCGGTTCGCGTTCGAGAAGTTCCCGGCCGCCGACCCCACGCTCACGACCACCATGAAGTCGGTCGGCGAGGCCATGGCCATCGGCCGCAACTACGCGACCGCGCTGCAGAAGGCGCTCCGGTCGCTCGAGAAGCGCGGTTCGTCGTTCCACTGGGGCGAGGAGCTCCGCACCGTCGACGAGCTCCTCGAGGAGTCGAGCACGCCGACCGACGGCCGCATCGTGCTCGTGCAGCAGGCGCTCCGCAAGGGCGCCACGATCGAGCAGGCGTTCGACGCGACGAAGATCGACCCGTGGTTCCTCGACCAGATCGTGCTGATCAACGAGGTCGCCGACCAGGTCGCCGCCGCCGAGAACCTCGACACCGACCTGCTGCTGCTGGCGAAGGACCACGGGTTCTCCGACGCGCAGATCGGGCAGCTCCGCGGCTTCGGCGAGGCCGACGCGCGCGAGGTGCGCCACATCCTCGGCATCCGCCCGGTGTACAAGACGGTCGACACGTGCGCGGGGGAGTTCCCGGCGCTCACGCCCTACCACTACTCGAGCTACGACTTCGAGACCGAGGTCGCTCCATCCGACCGCCGCAAGGTCATCATCCTCGGCTCGGGCCCGAACCGCATCGGCCAGGGCGTCGAGTTCGACTACTCCTGCGTGCACGCCTCGTTCGCGCTGTCGGATGCCGGCTTCGAGACCGTCATGATCAACTGCAACCCCGAGACCGTCTCGACCGACTACGACACGAGCGACCGGCTCTACTTCGAGCCGCTCACGCTCGAGGACGTGCTCGAGGTCATCCACGCCGAGTCGCAGTCGGGCGAGCTCGTCGGCGTCGTCGTGCAGCTCGGCGGCCAGACCGCACTCGGTCTCGCCAAGGGTCTCGAGGCGGCCGGCGTGCCCATCCTCGGCACGACGCCCGACGCGATCGACCTCGCCGAGGAGCGCGGGCTGTTCGCCGGGATCCTCGAGACGGCCGGTCTGCTCGCGCCGCGCAACGGCACCGCGATCGAGCTCAACGGCGCCGTCCAGGTCGCCGAGGAGATCGGATACCCCGTCCTCGTGCGCCCGAGCTACGTGCTCGGCGGCCGCGGCATGGAGATCATCTACGACTCGCCCTCGCTCGCCGACTACTTCGCGCGCATCGAAGGTCAGGGCATCGTCGGCCCGACGCATCCGCTGCTCGTCGACCGCTTCCTCGACGACGCGATCGAGATCGACGTCGACGCACTGTACGACGGCACGGACCTCTACATCGGCGGCGTCATGGAGCACATCGAGGAGGCCGGCATCCACTCCGGCGACTCGAGCTGCACCCTGCCCCCTGTCACGCTCGGCCGCGCCGAGATCGACCGGGTGCGCGAGGCGACGCGTTCGATCGCCGAGGGCATCGGCGTGAAGGGCCTGCTCAACGTGCAGTTCGCGATCGGCGCCGGGGTGCTCTACGTGCTCGAGGCGAACCCGCGCGCGAGCCGCACCGTGCCGTTCGTCTCCAAGGCCCTCGGCATTCCGCTCGCGAAGGCCGCGTCGCGCATCATGGTCGGTGCGACGGTCGCGGAGCTCATCGCCGAGGGCATGCTGCCCGCGGTCGACGGCTCGCGCGTGCCGCTCGACGCGCCCGTCGCCGTCAAGGAGGCCGTGCTGCCCTTCCACCGCTTCCGCACCAAGGAAGGGCTCATCGTCGACTCGGTGCTCGGCCCCGAGATGCGCTCGACCGGCGAGGTCATGGGCATCGACCGCGACTTCCCGCGGGCGTTCGCGAAGAGCCAGCTCGCCGCGTACGGCGGCATGCCGACCGGCGGCACGGTCTTCGTGTCGGTCTCCGACCGCGACAAGCGCTCGATCATCCTGCCGATCCTGCGCCTGAAGCAGCTCGGCTTCGAGATCGCCGCGACCGAGGGCACGGCCGAGGTGCTTCGCCGCAACGGCATCGCCGCACGCGAGGTGCTGAAGTACAGCGAGAAGACCGACGGCGACGCCACCTCGGTGGTCGAGCTGATCCACCGCGGCGAGGTCGACGTCGTCGTGAACACGCCGAGCGGCCGCTCGGCGCGCGCCGACGGCTACGAGATCCGCGCTGCGGCCGTCTCGGCCGACGTGCCGCTGTTCACGACCATCGCGGAGCTCTCGGCGGCGGTCGCGTCCATCGACGAGGGCGGCCAGGCCTTCGAGGTGACGAGCCTGCAGGAGTACGCGATCCGTCGCGAGGCATCGGCATGAGCGAGCGCATCCCCTTCGGCGAACGCCTCGCCTCCGTCTTCGCCGCCTACGGCCGGCTGTGCGTCGGGCTCGACCCTCACGCCTCGCTCCTCGAGCGGTGGGGTCAGCCCGACTCGGCCGAGGGACTCCGCGAGTTCGGCCTGCGGGTCATCGAGGCCGCAGCGGATCGCGTCGGCATCCTGAAGCCCCAGATCGCGTTCTTCGAGCGCCACGGCGCCGCGGGCTACGCGGTGCTCGAGCGCCTGCTCGCCGAGGCGCGCGAAGCCGGCCTGCTGGTCATCGCCGACGTGAAGCGAGGCGACATCGGCACGACGGTCGAGGCGTACGGCGAGTCCTGGCTCCGCCCCGGCTCGAGCCTCGAAGCCGACGCCATGACGATCAGCGCGTACCAGGGTCTCGGTTCGATCGAGCAGGTCATGGTCGCGGCCGAGACCGCGGGCAAGGGGCTCTTCGTGCTCGCCGCGACCTCGAACCCCGAGGCCGCCGCGATCCAGCGCGCCGTGCTGCAGCAGTCGAGCCGGGCCGGTCACACCGTCGCCGCTGCGATCACGCAGGGCGTCATCGGCTGGAACCAGGGCCGACCGGATGCCGCATCGAACTCGTTCGGCTCCGTCGGCGTCGTGTTCGGCGCGACCACCGACCTGCGCGCGACCGGGATCCCGACCGATGTCGAACCGCCGAGACCCGGACTCGCGGTGCTCGCACCGGGCTTCGGACACCAGGGCGCGGAGCCCGGCGACCTGCGCGTGCGATTCGGCGGCTACGCCGCCGGCGTCATCGCGAACGAATCGCGGTCGCTGCTCTCCGCCGGACCCGACGGGCTCGCCGATGCGATCGCGCGCCGTGCCGACGAGTACGGAGCCGCCGGTGCCTGAGCAGAACACGAGAGCCACCCCGCCCGAGGTCGACCGCGTCGCCGCATCCCGCGCGGCGGTCGCGGCGAGGCGTGCCCGTGCGAGCGTGAAGGCCGAGATCGCCGCGGGCTCGCGGAGCCCGCTCGACGTGCTTCGCGTCGCCTTCGCCGAGGCGGAATCGGCCGAGGGCCGCCTCCGGGTGACCGAGTTCCTGACCTCGATCCCGGCGATCGGCGTCACGAAGTGCGCCAGGATCCTCGAGGAGCTCGAGATCTCGACGGCCAAGCGTCTGGGCGGCCTCGGCCGGCTCCAGCGTCGGCGCCTGCGGGAGTTCGTCGCCTCGTGGGTCGCCTCGCACGGCGGCACGGGCGATCGGCTCGTGGTGCTGGCCGGACCGACGGCCGTCGGCAAGGGCACGGTCGCGTCGTACATCCGCCGCCACCACCCCGACGTCAAGCTGTCGGTGTCGGCGACCACGCGCGCCCCGCGGCCGGGCGAGGTCGAGGGGGAGAGCTACTTCTTCGTCGACGACGCCGAGTTCGATCGCATGGTCGAGGCGGGCGAGCTGCTCGAGTGGGCCACCGTGCACAACGCGTACCGCTACGGCACGCCGCGCGGGCCCGTCGAGCAGGCGATCGCGGCGGGCGACAGCGTGCTGCTCGAGATCGACATCCAGGGTGCGCGGTCGGTTCGACGGGCCATGCCCGAGGCGACGCTCGTGTTCCTGCTCCCCCCGACCTGGGACGAACTGGTGCGCCGACTCGTCGGCCGCGGCACCGAGTCCCCGGCCGAGCAGCAGCGCCGACTCGAGACCGCGAAGGTCGAGCTCGCGGCGGTCGACGAGTTCGATCACCAGGTCGTCAATCACGACGTGCCCGAGGCCGCGCAAAAGGTCGTAGACTTGATGCGGCCCCGTTCAGGGCGGCGTTGAGCTGCCCGGGTCACGATTTTCCGGCGCACGCGAGGTGCGCATGTTCGTTTCGAAGGAGTATCTCCATGGCTGAGAAGCTGTCCGGCATCATCGACCCGCCCATCGACGACCTGCTGTCGAAGGTCGACTCGAAGTACCAGCTCGTGATCTTCGCGTCCAAGCGCGCGCGTCAGATCAACGACTACTACGCCGACCTCCACGAGGGCAGCCTGTTCGACAACGTCGGCCCGCTGGTCGACTCGTCGATCGACGACAAGCCCCTCTCGGTGGCGATGCACGAGATCAACGAAGACAAGCTGGTGCTCCGCCCCCTCGGCGAGTAAGCACGGCACGGATGTCGCGACTCAACATCGTCGTCGGCATCACGGGCGGCATCGCGGCGTACAAGGCGGTCGGCGTCGTCCGATCGCTCGTGCTCGCCGGGCATGACGTGCACGTGGTGCCGACCGCGGGCGCGCTGCGCTTCGTCGGTCGACCCACCCTCGAGGCGATCTCGCGCAACCCGGTTCACACCGACCTGTACGAGGGTGTCGCCGAGGTGCGGCACGTCGCCATCGGCCAGGCGGCCGATCTGATCGTGATCGCCCCGGCCACGGCCAACTCGATCGCGAAGCTCGCCGCGGGCCTCGCCGACGACCTGCTCGGCAACACGGTGCTCGCGAGCGAGGCACCGATCGTGATCGCCCCGGCGATGCACACCGAGATGTGGCTGAACCCCGCGACGGTCGCGAACGTCGCGACGCTCCGTGAGCGCGGGGTCACCGTGGTCGGCCCGGCGGTCGGTCAGCTCACCGGCAGCGACAGCGGCCCCGGCCGCATGGAGGAGCCCGACGTCATCGTCGCCGCCGCACTCGCGCGCGCCGAGGCATCCGCCCGCCGTGATCTCGCCGGGCGACGCGTGGTCGTCACGGCCGGCGGCACGCGCGAGCCGCTCGACCCCGTCCGGTTCCTCGGCAACCGGTCGAGCGGCAAGCAGGGCGTCGCGATCGCCGAGGCCGCGCGTGCCCGCGGCGCGCACGTGACGCTCGTCGCCGCGAACCTCGAGGTCGCCTCGCCCGGCGGCTGCGACCTCCGCGAGGTCTCGACCGCACTCGAACTGCAGGCCGCCGTGACCGAGGCTGCCGCCGGTGCCGACCTCGTCGTGATGGCGGCGGCCGTGGCCGACTACCGGCCCGCGGCGGTCAGCGAGTCCAAGATCAAGAAGCAACCCGGTGATGACGGGCTCACGCTCGAGCTCGTGCGCAACCCCGACATCCTCGCCGGGCTCGGCCATGCGCCGCACGACGGCACGCTCCTCGTGGGCTTCGCAGCAGAGACCGAGGCCGACGACGACCGGCTGCTGGCGCTCGGCGCCGGCAAGCTCGAGGCGAAGGGCGCCGACCTGCTCGTCGTCAATCGCGTCGGCTGGACCGAGGGGTTCGCCCGCGACGACAACCGCGTCGTCATCATCGGCAATGAGGGTGTGCTCGCACGGGCGGTCGGGAGCAAGATGTCGGTGGCGCACGAGATCCTCGATGTCGTCGCGCCTCGTCTGCGCGAGTTGCGGGCGCCCGGTTCGTCCGGGCTCCCTTCGCCCGCATCGGGCTGACCGCACGAGACTGCGGTCATGCCCGACGAGTCTTCACACCATCGACGAAAGTAGAACCGCGACCATGCCGCAGCTTCGCCTGTTCACCTCCGAGTCCGTCACCGAGGGGCACCCCGACAAGATCTGCGACCAGGTCTCGGACTCGATCCTCGATGCGCTGCTGACGGTCGACCCGCACAGCCGGGTTGCCGTCGAGACGTTGGTGACCACCGGCCTGGTGCACGTCGCGGGTGAGGTCACGACCTCCGGCTACGTCGAGATCCCGGCCATCGTGCGCGAGCGGGTGACCTCGATCGGCTACAACTCGTCGGACGTCTGGTTCGACGGCCGCTCGTGCGGTGTCTCCGTCTCGATCGGCGGCCAGTCGCCCGACATCGCGCAGGGCGTCGACGACGCGTTCGAGTCGCGCGAACGCTCGAGCGAGGACCTGCTCGACAAGCAGGGCGCCGGCGATCAGGGCATCATGTTCGGCTACGCCACGCGCGAGACGCCGCAGCTCATGCCGGTGCCGATCTGGATCGCGCACCGTCTCGCCGAGCGCCTGACCGAGGTCCGCAAGCGCGGCGAGCTCGACTACCTGCGCCCCGACGGCAAGACCCAGGTCACGGTCGGATACGACGGTCAGGTGCCGCGCACGATCGAGACGGTCGTGCTCTCCACGCAGCATTCGCCGAAGGTCTCGACCGAGCAGCTCCGTGCCGAGGTCGAAGAACTCGTGATCACCCCCGTGCTCGACACGGTCGAGCTCACGCGGCCCGAGCTCAACGTGCTGATCAACCCGACCGGCCGGTTCGAGATCGGCGGCCCCCAGGGCGACGCCGGCCTCACGGGCCGCAAGATCATCATCGACACGTACGGCGGCGCGAGCCGGCACGGCGGCGGCGCGTTCAGCGGCAAGGACCCGTCGAAGGTCGATCGCTCGGCCGCGTACGCCATGCGGTGGGTCGCGAAGAACGCGGTCGCCGCGGGTCTGGCCGACCGACTCGAGGTGCAGATCGCGTACGCGATCGGCAAGGCGGCACCTGTCGGCCTCTACGTCGAGACGTTCGGCACGGCGCACGTGCCTGAGGAGCGCATCATCGGCGCCATCCGCGAGGTCTTCGATCTCCGCCCCGCGGCGATCATCCGCGATCTCGACCTGCTGCGACCGATCTACGCGCAGACGGCGGCGTACGGTCACTTCGGCCGCGAGCTGCCCGACTTCACCTGGGAGCGACTCGACCGCGTCGACGACCTGCGCGCCATCGCCGGGCTCTGACATGGCGGGCGGCTCCGTCGCCAGGGTGCTGCTCGACTCCCCGCTGCCACAGCTCGACCAGCTCTTCGACTACCGGGTTCCCGAGCGCCTGCGCGAGCAGGCGCGACCGGGCGTTCGTGTGCGCGCGCCGCTCCGATCCGGCGGCCGCATCGCGAACGGCTGGCTCGTCGAACTCGCCGATTCGAGCGAGTTCGAGGGGCGGCTGAGCGACCTCGAGGACGTCGTCTCCGAGGTTCCCCTCCTCGTGCCCGAGGTCTGGGCGCTCGCACGAGCTGCGGCCGACCGTGCAGCGGGCAACGCGAGCGACGTGCTCCGGCTCGCCGTGCCGTCGCGGTACGTGCGCGTCGAGCGGGCGTGGTCGGCGGCCGAGCCCGATCCGGGCGAGCTGCCCGTCGAGCCGGCGGCCGTGCACGGCGCCGCACCGGGCCGGATCGAGTCGGGCATCGCTGCGGGCGAGCGGATGTCGCTGGCCGCCGATCCCCGACCGGTGCGCCTGCGTTCGGGCGCCTGGGTCGGCTCGTGGGCGCTCACGATGGCGCTGGCCGCTGCCCATGCCCTCGCCGCCGACCGTTCCGCGCTGCTCGTCGTGCCCGACTATCGCGATCAGGAGCAGCTCGAGGCGGCGCTGCACGCGACCGTCGATCCGCGCCGCGTCCTGCGCACCGATGCCCGGCAGGCGGGCGGAGCCAGGTTCCGCGCGTTCCTCGACGCGACGGGTGAGGCGGCGCGCGTGATCATCGGCAACCGGTCGACCGTGTACGCGCCGGCGAGCCGGCTCGGCCTGATCGCGATGTGGGACGACGGCGACTCGCTCATGAACGAGCCGCTGTCGCCAGGCGTGCATCCGAGGGACGCTGCGCTGATCCGCCAGGAGCAGTCGGGGGCGGCGCTGCTCATGCTCTCCCACTCGCGCAGCCTCGAGGTGCAGCGCCTGGTCGAGATCGGGTGGATGCACGAGATCCCGGTCGCCGGGCACGCGCGACCGCGCGTGATCCCGACCGAGCAGCAGCACGCCCCCGAGGCGGGCTCGGCGCGCATTCCCACGGCGGCGTGGCGTCAGGCGCAGGAGGCGTTGCGGTCGGGGCCGGTGCTCGTGCAGGTGGGGCGCCCAGGCAACACCCCGGCGCTCTCGTGCGACCGCTGCCGCGAGCCGGCGCGGTGCGCGGCGTGCGGCGGGGGCCTCGCCGTGCCGCGGGCCGGCGGAGTGGCGGCGTGCTCGTTGTGCGGCACGACCGCCGCGGGCTGGGCGTGTCCGACTTGCGAGGGGACGCGACTGCGAGCCGTCACGATCGGTGCGAGCCGCACGGCCGACGAGTTGGGTCGCGCCTTCCCGAACACCAGGGTGGTCCTCTCCGACGGCGAGAAGCCGGTGCTCCGCGTCGGCGCCGAGCCGGCCCTCGTCATCGCCACCAGGGGTGCCGAGCCGATCGCCGACGGCGGGTACCGTGCGGTGCTGCTCCTCGACGGGGAGCGCATGCTGCTCCGCGAGTCGTTGAGGGTCGCCGAGGACTGCCTGCGCTGGTGGTCGAACGCGGCGGCGCTCGTCGCACCGGGTTCCGCCGTGTTCCTGGTGGGCGTCGGCGGCGCGTTGGCGACCGCGCTCTCGACCTGGCGGCAGGGGGATTGGGCGTCGACCGAGCTCGACTCGCGTCGCGCGCTGCGGTTCCCGCCGGCGGTCCGGGTCGCGAGCGTCAGCGCCTCCGCGGCGAACGTCGGCGCGGCGATCACGGCGGTCGAGTCCGCCGGCGGTGTCGACGTGCTTGGGCCGGTTCCGGTCGACGACGGCCTCGTGCGAGCGCTGGTGCGCTTCGACTACGGTGTCGGCGCGCGGGTGGCGAACGAACTCCGCTCGGAGATGATCCGGGTGGCGACCGAGCGGCGTCGACCGGTGGCCGGTCGGCCCGTGCGTCGCCCGGCCGTGCTCCGGGTGCGGTTCGACGACCCCGAGGTGCCGTGAGGCGCACCGATCTTCGACGGCCACGGCATCGTTCGGCCTCGATCCACGTCGACGACGATCTCGTTCGACGACGCGCACGCCATCGAAGGGCCTCGATCGATGTCGTACCGGCATGGATCCGCGCGTCGGCGACAATGGAGTGTGCAGAAGCTCCGACTCGTCTTCGCCGGTACTCCGGCGGCCGCCGTTCCCTCGCTCGAACGACTCGCCGCGAGCGGGCATGAGATCGTCGCGGTCGTCACGCGTCCGGCGGCCCCGCTCGGACGCAAGCGGCTGTTGACGCCGTCGCCCGTGGCCCAGGCGGCCGAGCGGCTCGGGCTGCCGATCGTCGAGGCGGCACGGCTCGACGCTGAGGCCACCGCGCGCATCGCGGCATCCGAACCCGATCTCGGGGTGATCGTCGCCTATGGCGGGCTCGTGCGCGAGCCGCTGCTCTCGACCCCACCGCACGGCTGGATCAACCTGCACTTCTCGCTGCTTCCGGCATGGCGCGGCGCAGCGCCCGTCCAGCACGCGCTCATCGCCGGCGAGGCCGAGACCGGTGCCGCGGTGTTCCGGCTCGTGCCGGAGCTCGACGCGGGCGACGTCTTCGCCGACCTCCGGCGCACGATCGTGGCCGACGACACGGCGGGCGCGCTGCTCGACGAACTCGCCATGTCGGGCGCCGAGCTCCTCGCGGGCGTGGTCGACGGCATCGCCGACGGCACGGCCGCGGCCGCTCCCCAGGTCGGCGAGCCCTCGTTCGCCCCGAAGCTCGGCATCGACGATGCGCGTCTGAACTGGTCCGCTTCCGCTGCGACCGTGCTCGCACGATATCGAGGCGTCACGCCCGAACCCGGCGCGTGGACGACGATCGAGGGGCAGCGCCTGAAGCTGCTCGAGCTCGCCGCCTCGTCGGATTCGCCGCCCGAGACGAGCCTGCGCCCCGGCGAGCTCGCCGCGAGCGGTCGGCGCCTCTTCATCGGCACGGCCGACGCGCCGATCGAGGTGCGGCGCGTGCAGCCCGCCGGCCGCACGGGCATGGCGGCCGCCGACTGGTGGCGCGGATCCGGACGAGACGGGATGGTGGCCGAATGAGCGAGCAACGAGGGCGGGCGCACGGAGACCGCCGCCGACCGGATGCGCCGCGCCAGCCGAAGATCTCGCCGGCGCGACGCGTCGCGTACGAGGTGCTCGAGGCCGTCCGTCTCGACGAGGCGTACGCCAACCTGCTGCTCCCCGCGCGCATCCGCCGAGCGAGACTGAGCCAGGCGGATGCCGCGTTGGCGACCGAGCTGACCTACGGCACCCTTCGCCGGCAGGGCTACTACGACCGCGTGATCGAGCTCGCGGCGGACCGCCCGGCCGACGCGATCGACCCGGCCGTGCTCGACGTGCTGCGCCTCGGCGCGCACCAGTTGCTCTCGACCCGCGTGCCGACGCACGCGGCCGTGAACGAGCAGGTCGATCTCGCGCGCTCGGTCTCGCCGAAGGCCGCGGGCTTCGTCAACGCGGTGCTCCGCACGGTGTCGCGCACGGATGCCGACGCCTGGCGCGAGCTCGTCGCCGAGGGCGTGTCGAACGAGGACGAGCGACTGGCGCGCCTCGAGAGTCATCCGAAATGGGTCGTGCGCGCACTTCGCGCCGCCCTCGACCGCGAGGGCCGCGCCGACGAGCTCGAGGCGCTCCTGCAGGCCGACAACTCGTCGCCTCGCGTGAACCTCGCCGTGCTGCCGGGGCTCGTCGACGAGTCCGCCCTGCTCGAGGTCGACGGATTCGCGCCCGACCGCTACTCGCCGATCGGCGCGACCTCGCACGACCCGATCTCGGTCGTCGAGTCGGGCGGCGGCCGCATCCGCGTGCAGGACGAGGGCTCGCAGCTCGCGGCGCTCGCCCTCAGCCGCGCCCGGCCGGTGGAGGCGGGGGAGCGCTGGTTGGACCTCTGCTCCGGCCCGGGCGGCAAGACCGCCGTGCTCGCGGCCGAGGCGCTCGCAGGGGGCGCCGTGCTCTCGGCCAACGAGATCGTGCCCGTGCGCGCCGACCTCGTGCGCTCCGCGATCGCGGGCGTGCCGCTCGACGTCGAGGTTCGGGGCGGCGACGGCCGCGACCTCGATGCGGCCGCGTTCGGGGCCCCCGGCGGATTCGACCGCATCCTGCTCGACGCACCGTGCACCGGTCTCGGCGCCCTTCGCCGACGGCCCGAGGCCCGCTGGCGCAAGCGCCCGCAGGACGTCGGCGAGCTCACGCTCCTGCAGGGCCAGCTGCTCGACGCGGCCTTCGCCGCGCTCGCGCCCGGCGGCGTGCTCGCGTACGTGACCTGCTCGCCGCACACGGCCGAGACCCACGGTTCGCTCGGTGCGGCGCTCGCGCGCTGGGGCGACGAGGCCGAATCGCTCGACACCGCGGCCGTCGTCCAGGCCGTGTCGCGGCATCCGCTCGACCTGGCCTCGGGGGAGGCGACCGTGCAGCTCTGGCCGCATCGCCACGGCACCGACGCGATGTTCATCGCGCTCGTGCGGCGCGTGCCTGCCAGCTGAATTCAGCCTGCCGAGGCACGCCCGTCCGAGCCACCGCCACGACTCACGGCCCGGCGGGGTCCGGGCCCCTCGCTAGGCTGGCAGCATGACGACGCGGATCAACCCGAGCATCCTCGCTGCCGACTTCGTGAACCTCGAGTCCGAGCTCGCGCGCATCGCGAGCGCCGACCTCGTGCACGTCGACGTCATGGACAACCACTTCGTGCCGAACCTGACCTTCGGCCCGCAGATGGTGGGTCGGCTGCAGGACGTCAGCCCGATCCCGCTCGACGTGCACCTCATGATCTCGGATGTCGACCGCTGGGCTCCGGGTTACGCCGAACTGGGTGCGTACTCGGTGACCTTCCACGCCGAGGCGACCGACGAGCCGGTGCGGCTGGCACGGCGCCTCCGCGAGATCGGCGCACGGGCGGGCATCGCCCTGAAGCCCGGAACGGATGCCGCGCCCTACCTCGACCTGCTGCCCGAGTTCGACCAGGTGCTCGTCATGACGGTCGAGCCCGGGTTCGGCGGCCAGTCGTTCATGCGCGAGACGATGCCCAAGCTCAGCCGAGTGGCCGATGCCGTGCGCGCGGCCGGACTCGACGTCTGGCTGCAGGTCGACGGCGGCATCTCCCTCGACACGATCGGCATCGCCGCCGAGGCGGGCGCCGACACCTTCGTCGCCGGCTCGGCGGTCTTCGGGGCCGAGGTGCCGGCCGAGCGCATCGCGGCGCTCCGCGACCTCGCGGCGACACATCGGCATGGGGCGCAGCCGGGCACCGGTAGTCTGAAGTCGTGAAGACATTCGACGAACTCTTCGTCGAGCTCAGCGAGAAGGCCCGCACCCGCCCAGAGGGTTCCGGCACGGTGCGCGAGCTCGATGCGGGCGTGCACGCCATCGGAAAGAAGATCGTCGAGGAAGCGGCCGAGGTGTGGATGGCCGCCGAGTACCAGACCGATGACGAGGCTGCTGAGGAGATCTCGCAGCTGCTCTACCACCTGCAGGTGCTGATGCTCGCGAAGGGCCTCTCACCCGCCGACGTGTACCGACATCTCTGACGTTCGCCTCTGCATCGACTGCTCGTTCCGAACGAAAGCACCTCATGACCGATTCACCAGTGCTCCTGCGCATCGCCGTGCCCAACAAGGGCTCGCTCTCCGAGACCGCCGCCGACATGCTCGCCGAGGCGGGCTACAGCGGCCGTCGCGACACGAAGGAACTCCACGTCGTCGATGCCCGCAACGGCGTCGAATTCTTCTACCTCCGGCCCCGTGACATCGCGACCTACGTCGGGTCGGGCGCGCTCGACGTCGGCATCACCGGACGCGATCTCCTGATCGACTCCGGTTCGGTCGCGACCGAGACCGCCGAGCTCGAGTTCGCGCGATCGACCTTCCGGTTCGCCGGGCACGCCGACCGATTCCGCGAACTGTCCGACCTGCAGGGCGTGCGCGTGGCCACGAGCTATGCCGGCCTGGTCGGCAAGTTCCTCGCCGACGCGGGCGTCGATGCCACGCTCGTGCCGCTCGACGGGGCCGTCGAATCGGCGGTCCGCCTGGGCGTCGCCGATGCGATCGCCGACGTCGTCGAGACCGGCACGACGCTCCGCAAGGCCGGCCTGTCGATCTTCGGCCCGGTGATCCTCGAGTCCAGCGCCGTGCTGGTGAGCTCGCCGAACGAGCAGCCCGGCACGGCGACCCTCGTGCGACGCCTGCAGGGCGTGCTCGTCGCGCGCCGCTACGTGCTGCTCGACTACGACGTGCCCCTCACCCACCTCGAGCGCGCGACGGCTGCGGCACCCGGGTTCGAGTCGCCGACCGTGTCGCCGCTGCACGACCCCGAGTGGGTGGCGGTGCGCGTCATGATCCCGCGCGTCGACATGAACCACGTCATGGACGAGCTCTACGCGATCGGTGCGCGCGCGATCCTCGTCAGCGCGATCCACGCTGCGCGGTTGTGAGGCACGGATGTCGCTCGCGATCCGTGTGATCCCGTGCCTCGACGTCGCGGCGGGCCGCGTCGTCAAGGGCGTCAACTTCGAGAACCTCCGCGACGCCGGCGACCCCGTCGAACTCGCGGCCCGTTACGGCGAGCAGGGAGCCGACGAGCTCACCTTCCTCGACGTCACGGCCACGGTCGACGATCGATCGACCACGTACGACATGGTGCAGCGCGTCGCCGAGCAGGTGTTCATCCCGCTCACAGTGGGCGGCGGCATCCGCTCGAACGACGATGTCGCGCGACTGCTCGGCCACGGCGCCGACAAGGTCGGCGTCAACAGCGCCGCGATCGCCCGACCCGCGCTCATCGGTGAGATCGCCGACCGCTTCGGCGCGCAGGTGCTCGTGCTCTCGCTCGATGTGAAGCGCTCGGAGCGCACCGAATCGGGCTTCGTCGTCACGACCCACGGCGGTCGTACCGAGACCGACTTCGACGCGCTCTGGTGGGCGCGAACGGCGATCGAGCTCGGCGCGGGCGAGTTGCTGGTCAACTCGATCGATGCCGACGGCACGAAGGCCGGATTCGACCTCGAGCTCGTCGCCCTCATGCACGAGGTCTCGAGCGTGCCCGTCATCGCCTCAGGGGGCGCCGGAGCGGTCGAGCACTTCGCACCGGCCGTCGCGGTCGGCGCCGATGCGGTGCTCGCGGCATCCGTGTTCCACAATGCCGAGCTGACCATCGGCGAGGTGAAGGCCGCACTCGCGGCAGACGGAAGGATCGTGCGATGAGCGACGCTGTCGAAGGCGCACTCGACCGGGCGACGTTCAACGCCGACGGGCTGCTGCCCGCGGTCATCCAGCAAGAGGGCACCGGCGAGGTGCTCATGCTCGGGTGGATGGACCGCGAGGCGATGCGCCGCACCCTCACCGAGGGGCGCGTGACGTTCTGGTCCCGGTCGCGTCAGGAGTACTGGCGCAAGGGCGACACGTCGGGCCACGCGCAGTACGTGCGCGCGGCCGCGCTCGATTGCGATGCCGACACGCTGCTCGTGACCGTCGAGCAGATCGGCGTCGCGTGCCACACCGGCACCCGCACGTGTTTCGTGGGCGACCCGCTCGAGGTCGTCCAGGGCTTCCCGCCCGCCGACTGACGAGGAGCCCGCGTGCCAGCCACCACCACGTTCGACGAGTTCCAGGCCCTGCTGCCCGGTCGGCGCGTCGTGCCCGTCGTCCGGCAGCTCTTCGCCGACGGAGAGACGCCGGTCGGCATCTACCGCAAGCTCGCACGCGACCGCCCTGGCACGTTCCTGCTGGAGTCCGCCGAGCAGGGCGGCATCTGGTCGCGGTACTCGTTCGTCGGGGTCTCGTCCTACGGCGTCCTCGCCGAGCACGACGGGCGCGTGCAGTGGAACGACCACGGCCTCGGACTCGACGCCGCCCGCGCGCTCGGCGAGGCCGCCGCGCTCGAGCCGCTCGCCGCACTCGAATCGCTGTACGAGCGCTGGCGCTCAGACGACGTGCCCGGTGCACCGCCCCTCACGGGCGGGCTGGTCGGGTTCATCGGCTGGGAGGCGATCCGCCAGATCGAGCACCTGCCGAACCGGCCGCCGGCCGACTTCGAGATGCCCGGCCAGGCGTTCTGCTTCGTCGCCGAGCTCGCGGTCATCGATCACCGCACGGGCACCGTGCAGCTCGTGGCATCCGTGCTCAACGACGGCGTCGACGAGCCCGACGCCATGTGGGTCGGCGCGCAGGAGCGGCTCGACCGCATGCAGCGCGATCTCGCGCGACCCTCCGAGGCGCACCTCGCGATCATCGACCTCGACGTCTCGTCGACGCCGACGCATCGCACCGAGCAGGCCGAGTTCCTGGCCGCGGTCGAGCGCTCGCGCGAGTACATCCGCGAGGGCGACGTCTTCCAGGTCGTCGTCTCGCAGCGGTTCGACCACGAGGTCGTGGCCGATCCCATCGACGTCTACCGGGTGCTCCGCACGCTGAACCCGAGTCCGTACATGTACTTCCTGCACGTGTCGGATGCCGCGGGCGAGCCGATCCACATCGTCGGGTCCTCGCCCGAGGCGCTCGTCAAGGTGCAGCAGGGGCGCGTGTTCACGCACCCCATCGCCGGGTCGAAGCCGCGCGGGTCGACGCCGGAGGCCGACGCCGAGTTCGAGGCCGAGCTGGTCGCAGACCCCAAGGAGCAGGCCGAGCACCTCATGCTCGTCGACCTCGCGCGCAACGACCTCGCCAAGGTGTGCCGAGCCGGTTCGGTCGAGGTGACCGAGTTCATGCGAGTCGAGCGGTTCAGCCACATCATGCACCTGGTGTCCTCGGTCGAGGGCGACCTCGCGCCGAAGGCGAACGCCGTCGACGTGTTCCGGGCCACCTTCCCGGCCGGCACCCTCTCGGGCGCGCCGAAACCGCGCGCGCTCGAGATCATCGACGAGCTCGAGCCCGCCCAGCGCGGTCTCTACGGCGGTGTCGTCGGCTACTTCGGCTTCGGCGGTGACGCCGACCTCGCGATCGCCATCCGCACCGCCACGATCAGCGGGGGAGTCGCTCGCGTGCAGGCCGGCGCCGGCCTCGTGGCCGACTCGGTCGCCGAGTCGGAGTTCGAGGAATCGCGCAACAAGGCCGCCGCGCCACTGCGGGCCGTCGCGATCGCGAACGCCCTTCGGAGCATCCCGTGAGCGGCTCGCGGCTGAAGTCGCTCACGCTGCTCGTCGCGCTCGTCGGCGCCGGGCTGGCCCTGCTCGCGTGGAGCCAGACCTGGTTCGAACTGCGCATCGTCGACCCGGTGACGCAGGGCGGCGGCGAACCGATCGAGGTGGGCGGAGGCGTCGCCTCGCCGGCACTCGCGGCGCTCGGGCTCGCGGGCCTCGCCATGGTCGCGGCGCTCGCGATCGCCGGCCCCTTCATCCGCGTCGTCCTCGCGGTGATCCAGGCGCTCCTCGGCGGTTCGATCGTGCTCGCCAGCGGCCTTGCGATCGGCGACCCCGTGAAGGCGGTCGCGCCCTCCGTGACGGATGCGACGGGCGTCGCGGGTGCCGACCCGACGGCGGAGCTCGTGGCATCCGTCGACCCCACCGTCTGGCCATGGATCGCGGTCGTCGGCGGCGTGCTCGTCCTGCTCGCGGCGATCGCCGCCCTCGTGACCGGCTCGCGGTGGCCCGGCTCGTCGCGCCGCTACTCGACCACGCGGCTCGCCGAGGCCGACGGCGGTCACGGCATCGCCGACGGCGCCGACGGTGCTGCTGCTGAGACATCCTCCGACGCGGAGCGCGCCCTGCCCGAGACCGATGCCCGACGCCGGGCCTCCGACCGGGCCGTCGACGCGTGGGACGAGCTCAGCCGCGGCGACGACCCCACCGACGAGCTCTCCGAGGCATCAGCCAAGGATGCCGACCGCGACGGGCGTGAGAGCCCGACCGAACCCAGCCGCTAGACTTGCGGCGAACCCCACAGCACGAAGGAGCAACATGAGCACTGAGACCGCAGAGCCCGGCCACGGACACTCGCCCGCGGCATGGACCGCCGTCGTCATCATGCTCGTCGGCTTCACGATGGGCACCTTCGCCTTCTGGTTCGAGGTCGTGTGGCTGGTCTGGGCCTCGGCCGGCATCGTCCTGGTCGGACTGCTCGTCGGCTGGCTGCTCGCGCGCTCCGGCTACGGCGTCGGCGGCGACAAGGTCGCTGCGAAGGCGCACTGACGCGTGCTCGCCGATCTGACGGCGAACTCCGTCGCCGACGCTCTCGCGCGCCGTGAGCACCGGTCGCTCGACCTCGTCGAGCGTGCCGCGATCGATCGTGCGCCCGCCCTCGACGCGCTGACGGTGCTCCGGCCCGCCTCGCACGTGAAGGTCATCGCCGAGATCAAGCGAGCGAGCCCGTCGCGCGGTTCCCTCGCGAGCATCGAGGATCCGGCCGAACTCGCACGGATCTACGAACTCGGCGGCGCGAGCGCGATCAGCGTGCTCACCGAGGGCCGCAAGTTCAAGGGCTCGCTCGACGACCTCGAGGCCGTTCGCGCGGCCGTGTCGATCCCCGTGCTCCGCAAGGACTTCATCGCGACGCCGTACCAGGTGTTCGAGGCCCGGGCGGCCGGTGCCGACCTGGTGCTGCTCATCGTCGCGGCCCTCGACGACGCCATGCTTCAGGAGCTGTTCGAGCTCATCACCTCGCTCGGCATGACGCCGCTGGTCGAGACCCACTCGGCCGACGAGCTCGAGCGTGCGAAGGCGGTGGGCGCGCGCCTCATCGGCGTCAACGCCCGCGACCTCTCGACCTTCGAGCTCGATCGCGACCTCTTCGGGCGGCTCGCCGACCGATTCCCCTCAGATGCCATCCGCGTCGCCGAGTCCGCGGTGCTCTCCGCGGCGGATGTCGCGCACTACCGTGCGGGCGGCGCCGACGTCGTCCTCGTGGGCGAGGCGCTCGTCACGGGCGACCCGATGGCCAACCTCTCAGCTTTCCTGGCGGTGTGACATGGCGCTCAGAGCGCAGACCGGTCCGTACTTCGGCGACTTCGGTGGGCGCTTCGTGCCCGAATCCCTCATCGCCGCCCTCGATCAGCTCGGCGAGGCGTACGACCTCGCGAAGCTCGATCCGGCGTTCGCCGAGGAGCTCGCCGAACTCGGTCGCAGCTACACGGGTCGCCCGTCGATCATCACCGAGGTGCCGCGCTTCGCGAAGCACGCCGGAGATGCGCGCATCATCCTGAAGCGCGAAGACCTGAACCACACCGGCTCGCACAAGATCAACAACGTGCTGGGGCAGGCCCTGCTCACCAAGCGCATCGGCAAGACGCGCGTGATCGCCGAGACCGGTGCGGGCCAGCACGGCGTCGCCACCGCCACGGCGGCCGCGCTGTTCGACCTCGACTGCACGATCTACATGGGCGAGGTCGACACCGAGCGCCAGGCGTTGAACGTGGCGCGTATGCGCCTGCTCGGCGCCGAGGTCATCGCCGTCAAGACCGGGTCGCGCACCCTGAAGGACGCGATCAACGACGCGATGCGCGACTGGGTCACGAACGTCGAGACCACCAACTACATCTTCGGCACGGTCGCCGGCCCCCATCCGTTCCCCGAGATGGTGCGCGACTTCCAGAAGATCATCGGCGAAGAGGCGCGCCAGCAGGTGCTCGACCTCACCGGCGAGCTGCCGACCGCCGTCGTCGCCTGCGTCGGCGGCGGCTCGAACGCCATCGGGCTCTTCCACGCCTTCCTCGACGACACCGACGTGAAGATCGTCGGCTTCGAGGCCGGTGGCGAGGGCGTCGACACGCCCCGGCATGCCGCGACCATCAGCAAGGGCCGCCCGGGCGTCCTGCACGGCGCGCGCAGCTACATGCTGCAGGACGACGACGGCCAGACCATCGAGTCGCACTCGATCTCGGCCGGCCTCGACTACCCGGGCGTCGGCCCGGAGCACTCGTGGCTCTCGGCGATCGGCCGCGCCGAGTACCGACCCGTGACCGACGATGCCGCCATGCAGGCGCTCCGCCTGCTCACGCGCACCGAGGGCATCATCCCCGCCATCGAATCCGCGCACGCCCTCGCCGGCGCGCTCGAGCTCGGTCGGGAGCTCGGCCCCGACGCGACCATCCTCGTGAACCTCTCCGGTCGTGGCGACAAGGACATGGACACCGCGGCGAAGTACTTCGAGCTCTACGACCAGGAGGACGCCAAGTGAGAACGGTCGCCCCCGTCATCCGTCGCCGCAACGACGAGGCGAACGGCGCGCTCATCGGCTACCTGCCCGTCGGGTTCCCCACGCTCGACGAGAGCGTCGAAGCTGCGGTCGCCCTGGTCGAGAACGGCGTCGACGTGCTCGAGCTCGGCCTGCCGTACTCCGACCCCGTCATGGACGGGCCGGTCATCCAGGCCGCGACCCAGCAGGCCCTCGCGAACGGGTTCCGGCTCTCGCACGGCTTCGAGGCCGTGCGTCGGGTCACCGAGCGCGTCGACGCCCCGGTGCTGCTCATGACCTACTGGAACCCCGTCGTGCAGTACGGCGTCGACCGGTTCGCCGACGACCTCGCCGCAGCCGGGGGAGCGGGCCTCATCACCCCCGACCTCATTCCCGACGAGGGGGCCGACTGGATCGCCGCCTCCGAGCGCACGGGACTCGACCGCGTCTTCCTGGCCGCTCCCACCTCGACCGACGAGCGCCTCGTGCGCACGATCGAGGCGAGCCGCGGGTTCGTCTACGCGGTCTCGACCATGGGCATCACGGGTGCCCGATCGGATGTCGACGCCGCCGCCCGCACGCTGGTCACCCGTCTGGGCGAGGCCGGCGCCGAGGCGAGCTGCGTGGGCGTCGGCATCTCCACGGCCGCCCAGGTGGCCGAGGTGCTCGAGTACGCGCAGGGCGCGATCGTCGGGTCGGCACTGGTCAAGGCGCTGGCCGAGGGCGGCGTCGCCGCTGCCGGTGCGCTGGCCGCCGACCTCGCACGCGGCACACGTTCGCACTGAAGTACGCTGACTGAGGCCCGAGTGGCCGAACCCACCGAAGAAAGGCAGCAGTCCGCGTGATCGCACCGCTGAGCATTCCCAGCCCGAGTCCCGAGTGGCAGTCCTTCCAGGTGGGTCCGTTCACGATCCACATGTACGCGATCTGCATCCTCGTGGGCATCATCCTGGCGGTCATCGTCACGTCGCGACGGTTGACCAAGCGCGGTGCCGAGCCCGGAGTCGTCCTCGACATCGCCCTCTGGGCCGTGCCGCTCGGCATCATCGGTGCCCGGTTCTACCACGTGCTCACCCACCCCGGCGACTACTTCTACGAGGGTGCCAACATCTGGAACCCGTTCGAGCCCGGCGCGATCTGGAACATCTGGGAGGGCGGCAACGCCATCTACGGCGCGCTCCTCGGCGGAGCGGTCGGTGTGCTCATCGGCTGCCGCCTCACCGGCATCCGCTTCCTCTCCTTCGCCGACGCGCTCGCTCCCGGCCTGCTGCTGGCACAGGCCGCCGGACGACTCGGCAACTGGTTCAACCACGAGCTCTTCGGCGCCCCCACCGACCTGCCGTGGGGACTCGAGATCTCCTCCGACAACGCCGCCTTCCCGGCCGGGCTCGCCGACGGCACGCTGTTCCACCCCACCTTCCTCTACGAGATCGTCTGGAACCTCGCGGGCGTCGCCGTCATCCTGCTGCTGGAGCGCTCGTTCAACATGCGCTGGGGCCGCGCCTTCGCCGTGTACCTCATCTGGTACGGGCTCGGCCGCTCGTTCCTCGAGTCGATCCGACTCGACCCGAGCGAGATGTTCCTCGGCATCCGGGCCAACGTGTGGGCGTCGTTCGCCGCCATCCTCGTCGGCGTGATCCTGCTCATCGTGCAGCACCGCCGGCACACCGGCTCGGAGCCCACGCCCTACGTCGCCGGCCGTGAGTGGAAGCGTCCTGACCCTGCGCTAGACTCGGACATTGAGTCCGACTCCGACTCTCTCGACAACGTGGTCGAGAGTGAGAACACCGAGGGCGAGACCGCGGCCACAAGCACGCACCGGTCCACCACCCCATAGGCGCCCTGCCTCGTTCTCCAAAGCGATGCCGCACCTAGCGTCGCCATACTCTCCGCTGGGCCGATGTCGTCCCCCGCTGCCACCTAGTAGATGAGGACGGTCACACGTGTCGCTCACTCCACCCTTCGCGAGGTTCGGTTCGATCCCCGCCGCCCAGGGCATGTACGACCCTGCCTTCGAGAAAGACGCCTGCGGCCTCGCCATGGTCGCTACCCTTCGCGGCACCGCAGGTCACGACATCATCGCGACGGCGCTCGAGGCGCTGCGCCACCTCGAGCACCGCGGCGCCATCGGCTCCGATGCCGGCACCGGCGACGGTGCGGGCATCATCACCCAGATCCCCGACGAGTTCCTGCGTGCCGTCGTCGACACCGAGCTGCCCGCTGAGGGCTCGTACGCGGTCGGCAACGCCTTCCTCCCGATCGACCCCAGCCTGCGCTCGACGATCAAGCAGGGCCTTCGCGCGATCGCCGAGTCCGAGGGCCTCGACGTCATCGCCTGGCGCGAGGTCCCCGTGCGCCCCGAGGAGCTCGGCACGCTCGCGCGTGCAGCCATGCCGGCCGTGCACCAGCTCTTCGTGCGGTCGGCCTCGGTCGACGACCAGGGCCGCCGCCTCTCCGGCATCGCACTGGACCGGCTCGCGTTCCGACTGCGCAA
The DNA here is from genome assembly GCF_001660485.1 of Agromyces aureus. Taxonomy (GTDB): domain Bacteria; phylum Actinomycetota; class Actinomycetes; order Actinomycetales; family Microbacteriaceae; genus Agromyces; species Agromyces aureus. The sequence goes on from NZ_CP013979.1 coordinate 2,175,799, forward strand.
GCGCGCGGAGCGAGAGCTCGAGCTCTACTTCATGTCGCTCTCGTGCCGCACCATGGTCTACAAGGGCATGGTCACGACGCTGCAGCTCGAGCCGTTCTACCCCGACCTCTCCGACGAGCGCTTCGCCTCCAAGCTCGCGCTCGTGCACTCGCGGTACTCGACGAACACGTTCCCGTCGTGGCCGCTCGCGCAGCCGTTCCGCATGATCGCGCACAACGGCGAGATCAACACCATCCAGGGCAACCGCAACTGGATGCGGGCGCGCCAGTCGCAGCTCGAGTCCGAGCTGCTCGGCGACCTCGACCCGATCCTGCCCATCGTCACGCCGGGCGCGAGCGACTCGGCCTCGTTCGACGAGGTCGTCGAGCTCCTGACGCTCGCGGGTCGAAGCCTGCCGCACGCGATCATGATGATGGTGCCCGAGGCCTGGGAGAACCAGACCGAGATCTCGCCCGAGCGCCGCGCGTTCTACGAGTACCACTCGATGCTCATGGAGCCGTGGGACGGCCCCGCCGCGATCGTCTTCACCGACGGCTCGCTCGTCGGCGCCACGCTCGACCGCAATGGACTGCGCCCCGGCCGGTACGTCGTCACCGACGACGGCCTGGTCGTGCTCGCGAGCGAGATCGGCGTGCTCGAGGTCGCCTCCTCGAAGGTGGTTCGCAAGGGGCGTCTGCAGCCCGGACGCATGTTCCTCGTCGACACCGAGGCCGGCCGCCTCATCGAGGACGACGAGATCAAGGCCGACCTCGCGGCCTCCGCGCCGTGGGCGGACTGGCTCGACGAAGGCCGCATCCGCCTCGCCGACCTGCCCGAGCGCGAGCACATCGTGCACCCGCCGGCATCCGTCAACCGTCGTCAGCGGACCTTCGGCTACACCGAGGAAGAGGTGAAGATCCTGCTCGCGCCGATGGCGCGCACGGGAGCCGAACCGCTCGGTGCCATGGGCTCCGACACCCCGGTGGCGGTGCTCTCCCAGCGTCCGCGCCTGCTCTTCGACTACTTCACGCAGCAGTTCGCGCAGGTCACGAACCCGCCGCTCGACTCGATCCGCGAAGCCGTGGTCACCTCGCTCGGCACGTCGCTCGGTCCCGAGCACAACCTGCTCGCGCAGGGTGCCGACCACGCGCGCCAGGTCTCGCTCGACTTCCCCGTGATCGACAACGACGAACTCGCGAAGATCGTGCACATCGACCCCCGCGAGGGCGGCGCGCGCACCACGATCACCCTGAAGGGCCTCTACCGGGTCGACGACGGCCCCGAGGCCATGCGTGCGCGACTCGACGAGCTCTGCGTCGAGGTAGACCAGGCCATCGCCGAGGGTGCGCGGTTCGTCGTGCTCAGCGACCGCGACTCGACGGCCGAACTCGCGCCGATCCCGTCGCTGCTCATGCTCTCGGCCGTGCACCACCACCTCATCCGCTCCGAGACGCGCATGGAGGTCGGCCTCGTGGTCGAGGCCGGCGACGTGCGAGAGGTGCACCACGTCGCACTCCTCGTGGGCTTCGGCGCCTCAGCGGTGAACCCCTACCTGGCGATGGAGACCTGCGAAGATCTCGTGCGCTCCGGCGTCATCACGGGGATCACGCCCGAGAAGGCGGTTCGCAACGTGATCTACGCGCTCGGCAAGGGCGTGCTGAAGATCATGTCGAAGATGGGCATCTCGACGATCTCGTCGTACGCGGGCGCTCAGGCGTTCGAAGCGATCGGCCTCGCCCAGGACTTCATCGCCGAGTACTTCACGGGCACGGTCTCGAAGCTGGGCGGCGTCGGCATCGACGTCGTGGCGGCCGAGAACCTCTCCCGTCATCGCGCGGCCTACCCCGAGGACGCCGCGGTTCGTGCGCACGAGCGGCTCTCCACCGGCGGCGAGTACCAGTGGCGCCGCGACGGTTCGCCGCACCTCTTCAACCCCGAGACCGTGTTCCGTCTCCAGCACTCGACTCGCAACCGTCGCTACGACGTGTTCCGCGAGTACACGTCGCTCGTCGACTCCCAGGCAGAGGAGCTGATGACCCTCCGCGGTCTGTTCGCGCTCCGCAACGGCACACGCCCGGCCGTGCCGATCGATGAGGTCGAGTCGGTCGAGTCCATCGTCAAGCGGTTCTCGACGGGTGCGATGAGCTACGGCTCGATCTCGAAGGAGGCGCACGAGTCGCTCGCGATCGCGATGAACCGACTCGGCGCGAAGTCGAACACCGGAGAGGGCGGCGAAGACGTCGAGCGCCTGCTCGACCCCGAGCGTCGCAGTGCGATCAAGCAGGTCGCGTCCGGCCGTTTCGGCGTCACGAGCATGTACCTCACGCACGCCGACGACATCCAGATCAAGCTCGCTCAGGGCGCGAAGCCCGGCGAAGGCGGTCAGCTGCCTCCCACGAAGGTGTACCCGTGGGTCGCGCGAACCCGTCACGCGACGGCGGGCGTCGGCCTCATCTCGCCGCCTCCGCACCACGACATCTACTCGATCGAAGACCTCAAGCAGCTGATCTTCGACCTGAAGCGTGCGAACCCGAACGCCCGCGTGCACGTCAAGCTCGTGAGCCAGTCGGGCATCGGTGCGGTGGCCGCAGGCACCGCGAAGGCGCTGGCCGACGTGATCCTCGTCTCGGGCCACGACGGCGGAACGGGCGCGAGCCCGCTCAATTCCCTGAAGCACGCCGGCACTCCGTGGGAGCTCGGCCTCGCCGAGACCCAGCAGACCCTGATGCTGAACGCCATGCGCGACCGCGTCGTGGTGCAGGTCGACGGACAGCTGAAGACCGGTCGCGACGTCATCATCGGCGCGCTGCTCGGCGCCGAGGAGTTCGGCTTCGCGACGGCGCCGCTCGTCGTGCAGGGGTGCGTCATGATGCGCGTCTGCCACCTCGACACCTGCCCGGTCGGCGTCGCGACGCAGAACCCCGAGCTCCGCAAGCGGTTCACCGGCAAGCCCGAGTTCGTCGTGAACTTCTTCGAGTTCATTGCCCAGGAGGTGCGCGAGTACCTCGCCGAGCTCGGATACCGGTCGCTCGACGAGATCATCGGGCGCCGGGAGCTGCTCGACATCGATCGTGCGCTCGACCACTGGAAGGCCTCCGGCCTCGACCTGACCCCCGTGCTCGTCGGCCCCGACTTCTCGGACTCCGACCCGCGTCGCAACCTCCGCGCGCAGGACCACGAGCTCGACCGGCACTTCGACAACGAACTCATTCGTCGCAGCGAGCTCGTGCTCGAAGACGGCGGCACGGTCGAGATCGAGCTGCCCGTGAAGAACACCGAGCGCGCCGTCGGCACCATGCTCGGACACGAAGTCACCGTGCGCCACGGCGAGCACGGACTGCCGACGGGCTCGATCGACGTCACGCTCACCGGTTCGGCCGGCCAGAGCCTCGGCGCGTTCCTGCCGAGCGGCATCACGCTGCGACTCGAGGGCGACTCGAACGACTACGTCGGCAAGGGGCTCTCGGGCGGACAGATCGTCGTGCGTCCCGCACGCGACAGCGGATTCGCCGCCGAACGCAACGTCATCGCCGGCAACGTCATCGGCTACGGCGCGACGCGGGGCAGCATGTTCATCCGCGGCATCGTGGGCGAACGGTTCCTCGTGCGCAACTCCGGCGCAACCGCGGTGGTCGAGGGCGTGGGCGACCACGCGCTCGAGTACATGACCGGCGGACTCGCGCTCATCCTCGGCGACACCGGGCGAAACCTCGGCGCCGGCATGTCGGGTGGCACGGCGTACGTGCACGATCTCCGTTCCGAGCGGGTGAACATCGAAGCGCTGAAGACCGGCGAACTCGAACTGCACCCCCTCGGCAGCGCCGACTGCGAGATCGTCCGCGACCTGCTCGAGCAGCACGTCGCCAACACCGATTCGACGGTGGCTGCCGACCTGCTCGCTGCAGGGGATGCCGCGTTCGAACGTTTCACCAAGGTGCTGCCGCGCGACTACGCCGCAGTGCTCCGCACCCGCCAGAACGCGGTCGACGAGGGGCTCGACCCCGACGGCGACGTGGTCTGGACTCGAATCCTGGAGGTGACGGGTGGCTGACCCGAAGGGCTTTCTGAAGGTCACCGAGCGCGAGCTGCCGAAGCGGCGTCCCGTGCCGGTGCGCATCATGGACTTCAAAGAGGTCTACGAGCAGGGCGACCCCGCCCAGCTCCGCCGTCAGGCCGGGCGCTGCATGGACTGCGGCATCCCGTTCTGCCACCAGGGCTGCCCGCTCGGCAACCTGATCCCGGAGTGGAACGACCTCATGTACCGCGGCGAAGGCCGCGCCGCCGTCGAACGCCTGCACGCGACGAACAACTTCCCCGAGTTCACCGGACGGCTCTGCCCGGCTCCGTGCGAGTCGTCGTGCGTGCTCGGCATCAACCAGCCCGCGGTCACCATCAAGCAGGTCGAGGTCTCGATCATCGACCAGGCGTTCGGCAGCGGCTGGGTCCAGCCGCAGCCGCCCGGGCGCCTCACGGGCAAGACCGTCGCGGTCGTCGGCTCAGGCCCCGCCGGCCTCGCCGCCGCCCAGCAGCTCACGCGTGCCGGCCACACGGTCGCGGTGTACGAGCGCGACGACCGCATCGGCGGTCTGCTGCGCTACGGCATCCCCGACTTCAAGATGGAGAAGAAGCACATCGATCAGCGCATCGCGCAGATGACCGCCGAGGGCACCCGCTTCCGTGCGGGCGTCGACATCGGCGTGGACATCACGTGGGCGCAGCTCCGCGAGCGCTACGACGCCGTCGTGGTCGCCACGGGCGCGATGGTGCCGCGCGACCTCCCCATCCCCGGGCGGGAACTGCCCGGCGTGCACTTCGCCATGGAGTACCTGACGCAGTCGAACCGCGCCGTCGCCGGCGATCAGGTCTACGACCAGATCTCCGCCGAGGGCAAGCACGTGATCGTGCTCGGCGGCGGTGACACCGGTGCCGACTGCATCGGCACCGCCCACCGCCAGGGCGCGCTCTCCGTGACGAACCTCGCGATCGGCAAGCAGCCCGGAGACAGCCGTCCCGACCACCAGCCGTGGCCCCTGCATCCGACGCTGTTCGAGATGCAGAGCGCCCACGAAGAGGGCGGCGAGCGCCACTACCTCGCCTCGACCGTCGAGTTCCTCTCGAACGAGAACGGCGAGCTGCGGGCCATCCGCATCGCCGAGACCGAGTTCGTCGACGGCCGTCGCGTGCCGAAGGCCGGCACGGAGCGCGAGCTCCCCGCCGACCTCGTGCTGCTCGCGCTCGGCTTCACCGGACCCGAGACCGCACTGACCGACGAGCAGCTCGCGCTGCCCGCCGATCCTCGCGGCAACTTCGCCCGCAGCGCCGACTACGCGACCTCCGTCCCGGGTGTCTACGTGGCCGGCGACGCCGGGCGAGGGCAGTCGCTCATCGTGTGGGCGATCGCCGAAGGCCGTGCTGCGGCATCCGCCGTCGACCGGTACCTTGAAGGCAAGACCGACCTGCCGAGTCCCGTGTCGGCGACCGCTCGCGCGTTCGCCATCTGACCACGTCGCGCCGACGGCGCGTCACCCGAAATCAAACCCCGCGCCCGGCGCGGAGACAGCTTGGAGCACAACCACATGAGACGAGCGAAGATCGTCGCCACCCTCGGGCCGGCGACATCGAGCTACGAGCAGATCCGCGCGATCATCGATGCGGGAGTCGACGTCGCGCGCATGAACCTCAGCCACGGCAGCTACGACGTGCACGAGGGCGTCTACCAGAACGTGCGGAAGGCCGCGAACGACAGCGGCAAGGCCGTCGCGGTGCTGGTCGACCTGCAGGGTCCCAAGATCCGACTCGGCAAGTTCGCCGACGGCCCGCACGACCTCGCCGAGGGCGACATCTTCAAGATCACGACCGAAGACGTGGTCGGCACGAAGGAGCTCGTCGGCACGACGTTCAAGGGCCTGCCCCAGGACGTCAAGCCCGGCGACTTCCTGCTCATCGACGACGGCAAGGTGCGCGTCGAGGTCGTCGAGACCGACGGCGTCGTGGTCACCACGAAGGTCATCGTCGCGGGCCCCGTCTCGAACAATAAGGGCATCAACCTGCCCGGCGTCGCGGTCAACGTTCCCGCTCTGTCGGAGAAGGACGAGGCCGACCTGCGCTGGGGCCTCGAGCTCGGCGCCGACCTCATCGCGCTGTCGTTCGTGCGCAACGCGGCCGACATCGAGCGCGTGCACGAGATCATGGACGAGGTCGGACGCCGCGTGCCGGTGGTCGCCAAGATCGAGAAGCCGCAGGCCGTCGACGCACTCGAGGAGATCACCGAGGCGTTCGACGCCATCATGGTCGCCCGTGGCGACCTCGGCGTCGAGCTGCCCCTCGAGGCCGTGCCGATCGTGCAGAAGCGCGCCGTCGAGATCGCTCGCCGTCTCGCGAAGCCGGTCATCGTCGCGACGCAGATGCTCGAGTCGATGATCCAGAGCCCCGTGCCGACCCGTGCCGAGACCTCCGACGTCGCGAACGCGATCCTCGACGGTGCCGATGCGGTCATGCTGTCGGGCGAGACGAGCGTCGGCGCGTACCCGGTCATCACCGTGCAGACCATGGCGCGCATCGTCGAGTCGACCGAGCAGCACGGACTCGAGCGCATCGCGCCGCTCGGCACCAAGCCGCGCACGCAGGCCGGGGCGATCACGCTCGCCGCCGTCGAGGTCGCCGACTTCGTCGAGGCGAAGTACCTGTGCGTGTTCACCGAGTCGGGCGAGACGGTTCGACGCATGTCGCGTCTGCGCTCAGACATCCCGATCCTGGCGTTCACGCCCGACCCCGCGATCCGTCGCCGCATGGCGCTGAACTGGGGCGTCGAGTCGTTCGTCGTCGAGCGCGTCACCCACACCGACCAGATGGTCGGCCAGGTCGACGAGGCGCTCGGCCGCACGGGTCGCGCCACGAAGGGCGAGAAGGTCGTCATCATCTCCGGATCCCCTCCCGGAATCCCCGGCACCACGAACGACGTGCGCGTGCACGTCGTCGGCGAGGTGCTCTAGCACGTCCCATCGTCGGCCCGGCGCTCCTCACGGAGCGACCGGGCCGTCGTCGTTCCCGCGGTCATCGCCCCTCCGCGGCATCCGATGTCGGAGGCACCGTGCCGGCGACGCGCGCTGCGAACCCCGAAGGGTGCGCAGCACGGTGCCGACGTGCGAAACTCTCCTCATGCGGGACCGGATGCCGGCGGGGGCCGATGAGGCCGGGGGAGCCCTGAACCAGCGGAGCGCGCGGCGCGGGCCGAAGCGCTCGACGACCACGCTCGCGGAGCGTTGGACGGTCGTCGACGGCGTCGACGTCTTCTACCGCGAATCGCCCGAGCCGCCGTCGGGCGTGCCGGCGATGATGCACGTGCACGGGTTCGGGCTCTCGGGGCGCTACCTCCTGCCGACCGCCGAACGGCTCGCCGACGACTTCCACACGCTCGTGCCCGACCTGCCGGGATTCGGGCGGAGCGGCAAGGCCGCGTCATCCCTCGACGTGCCCGACCTCGCGCATGCGGCCGCGAGGTTCCTCGACGATCGCGGCATCGAGCGCGTGACGCTGGTCGGCAATTCCATGGGATGCCCGGTGATCTGTGAGTTCGCGCATCTCCACCCCGATCGCATCGAACGGGCGGTGCTCGTCTCGCCGGCGGGCGGTGTCTTCAACCAGCCGCTCCGGCGCGCGATGGGGCAGATCAGCCGTGACGGCACCCGCGAGCCGCCGCGGCTGATGCGCGTCGTGACACCCGACTACCTCCGCTTCGGCGTTCCGAGCACCGTGCGCATGTTCAAGGCGCTCACGCGGTACCCATCGCTGGAGCGCATGCTCGCGCTGCACATCCCCACCCTGGCGGTGCTCGGCGACCGGGATCCACTGATGCCCAGCGCCGATCGCGTGCAGGAGGTCGCAAGCCAGACCGACAACCGAGTGCTCATCGCCAAGATCGAGGGCGCCGCGCACGCGATCAACTTCAGCCACTCGGGCGAGCTCGCGCACATGATCAGGCTGTTCATGGCCGATCGACCGATCGTCGACGACCCCGACTCGCCCGGCCATGCCCGCCTGTACGAGATCCACCGCGGATCGCAGCATCCGCCCGTGCGTTCCGACTGATCGCGCGTCGCGAGAACGCGATGCGATGGTGCCGGTGGTGGGGGTCGAACCCACACGCCCTTTCGGGCAAAGCATTTTGAGTGCTCCGCGTCTGCCATTCCGCCACACCGGCCAGAGGCCTCGCTCAGAATACCGTAGGCTTTCCTCCGTGACAGACACGGAACAGACCCAGTCGGCCCCTCGCCGCGTCGTCGTGGCAGAGGACGAGTCGCTGATTCGTCTCGACATCGTCGAGATCCTCCGCGACAACGGCTACGAAGTCGTCGGTGAGGCGGGTGACGGCGAGACTGCGGTGCAGCTCGCCACCGAGCTCCGCCCCGACCTCGTCATCATGGACGTCAAGATGCCCCAGCTCGACGGCATCTCGGCGGCCGAGCGCCTCTCGAAGGGCCACATCGCCCCGGTGGTGCTGCTCACGGCGTTCAGCCAGAAGGAGCTCGTCGAGCGAGCGAGCGAGGCCGGCGCACTCGCGTACGTCGTCAAGCCGTTCACGCCGAACGACCTGCTGCCGGCGATCGAGATCGCCCTCGCGCGCTACGCCCAGATCATCGCGCTCGAGGCCGAGGTCGGCGACCTGGTCGAGCGGTTCGAGACGCGCAAGCTCGTCGACCGGGCGAAGGGCCTGCTGAACGAGAAGATGGGGCTCACCGAGCCCGAGGCGTTCCGCTGGATCCAGAAGGCGTCGATGGATCGACGCCTCACCATGAAGGACGTCTCGCAGGCCATCATCGAACAGCTGGCGGCGAAGAAGTAGACCACACGCACGACCCACGGATGCCGCGACGAGACGCCTCGTCGCGGCATCCGCCGTTTCCGCACCCGTCGCTCGACGGGTGAATCGCTGTCGGTGGCCGCTTGTAGGCTTGGCGGGTGCCAGACGCAGACAAGCCCACCCTTCTCGTGATCGACGGCCACTCGCTGGCATTCCGGGCGTTCTACGCGCTTCCGGTCGACAGCTTCACCACGCGCGACGGGCAGCACACGAACGCCATCCACGGGTTCCTGTCGATGCTGCTCCTGCTGCTCGCGAACGAGAACCCGACGCACCTCGCGGTCGCGTTCGACATGTCGCGCGCCTCGTTCCGTACCCGCGAGTACCCCGAGTACAAGGGCACCCGGGGCGAGACGCCCGTGGAGTTCAAGGGTCAGGTGCCGCTTCTCCAGGAGGCGCTCCAGGCCATGGGCATCACGACGCTCGAGAAGGAGGACTTCGAGGCCGACGACATCCTCGCGACGCTCGCCGCGCGCGGCCGGGCCGACGGGTACCGGGTGCTGCTCGTCTCAGGCGACCGCGACACCATCCAACTCGTGAACGACGACGTGACCCTGCTCTACCCGAACACGCAGGGCGTGTCGCAGCTCAAGCGCTACGACCCGGCGGCGGTCGTCGAGCGCTACGGCATCCGGCCCGAGCAGTACCCGGATGTCGCGGCCCTCGTGGGCGAGTCCAGCGACAACCTGATCGGCATCTCGAAGGTCGGCGAGAAGACCGCCGTGAAATGGCTCGGGCTGTACGGCGACCTCGAGGGCATCCTCGCGCACGCCGACGAGATCAAGGGCGTCGTGGGGCAGAACCTCCGCGACCAGCGCGAGAACGCCGAGCGCAACCGGCGTCTCAACCGCCTCGTGACGGATGTCGAGCTCGACGTCGAGCTCGACACGCTGGCGGCCAAGCCGATCGTCATCGACGAGGTGCGGCCGCTCTTCGAACGCCTCGAGTTCCGCACGCTGCTCGAACGCCTTGCGAAGCTCGTGGGCGGAGCGCCGAACGCGAGCGCGGGGGCGCCCACCGCCGCGCCGGAGGCCGCTGAGGCCGCCGCGCCGCAGGCTCCGAGCTCGCAGTCGCTCACGGGTCAGGCGTTGGCCGAGTGGCTCGACCGAGCGGTCGCGGCTGAGCCCGCCGGATTGGGCCTCAGCCTCGACGTCCTCGAGGGCGTCGTCATCGGCGCGGGCATCGCGACCACGACCGAGAGCGTTCGCCTGTCGTGGCGCGCCGGCGACGAGGCCGCCGCCCCGTTCGAGCAGTGGCTGGCAAGCGCGTCGCCGAAGATCATGACCGACGCGAAGGCACAGCTGAAGGCGCTCGCCCGATCCGGCCTCGAGGTCGACGGGCTCGTGCTCGACACGCTCGTGGCCGGATGGCTCCTCCGCCCGAATCTCACCGAGCGGTCGCTGGCCGACCTCGTCGACGTCCACCTGGGCGAGAAGCTGCCGCAGGCCGACCCCTCGCTGCTGGTGCCCGAAGAAGGGTCCGATGCCGGTGCGCCGGAGTTCGCCTGGTACACGCTCAGGCTGGCTCCGGTCGTGCTGCGTGCGCTGCCCGAGAGCACCCGCGTGCTGCTCGCCGAGGTCGAGATGCCGCTCGTGCCGGTGCTCGCGGCCATGGAGCTGCGCGGGGTCACGGTCGACCACGGCGAGCTCGGCGCGTTGTCGGCCGAACTCGGCGACCGCGCGGCCGCCCTCGCCGCCGCCGCCTACGCGGAGATCGGCCGGGAGGTGAACCTGGGCTCGCCGAAGCAGCTCCAGGAGGTGCTCTTCGACCAGCTCGCGATGCCGAAGACCCGCGCGACGAAGACCGGCTACACGACGGATGCGAGCGCACTCGCCGACCTGCAGGAGTCCAACCCGCATCCGTTCCTCGGCTACCTGCTCGAACACCGCGACGCGACGAAGCTGCGGCAGATCGTCGAGTCGCTC